>JBDLIC010000140.1:0-9265 GCA_039715075.1 Nitrospirota bacterium
ATAATGGAAATTGCCGGTGAGATTTCAAAGGAAACCAATAATAATGTCAAAGGAACATTACAATTCTTTCTTGGGGGTCTTGTAAAGGAAAAATGCTAAAATACAAATCAGAAATAACAGAAGAAACAAAAGAAGAAATAATCAAGGAATTCCTGCCTTATATCAAGTACACGGCTTACAGGCTTTCCTGGAAGCTTCCCCACTACATTACTATTGATGATTTGATAAGTGTCGGTCTCATGGGACTTATGGATGCTGTCGACCGGTTTGAACCCGGAAAAGTAAAACTCAAGACCTATGCTGAATTGAGAATAAAAGGCGCAATGATAGATGAATTAAGGGCAACTGCATGGATTCCCAGATCAATGAGAAAGAAGATCGAGGGAATTAATAATGCCCGTACAAAATTGGGGAAAAAAATCGGGAGGATGCCTGATGATGCTGATGTGGCAAAGTCCATGAAGATGCCGCTTGATCAGTACTTTAAAATACTCAGGTTTGCAACAATTGCTAATCCAATCAGGCTGGAAGATTTTAATAATAACAAATATGCTGACAGTAATTTAAATATTACCGAATGTATTGCAGACCCAAAAGCCAAAAGCCCTCTCAGCATCCTGGAGGAAAAGGACAACCAGGAACAACTTGCGGAACTGATAGAAACCCTTCCGGAAAAAGAAAAGCTTGTCCTCGCTCTGTATTACTGGGAAGAACTGACAATGCAGGAGATAGGCAAGGTCCTTAGTATTACGGAATCAAGGGTCTGTCAGATTCACAGCCAGGCAGTCGGAAAACTGAAAACAAAGCTGAAACAGGTGGAATAGAAATTATATGAATTTAAGTGGAATGAATATTACGTTAATACCTCCCCCTTTTTCGCTTGTGAGTATTTCATATATCTGTTTATCCTTATCCCGAACCCTTCAAGGTTTTTTTTAGCACCCGGTTCTTAAGACTCAGTTCTGCTACAAGCTGCTTGAGTGCCTCATTCTCTAATCTAATATCCTTTACCTCTGTGGAATCAGCCTCACGAACAGTGTCTCCCGTAAGTCTTTTCTTGCCAGCTTCGAGAAATGTTTTGCTCCATTTATAGTACAATGTCGGGTGAATCCCCTTTTGCATTCCAGCTGTTAAAAGTAATGAGGGAAACATCAGAAAGTATTTCAACTGAAAAGAAGGGGCCGGAACATAATACGTATGAGTATGTTTGATATTGAATTATCAAAACTTTTCGCTGAAAAGGGACTTGGCTTACAGGATGCAATAGTGAGATTTATGAGCAGGATGGAAAATACTGATGCAGGTAGTCAAAATGACTAAAGTTTTGTACGCAAAAGCCGATATGATAAATATGAAATGTAAAATAAATTTACAGAAAAGACGGCTAAAATTAAACTATTCCGTCAAAAGGCCGATAATATTAACAGGTAGTGTAAAGGAGAATGACAGTTCTTGGGTGAGAGAATGTCTGGAAAAGGATGTAAACAAAAACCGGGATGCAGGGCAAAAAGACAATGCCAATAAAACAGATGACAGTAAAGACAAAATTACTGTGTCGGGAAAGGCAAAAGAGATAAACGAGCTTAAAGGACTGATCAGCGATGTGCCTGATATTAGAACAGACAGGGTTGATGCCATTAAAAAGGCCATTGATTCCGGTAATTATAACGTTGATGCACAAGAAGTGGCCGGGAAAATATTGGAAGAGATGTAAGGGATTAGAATTATTTAAATCAGAATTGACTTAAAAAATGACATCTCATGGAGAAAAAGATTTTCAGGGAAATAGTAAGAAATGACAGGGCAGGAAGAAGGAATTTGAGAGATTGAATATTGAATTTACTGCTTTGCTTTAATCGTTCTCATGTCGAGCTCCGACCCATTATCTGTTTCATGGCTCAAGCATTACAAGTGTACACATCGTTGCTACTGCCCAGACAATGTCTGACAGGGTAATCTGAAAATCACAGGTGGAATCAAAGAAAAGATCTACCCGGGGCGGGTACTCTTCATCTTCGACCCACAAAAGGATCGTAACGGGGACCCTTGGAAGTGGATACAGTCTTATCGCTTTATCGCCAAGTCCTTCAATCTTCTCTGCTCCGAATTTCAGGCCCTGACGCTCGAATCCGTACGGGTCCCGGGCGAACTTCTTTGCTATATCTTTAAGAGGCAGTACATGGGTTCCAGTTGAAAACCTCTGACCGCCTCTCACATCAGTGGGTTTGACAAGACGTCCCGAAAAGGGGATGTCCTTTGAGGACGCAAAATACCACAGAACGGAGAGACGGAAAAAGTCCTTGAGTTTTCCCAGGAACAGCTTGCCTTCCAGATGGTAGCATTCGATTTTTCTGTCGCAGGGGAAAACCATAAACTCAATACCAAAGCATTTCATCGCATATGAACCAGAGGACTTATTGAATGTCGAGAGGGTCCTTTTACTCACGTCTGCGGAGTCGAGTTCGCAGATCTCATCCCTGGATTTCTCTTCACCGTAAACCGTTTTAATTGGTACTATGTCCATTTTTCTGCCACCTGTCTTTTAAAGGATAACACCAATTAGAAATCTTTTCTATATTATTTAATGGTGTAATCCAAAATATATTAAAATTTCATTATATGAGTATATAACTGAGGTCTGCAACGGTAAGAAAGGGTTTGAGATAATCGACCGGAAGAGCGTAGATATTCTGTTAAGCGGCATCATGATGCCGGTGAAGAACCTATATTGCAGCCTTGCGTACCGGTTTTCTTTTACGGCCGCTTTTGTGTGAAAGGGCTGAAACATTAGTCCAGGCCATGGTCTTCTTTTTCTTTCCATTGCCTTGCTGCAGTCTGCGCGGCGGCCGCGCATTACCTGTACTGCTTGCCGGGGAAAGCTTTGTATAATCAAAGCCCTCCAGTGTGCGGCGCTCCACCTTTTCTCCAAGAACACGTTCAATACTGCGGACTATGGGTTCATCTTCACGGGTCATGAAGGTGAAAGCATCACCGGTCTTCGCGGCCCTGCCTGTGCGGCCGATCCGGTGTGTGTATGCATCGGTGGTATCAGGCATATCAAAGTTTATCACATGGGATATGCATGAGACATCAATGCCCCGGGCCGCAATATCGGTTGCGACAAGGACCTGGTACCTGCCGTTACGGAACCCTTTCAGCGCTTCCTGGCGTTTGCTCTGTGAGAGGTTTCCCTGCAACGATGCAGCGCGGTAGCCGGCTTTTTCAAGCTGTACTCCCACGCGCTTGGCACGGTGTTTGGTGCGTGTAAATACCAGGACTGATTCAGTGTCGGTATTACCCAGCAGTTTGAGCAGCAGCCCGGTTTTCAGGCTCTGATCAACCGGGTAGAGTGCGTGTGTTACGGTGTTTGCGGGCGCGCTGTGATCGATCTGTATTGTTACCGGGGCTTGCAGGATGTTGTTGGCCAGTTTCCTTATAGCGTCAGGCATTGTAGCTGAAAAGAGCATAGTCTGTCTGGCGTGCGGTATGTGGCTGATGATCTTCTTTATATCAGGCAGGAAGCCCATGTCCAGCATCCGGTCGGCTTCATCAAGTACGAGAACCTCCAGTTTTGAAAGGTTGATCGTACGCTGGTTAATGTGATCGAGAAGGCGTCCGGGACAGGCCACAATAATATCTACGCCTGCACGCAGTTTCTTTATCTGCGAGTTTATGTTAACGCCTCCATAGACAGTGGCGCACCGGAGACCTGTCCGGCGTCCCAGTGTTCTGATGGTCTCATGTATCTGTTCTGCAAGTTCACGGGTTGGGGCTATTACAAGTGCACGTACAGGGCCGCGCGGCCCCGTGATCAGGCGCTGCAGAATCGGCAGCACAAAGGCAGCTGTTTTACCTGTTCCGGTCTGTGCAAGCCCCATGACATCCTGTTTCCGCAGGGCTGGCGGAATTGCCTGGGCCTGTATCGGTGTCTGTGTTGTAAAGCCCGCGGCTTTGATGCCTGCCGCAATCTGGGCGTGTAAATTCAGTGTGTTAAATTCCATAAGTTGTATATTCTCCTTTGTTTCTGCTTGTGGGGGGAAACCCCTGTATTCCGGGGCTTACATTGTGTAGGTTTCATCCGGGTACATTAAGTATTAACATAAAATTCTAACAGCTTTTGGTATGATCTGTCAATATTGTAGTTTATATTAGTGGGGAAAAGCTTATGAAAATAGCAAGATGAATGACACTGATTATTTTGACTATTTATGGAAATAGGACTTATAATCGTAATATATTTTAATCCATTAATTTGAGAATTGATATTATGGATCCCGTTAAGAAACTTAAAGAATATCTCGAAAATGAATCGAATGTAGTTTTTGCCGTAATGTTCGGTTCGGAAGCAAAAGGCACGCAGAGAAAAGACAGTGATATCGATATAGGTATTTATTTCACGATGTCTCCTGAAGGCATTGAACTCCTGCAATTTACAACTCGGCTCTCCGACCTTGCAGGAAAAGACGTTGATGTGGCTGTGTTAAATACTGCATCTGCTTTTTTAAGACACCAGGCCATGAAATACAGAGTCCCATTAATTATAAAAGACTATACGATCTACCGGGAATTCAGAGAAAAGACCATTGCTGATTATGATGAATATAAATATATATCGGGATTAAACGGATGATAGACAAAACCCTGGTCGAAAAAAAACTTCGGCGGATTGAAGAATTTTTGAGGGAGTTGCTGCAGGTTGAAATTGACTCGATTGAGGACTACAGGGGTAATATCATTAATAAACGTTTTATAGAAAGAAATATAGAACTTTCGATTGAACAAATGATTGATATATGCAGACACATTGTCAGCGGACTGGACCTGAGCGAGCCTGAAACATACGCCGACTGTTTTAATAATATCGCAAAACAGGGGATAATATCTGCAGAAAACATTCAGATATATAAATCGATGATACGTTTCAGAAACATGCTTATTCATATATATGACGGTGTCGACGATTCGATTACTTATGACATATATAAAAATCATTTGGACGACTTCAAACTGTTTATTGAGGAAATCAGAACTAATCTGAAAAAAGATTAGTTTGCCTGTATGTCTTTGAAATGAGGTCAATGTTTACGGCACAGATCCGATCAACCAGGACACTGACGATGATAATCTGGATGACGGTTCTGAAATTCAGCTGTCAACCGATCCATTAAATCCGGACACAGACAGTGATGGTCTGAATGATGGAGGAGAGGTGCAGCATTCAACCAGTCCGCTTCATCCGGACACTGACTACGATAAGCTCCTCGATGGGACAGAAGTGGATCAGGGGAGTAATCCAGTTGATATCTTTTCTCCTAATCCAGAAGGCTGGAACCTGAGCATAAACAGCGACTTTTCGACATCGGACACTGATTTTTCAACGAGCGATACATTTCACATTGTCGTCTGGAGCAACATTGCAAATGCACAGCCCATGAAAAAACAAGAGTACAAGATCAAGAATGACAGTGGTTTTGTATTTAAAGAGGATTTAGTTGCTGACGGTCCGTCTGTATATTCAGAGAACGTAGATCTTTCAGGCTTTGGTACAGGTACGTACAAAGTTGAGATCTGGCTGCGTGACAACAATAATGCTGAGTATGAGAAGGGGAATATATTCATTAATGTTCAGTAAATCAATAATTCTGAAATAGTTAATTGTGAAAGTTGATAATGGGAAAGCAAAACAGCTTTCCCATTATCTTTATATATTAAATTATATTAAAGGTTGATTCCAGGCTATTTCCAGTTGTTCTCCGGCTTAAAACTTATGATACTCCTGAAGTGAATGGATATTGATCTGCTTCTTTAATACAACCTCAATAGCATTGATCGTGGCGCGTGCCCCGGCAACTGTTGTCGTATATGGCACATTGTACTGAAGGGCCGCCTCCCTTAAAGAGAAGGAGTCCTTCTGGGCCTTTGCCCCGGTAACAGTATTGATGATAAGATTAATCTCTTTGCTCTTTATGAAATCAACTATGTTAGGCCTGCCTTCACCGACCTTGTTGACAGTTTCAGCATTCATGCCCTGCTGCCTTAGATAAAAGGCAGTTCCTTTGGTAGCAATAAGTGAGAACCCGAGAGATACAAGTTTGCTGGCCATGGAAGAAATGGCTGCCTTGTCTTTGTCCTTAACGCTGATAAACACTGTCCCGCTTAAAGGCATGGTGTTGCCTGCAGAAGACTGTGATTTTGCATATGCCCTTTCAAAATCCATATCAATACCCATGACTTCTCCGGTTGATTTCATCTCAGGGCCCAGGAGTGTATCTACCCCGGAAAAACGGTCAAAGGGGAAAACAGCTTCTTTAACTGTATAATGTGATATCTGCACTTCTGATTTTAAACCCAGTTCTTCAAGCGTCTTTCCGACCATAGTCTTGGCCGCCATTTTTGCAAGGGGAATACCGATGGATTTGCTGACATAAGGGATCGTGCGTGAGGCCCTGGGGTTTACTTCAAGAATGTAGACCTCATTGTCTTTGACCGCAAACTGGATGTTCATCAGCCCTATAACATTTAATTCTATTGCCAGGGACCTGGCCTGGGACTTGATCTTTTCGATAATCCCCGATGCTAATGAATAAGGGGGGAGGGAACACGCGGAGTCTCCGGAATGTACACCGGCTTCTTCTATATGCTCCATGATCCCTGCGACTACAACACTCTTTCCATCGGATATTGCATCCACATCAACTTCAATTGCATCTTCAAGGTATTTGTCAACCAGTATGGGATGCTCCGGCGATGCTGATACAGCCTTCTTCATATAAGTTTTTAAACTTTTTTCATCATAAACAATCTCCATTGCCCTGCCTCCCAGAACATATGACGGCCTTACCATCACGGGATAACCAATAATTTTTGCTGCTTCAATTGCTTCTTCAACAGACATGGCAGTATCGCTTTGCGGCTGTTTAAGGTCGAGTTTATGGAGTATTTCCTTAAACCTTTTTCTGTCTTCCGCCCTGTCAATTGAATCCGGAGATGTACCGAGAATTTTTACTCCCTCTTTTTCGAGCGGGACAGCAAGTTTAAGAGGGGTCTGGCCGCCAAACTGTACAATTACACCAATCGGTTTTTCGGTCCTGATAATATTTAATGTGTCCTCAAGTGTAAGCGGTTCAAAGTAGAGTCTGTCAGCTGTGTCATAGTCAGTACTTACTGTTTCGGGGTTGCAGTTTACCATTATTGTCTCGTAACCCAGTTCCTTAAATGCAAAAACAGCATGAACACAGCAATAGTCAAATTCAATCCCCTGTCCGATCCTGTTAGGCCCGCTGCCAAGAATAATAACCTTCTCTTTTTCAGTGGGATTTGATTCACATTCTGTGAGAGCTGTCAGCGAACAGCTGTCAGCATTCAGCTTTTCTTTTTCAGCAGTCTCTTTTTGGCTGATCGCTGACTGCTGATTGCTGACCGCTATCTTATAAAACGGTTTTTCATACGTGGAATAAAGATAAGGGGTAAACGCCTTAAACTCGGCAGCACAGGTGTCGACCATTTTATAGACAGCCTTAAGGTCAATGCTGGTTCTGGTGTCTCTGACGGCCTTTTCGTCGGAACCGATCAATTGGGCTATGCGTTTGTCCGAGAATCCATATTCCTTGGCTTCTCTTAATATATCAACAGGAATGAGCTCGCTTGAGCTGCTGTTCGCGGAATCAGCAATTCTTTTTTCCATATTGATTATTTCTTTAATGTTAAAAAGAAACCATGGATCGATCATCGTTATATCGTACAGGTCTTCGATGCTTACACCTTTTCTCAGGGCATGGGCGAGGTACCAGATGCGGTCCCAGCTCGGGACCTCTATCTTTTCCTTGATCTCATCTATGTCCGCGTCAACCGGTTCAAATCCGTAGCTGTCGATCTCTAGGCTTCTCAGGGCCTTCTGCAGGGACTCCTTGAATGTCCTGCCGATCGACATGGCTTCTCCGACTGATTTCATCTGGGTCATCAGCGTGGAGTCGGCCTCAGGGAATTTTTCGAATGCAAAGCGCGGATATTTTACGACAACATAATCGATCGTCGGCTCAAATGAAGCCGGTGTTTCCTTAGTGATGTCATTCGGGATTTCATCCAGTGTCAGTCCTACGGCCAATTTTGCGGCGATCTTGGCAATCGGGAAGCCGGTCGCCTTGGAAGCCAGGGCAGAGCTTCTTGACACCCTCGGGTTCATTTCGATCACGATCATACGGCCGTCATCAGGATTGACCGCGAACTGCACATTTGAACCTCCTGTATCAACACCGATTTCCTGCATGATACGGATTGACGCATCCCTCATTATCTGATATTCCTTGTCAGTAAGTGTCTGGGCAGGCGCTACTGTAATGGAATCGCCGGTATGTACACCCATAGCGTCAAAGTTTTCGATTGAGCAGATGATGACAACATTGTCCATATTGTCGCGCATGACCTCAAGCTCATATTCTTTCCATCCAAGGACCGACTCTTCGACAAGCACCTGGCTCACCGGACTGAGCTTCAGCGCAGTTTTCATTTTCTCATCATATTCGTCAAGGTTATAGGCAATGCTTCCGCCTGTGCCTCCAAGAGTGAAGGACGGCCTCAATATCAGGGGGAACTTAAGGATGTCGAGGGCCTTTATACCTTCTTCATATGAATGGATGGTAGAGCTTTTAGGAGTGGAAAGTCCTATTTTGGCCATTGCTTTTTTAAAGAGTTCTCTGTCTTCCGCTTTTTTAATTGCAGGCAGCTTTGCCCCGATAAGTTCGACATTATATTTATCAAGGACACCTTTTTCAGAAAGGTTTACTGCAAGGTTCAGTGCTGTCTGTCCGCCCATTGTAGGGAGGAGGACGTCCGGGCGCTCTTTTTCAATTATCATCTCCAGGATATCTACTGTAAGTGGTTCGATGTAGGTAACATCGGCCATTTCCGGGTCGGTCATAATAGTGGCCGGATTAGAGTTAACGAGTATTACTTTATAACCTTCCTCCCGGAGGGCCTTGCAGGCCTGGGCCCCCGAATAATCAAATTCGCATGCCTGTCCGATAATGATAGGGCCGGACCCGATCAGGAGAATACTTTGAATGTCTGTTCTTTTGGGCATTTAATTTTATCCTTTTTTAGTCATAACTGTTTGTCTCTTTTTATTCCCCCCTTTGGAAAAGGGGGAGGGATGAATAGTCATACTTATTTTATGAAGAAATGAACTTGAATACCCCGTTTTGTAAACGGGGATGAAAAGTTCTCCTTTCAAGTTTCCCCCTTTGGAAAAGGGGGATTAAGGGGGATT
>JBDLIC010000141.1:0-9245 GCA_039715075.1 Nitrospirota bacterium
ATTCAGCTTCGATCTTTTCGATCTTTGCTTTCCCTAACTTGTGAAATGTTGCTATGACACCTGTCTGATGGAAATCAGCCATTACCTTCTCTCAAAGATGTTATCGGTCGCATTAAATGTCCAGCAAAAAAACATTTAAAATCAAGTATGATAAGTATAAATGCAAAACCTTAATTGGTCAAGGAAAACAGCACCATGGACAAAAAAGAAATAGCAGGCAAAATATTCAGGGAAGCACTCAGGTCAGTTAATCCTTCATTCATAGTCAAGGGATACACTGACAAGATCCATTCCTATTATTCAATGAAAGGGTTCACAAAACTTATTATCACCGGATTTGGCAAGGCCGCTTATCAGATGGCACAGGCAGCTGAGGAAATGTTTGATAATGACCAAATAAGTGGTGGTATTGTTGTTACAAAATACGGGCACGCAAAAAGTCAGCTGTCAGGAGAACTGAAGAAAATAAAGGTGCTTGAGGCGGCGCATCCTGTACCTGATGAGAATGGCTTTAAGGCAGCACAAAAAATAATAAAGCTGCTAAAAGAAGCAGATAGTAATACCCTTGTGTTATGTCTGATATCAGGAGGCGGTTCAGCACTTTTTGTTTCTCCATGTGAAGGAGTTACCCTTTCCGAGAAACAGTCGATTACTGATCTGCTTTTAAAGGCTGGTGCAGATATTACTGAATTGAATTCTGTCAGAAAACACTTATCCGCAGTCAAGGGAGGCCGGCTTGCTGAAATTGTCTATCCAGCAAAAATTATAAGCCTTTTGATATCAGATGTAATCGGAGATAAAATGGACGTTATTGCATCGGGCCCAACAGCCCCCGATTCATCGACATATCAGGATGCCCTGGAGGTTCTTAAAAAGTTCAATCTTCTGGATAAGGCGCCCGGCAGTGTTGTAGACGTTTTAAAAAAAGGAGCAGCTGGAATAATCCCTGATACACCGAAACAGAATAATCCAATTTTTCATAACATCCAGAATATAATCATTGGAAGCAATAAAAAAGCTATTGACGCAGCATATAAAGAGGCAGAAATCTTTGGCCTTGATACTGAAATAATTTCGGCAGAGTTAACCGGAGAGGCAAAGGAAGCGGGGAAGTGGCTGGCGAAAAAAGCTTTAGACGAACGTTCAAACAATTCAAGCCGTTCAAAATGCTTAATCTCCGGCGGAGAAACTACGGTAATAGTTAAAGGTAATGGAAAAGGCGGACGTAATACTGAACTCGCACTAAGCTTTGCTATGGAGATAGACGGCATCGAAGGGATAACGTTTCTTTCAGCTGGAACTGACGGCACCGACGGGCCTACAGATGCAGCCGGAGCTATTGTTGATGGCCAAACTATTTCAAAGGCAAAAAAACTTGGTTTAAACCCGCAGGAATTTCTTGACAACAACGATTCCTATAATTTCTTCAGGAAAACGGATTCCCTGCTGATTACAGGGCCTACAGGGACGAATGTTATGGATATTCAGATTGCAGTGATTGCATAATAAAAAATAGAAATGTTATCTTGTTCATTTCCTTCTTAATCTATCAAGAAAGCGTCAATGTCTTCTCTCGTTGTAACATCCTTGTGAAATCATCTTCAGGCACAGGCGGACTGTATAGAAAACCCTGTATATTGTCACACTGCTGTGAATGCAGAAATTCTTTTTGGCCTTCCGTCTCTACTCCCTCGGCAACGACCGAAATTCGGAGATTGTTTGCCATGGCAATTATGGCCCTGACGATTGACTTGGCATTGGGATCTACAAGAATGTCCCTGATAAAGGACTTATCGATCTTTACTGTATTGATCGGCAGGTCTTTCAAATATCCCAGTGATGAGTACCCTGTACCAAAATCATCAATGGAAATCTGTATTCCCATATCGGATAATGTATTTAATGTCTCGATACTATGCTCTTCCATGGCAATACTTTCGGTAATCTCGATATTCAGCAGATCAGCCGGCATGCCGGTTTCGTCCAGCACTCTCTTTATCGTTTTAACAAGATCCTGCCTCTGAAACTGACGGGCGGAAAAATTAACCCTTATTGAAAGAGGTCTATATCCTGCGTCCAACCATTTTTTATTCTGAACGCAGGAGGTCATCAGTACCCATTCCCCGATCTCGGAAATCAGTCCTGTTTCTTCAGCAACAGGAATAAATTCCAGAGGTCAATAAAGAGAACGGCAAATAAATATTTGTCCTTCGATGGCAAGCGGCCAAGCATATGCTCCAGATACTGTGATAAGAGCTCACGGTTCGGGAGGTTTGTCAGCTGATCGTAAAACGTGTGATGTCTGAGCTTCTCATCAGCCTGCTTGCGTTTCGTCATGTCCCTGACAACATGGATAAATCCGAAAGTTTTTCCATCACTTTCAAACTTAAAAAACCATTCCGCCGTACTGCCATTTATATAGAGCATTACGGTCGAAATATGCATAATTCTCTACCCTCCACAATTTTTCATCCTGTGAGAGCCATTCAACGTCCAGGGACGTTTTATCACCTGGATCACCCTCTCCATACCCGGTCACTTTAACCATTATCCCCACCTCTCCTGTTTCACCCCTGTAAAAAACAGGTTTACTGACTGCAACAGCGCTTGTGCCAGGAATATGGGACATTGCATCTTCATGTTTAAAGTAGCCTTTTATAAAGATAATTCCATCTTGAACGAATTCCCTGGCCCCAGGAACAAGCATTTCATCATCTTCAATGCCGACATATTTTACGGCCATCATGCCGATGCCGGATATATCTGCAGGATATGACATTCCATGGTCCTGAAAGTACCCTCTGACAGCCCTGTCTTTTGAGCATGACGCCAGCAAGGTCAATACTGCCATACAGATAAAAATAAAACGGAAGCACAATGTCTGAGGAATTTGAAATACCATACAATATTTACGGGTCATGAAGAATTTATATCATGGACAAATATGAAAATACAAGGCATTATACAATTTAAAGCAATTTCACAGGATATTATCATTCAAAATCAATAAAATGGATAAAGAGATTGCCTGCCCCAAATGCGGTTTTGAGCAGAAAAAAAACACTGAATGCATTAAATGCGGCATTGTCTTTTCAAAGTTCAGGCCTGACCGTCGAATTGCTTCTGAACAATCATTTCAGGAAACGGATGGACAAGTACAGGAAGCAGCCGACTTTCCTGACAGCAGTGAGCGCTGGATTTACGGCACCGGAAAGTATGTCCTTATTTCTTTAATGGGATTTTTTTTCTTTTATATGGTGATCAAACGGTCATCATGGTGTTTTCTGGACCATGTCAATCTTCCTTTCCATGAATTTGGGCATATTCTTTTCATGCCATTTGGCGAAACAATCCAGTTTCTGGGGGGAACAATCAGTCAGCTGATGTGGCCGTTTATTCTCCTCGTTTATTTTTTAAGGAAAAAAGAGCGCCTTTCATCAGCATTCTGTCTTTTCTGGTTGGGTGAAAATTTTCTTAATATAAGCAAGTATATTGCCGATTCACGTTCGATGGTTCTCCCACTTGTTGGAGGGGGAATACATGACTGGAACTTTCTGCTGGGAAAGTGGGGGTTACTGAGATATGATCATAAAATCGCCAGTACTGTTTTTATTGCAGGAGTAGTTATTATGACAGGGTCAATGGTATGGGCATTTCTTGCAAAACCTGCGGAAGGGTCTATATCATGGAGAGGAGATATCGAGTATCATCATCATTGAGAGGATCGTAGATATCAATTATTTTTAAACTTTCATAGAATATTTCTTATTTGAATAATACACACATACATCTCCCCCCCCTGTCATTACCTCTAACCAGTTGTTTTTATTTGCAATATTGCCGTACGGCGCGTTGGATAAAAAGTAATTCAGGGACAGGCCTTAATCTGTAATGAAAACTGTTATTTTTAATTTAATAATTTAGGTTGCCTAATTAAAGCTAAAATTATATAATATTTCGATTTTTTCTTTATTTGCTAAGATAACACCTTATTGCGGAGGCATAATGAGATTAAAAGGTAAAAATGCATTGATTACAGGCGCAGCCCAGGGAATAGGCAAGTCCATTGCCCTGAGTATGGCAAAGGAAGGTGCGAATGTATGCATTGCAGATGTGAATACTGAAAGCGCTGAAAATACAGCTGCTGAAATAAATGCTTTAGGAGTAAAAGGTATCGCAATTGGAATTGATGTCTCAAAACAGGAGAGTGTTTCCGAGGCATTCGGTACTTTCACAAATGAGTTAGGCTCTCTTGACATACTCATAAATAATGCAGGGATAACTAAAGACACTATTATTATGAGAATGAAAGAAGAGGACTGGGATGCAGTCCTGAATATAAATCTGAAGGGTTCATTTTTGTGCTGTAAGGAAGCTGTAAAGCTAATGGCCAAGAAGCGCTCGGGAAAGATCATAAGCATATCATCAGTGGTTGCCTTTATGGGTAATCCCGGCCAGGCAAATTACAGTTCATCAAAAGCCGGCCTTATAGGACTGACTAAAACGATAGCAAGGGAATACGCGGGCCGGGGAATCAGGGCAAATGCGGTTGCCCCTGGATTTATTCAGACAGCCATGACTGATGTACTCTCCGACGATGTGAAGAACCAGATGAAAAGCAATATACCTCTTGGTCAGTTCGGCACTCCCGAAGATGTAACAAATGCTGTAATTTTCCTTGCCTCAAATGAATCCGATTATATAACCGGACAGGTAATACATGTTAACGGCGGGATGTATATGTAAGAAATAATTCTGCTAAATATGTATAATTGAGTCCCTGTATCAATAATGTACAGAATACAAATTGCAATATTAATAACTGGAGGTGCTAAATGGCAGTTGGAGAAAAAGTAAAAGATATAATAGCCAAACAATTAGGCGTTGACGCTGATAAGGTAACACCTGAAGCATCATTTGTTGAAGACCTTGGTGCTGACTCGCTCGATACAGTTGAACTTGTTATGGCCTTTGAAGAAGCATTCAACATTGAAATTCCGGATGAAGACGCCGAGAAAATCCTGAAAGTTCAGGATGCAGTCACATATATAGAAGATAAATCCGGCAACTAACCGGCTATTCATTCAGACATTTCATGAACAGAAGAAGAGTAGTAATAACCGGGGTAGGAATGATAACCCCTCATGGCACTGGAAATGATAAGTCTTGGAAAGGGCTTATAGAGGGTCGTTCTGCGATCAGAAAAATAACCCATTTCGATCCTGAAAGATCTCCATCCAAGATCGCGGCCGAAGTCCCGGACTTTGAACTGGACCAATTCATAGAGACGAAAGAGCAGAAAAAGATGGACCGTTTCATCCATTTTGGACTCGCTGCCGCAATACTTGCTATGGAGGATTCAGGCCTTAAGGTCACTGAGGAAAATGCAGACAGGGTAGGATCAATTGTCGGTGCCGGTATAGGCGGCCTGTCTTCAATCGAAAAGTACACCACTATTGTTAACGAAAGAGGCCCTAAAAGAGTCTCTCCTTTCTTTATTCCCATGACTATTATTAACCTTACAGCCGGACAGATAGCAATCCGGTACGGTGCAAAGGGCCCGAACTCGGCAGTCTCAACTGCATGCGCATCAGGTACGCATTCCATAGGTGACGGCTTCAAACTTATCCAGAACGGTTTGGCCGATGCAATGATATGCGGCGGCTCCGAAGCAGTCATCACACCTCTCGGAATTGCCGGCTTCACATCAATGAAGGCCCTCTCAACCAGGAATGATGAGCCGGAAAAGGCCAGCAGGCCTTTTGACAAGGACAGGGACGGTTTTGTAATGGGAGAGGGGGCAGGTATCCTTGTGATCGAAGAATTGGAGTCTGCTTTAAAAAGGGGTGCCAGAATTTATGCCGAAATGATCGGCTACGGCCTGAATTCCGACGCATACCATATAACAAGCCCTGTGCCGAATGGTGAGGGAGCATCAAAGTGCATGACCGCAACGTTAAAGGATGCAAATATCCGTGCTGAGGAGATTGATTATATTAACGCACATGGAACATCAACAAAATACGGCGATGAAATTGAGACTACAGCCATTAAAACCGTATTTGGAGAACATGCTTATAAACTCTGTGTAAGTTCCACAAAATCTATGATAGGACATCTTCTGGGTGCATCTGGAGGTGTTGAGGCAGCTATTTGTGCTATGAGCATCTTTAATAAAATTGTACTGCCGACAAT
The DNA here is from genome assembly GCA_039715075.1 of Nitrospirota bacterium. Classification (GTDB taxonomy): domain Bacteria; phylum Nitrospirota; class Thermodesulfovibrionia; order UBA6902; family UBA6902; genus JBDLIC01. Next base: position 6,196 of record JBDLIC010000141.1, read on the forward strand.
TAATCTGGATGACCCTGATTCTGAATGTGACCTTGATTATGTGCCTCATAAAGCAAAACCCCTTGACATAAATATTGCTATGTCCAACTCATTTGGATTTGGTGGAACTAATGCGTGTATTATCCTCAGAAAATTTGACAGGGATTGAAGAGTCCATAGGCTACACTTTCAAAAAAAAATCGCTTTTGAAAGAAGGTCTGACACACAAATCATTTGCGCACGAAAACCAGAAAAAAATTATTCCTTTCAATGAGCGCATGGAGTTTCTTGGTGATTCTGTACTGGAGTTAATTATCAGCGAATACCTTTTTTCGTCATATGAAGATTATAATGAATCCGATCTCTCCAAAATGAAGGCATATGTTGTTCAGGAGTCAACGCTTGCAGAAACATCAAAAGCCCTGGACATAGGATCATATCTGCGCCTCGGCAAAGGGGAGGAGATGACAGGGGGAAGAGAAAAGCCCTCTCTGCTGGCTGACGCTTTTGAGGCACTGCTCGCAGCAATTTACCTTGACGGGGGATTCAAAAAGGCCAGACTTTTTGTACTTGCTAATTTGACAAATAAAATCGATGAGCTGGCAAAGAACAATTTCATATTTGATTTTAAGACGAAATTTCAGGAAGTCGTCCAGGCAGAATTTGGTGTGCTGCCCAAATATTTAACGCATAAAGAGGAAGGTCCTGAACACAGAAAAACATTTGAAGTAAAAGTTTATATAAACGACAAATACCTGGGCTCAGGTAAAGGCAAAACCAAAAAAGCCGCTGCTCAGAAGGCAGCAGAAGCAGGCCTTGAAAAGATAAAGGACCATAATTAAGCCATCAGAAAACTGATGCCTAATAGCTAACATGTCTCTAACATACAAACAATCAGGCGTCGACATTAACAAGGGGAACAAACTGGTCGATATAATCAAGCCCCTTGCGCGTTCGACCTTTAAACCCTATGTCATGACGGACATAGGTTCTTTCGGAGCGTTCTGCAAACTCGATACTTCCAGATACAAAAACCCTGTCCTTGTGAGCAGCACCGACGGTGTAGGAACCAAGCTTAAAATAGCTTTCATGCTTGACAGGCATGATACCGTCGGCATTGACCTCGTTGCCATGTGTGTAAATGACATTCTGACGAGCGGTGCCCAACCACTCTTCTTTCTTGATTACTTTGCATCCGGAAAGCTATCCACTAAACAGGCATCGGATGTAATTAAAGGCATTGCAGAGGGCTGCAAAATGGCAGACTGTTCTTTAATAGGCGGTGAAACAGCAGAGATGCCGGGCTTTTACGACAAAGGCGAATATGATCTTTCAGGGTTTTCAGTAGGTGTTGTTGATAAAAAATCAATTATAAACGGGGCCAGAATAAAAAACGGTGATGCTCTTATAGGCCTCGCATCCAGCGGCATCCACAGTAATGGATATTCGCTTGTCAGAAAACTCTTTTTTGATATTGAAAAGTACAGTCCTAAAAAGAAAATCAGGGAACTCGGCTGCACTATCGGTGAAGAACTCCTGAAACCGACAAAAATCTATGTGAAAAGCGTCTTAAAGACCCTCAAGAATTTTAAGGTAAAAGGCATAGCCCATATTACAGGCGGCGGACTTACTGAAAACCTCCCGCGGATACTCCCTCCAAAGTCAAAACTTCAGTTTACGATTGAAAGCGGCAGCTGGCCTGTTCATCCTATTTTCACTCTTATCCAGTCAAAGGGAAATGTTTCTGATGCAGAAATGTATAAAACCTTCAATATGGGAATAGGTATGGTTTTAGTCGTAAACAGTGCTGACGCACAGAAAATCATAAAAAAACTCAATCGCCTTGGAGAAAAGGCCTTTATAATAGGAAAAGCTGAAAAAGGCAAATGGGGAATAGAATATGTCTGATATTTTAACCCTTGGTGTCCTCGCCTCCGGAAGAGGATCAAATTTCCAGTCAATAATCGACAGCATTGAATCCGGTTCTCTTAATGCAAAGATAGCTATACTGGTAACTGATAAACCGGATGCATATGCGATTGAGCGTGCCAAAAAACATAAAATTGAGTCCCTCATAATAAAGCCCTCTGACTTCCCTGATAAAAATGCATATTTTTCACATATTGCGGAAGAGCTTAAAAAAAGAGAAGTTGAACTTGTAATCCTCGCAGGATTTATGAGGGTTGTGGGTAAGGCCCTTATAGACCATTACCGGAACAGAATAATGAATATCCACCCTGCCCTGCTCCCTTCCTTTCCGGGACTTCACGGGCATAAAGACGCCATTGACTACGGTGTAAAGATCTCAGGCTGCACAGTACACTTTGTAGACGAAGGGGTAGATACTGGATCGATCATCATTCAGGCAGCAGTTCCTTTATATCATGACGATACAGAGGATTCCCTGTCTGAAAGAATTCTAAAGCAGGAACACAGGATATTTCCATATGCGATCAAGCTTTATTCAGAGGGGAAGATTTCGGTTGAAGGCCGGAAAGTATTTATTAGCGGAGATAGAGAAAATACTTCTGTAATAAATCCGCCTCTCTAAAAAAAGACCTGTTTTGAGATATTAAACGCAAGTAATGAGCAAAAATTAACCTGACCTGAAATTTCTTTTCAGATACTATTTAAAATCAATCATGATTTTAGGATCGGATATTATTTTTTTGAAGTACTTAATTGTATCTTTAAGCCCGTCTTCAAGCTTTATTGTCGGTTTCCATTTCAACTTCTTTTTAGCTAATTTGATATCAGGCTGGCGCTGTGTCGGATCATCATGCGGCAGCTTCTTAAAAACAATTCTGGATTTTGATTTTGTTAATTTAATTACCTTTTCGGCAAGTTCAAGAATTGTAAACTCATCAGGATTACCCAGATTTACCGGGCCCGTAAAATCATCATTCGTACCCATCAATTTAATAAAACCATCTATCAGATCATCGACATAGCAGAAACTTCTTGTCTGATTTCCCTTGCCGTAAACTGTAATATTCTTCCCCTGTAGTGCCTGCATGATAAAATTACTCACAACCCGGCCGTCGTTAGGATGCATATTCGGGCCATACGTA
>JBDLIC010000142.1:0-9232 GCA_039715075.1 Nitrospirota bacterium
CAGGATCGCGGAAAGGACTTTAATTCCGTAGATAGTAACGAGTTCCCAGATTTTCTGAATAATATTTTCCAGGTTTATATTTTCCATTTCAAACCTCCTGCCATCAGCTGTTTATAGGGGGTTAATATAAAAGTCATTGTCTCATAGATAGATATTCATTACAAGAGTGAAAGTGTATAAATAATTTAAATATTGTTTTGGAGAAAATTATATTGCTTTCGACTATTTCGTAAAAACTTTTTTAAGCAGGTCCGTAACTCTTGCTGCAGGATCGGTCCTTATCTTTATCTCTTCCTGGGCAACCATGTGAAAAAGCCCGGCCAGTGCCTTGTCTGTAATATATCGGTCAAGATCAAAGGACAGTTCTTTCATGAAAGGCAGAGATGTATATTTGCCCATCATGTCTTTATATAATCGGGCAACACCGACTTTATCCATGCTTGATGAAATAACCGGTTTGAAATCATTATAAAGCCCTTCAGATGTCTTTGATCTGAAATAGTCGGTTGCAGCTGTATTGCTTCCCTTCAGGATCCCGCGGGCATCTTCAAATGTCATCTTTTTTATTGATTCCACAAAATGGGATGCGGCTTTGGGGGCGGCTTTTTCTGCGGCGCGGTTCATGCTGGTTATAAAATCATCGACCTGCTTCTGGTAGCCGAACTTTTTAAGGACATCTGCAGCCTTCCGGATTTTTTCAGGCATAAGAATCTTAATGGCCTGATTTCCGAGATAGCCATCAATCTGTGAAACTTCATTTACCGCCTTTTCCGTACCTATGGAAAGCGCTTCCTTGAGCCCTGAAATTGCTGTCGTATCATCCAGCCCCTGCTCTGAGGAGAGACCGAGCTCCTTCAGGATATTGTCTAGGAATCCGGCCTTGCAGGGGGAAAAAAGCATTAGTAGTATAAAAGCTGTGGCAAATATTAATCTGATCATATAGTTTATAGTGAAATTCAAGGGTCTGAAGTCATTTTATCTCCTGCCTGAAGCAATATATATGACATATATCATATATAAAATATTTATTCCAGCTAAAATTAATAAATGTTCACTAACACCGTGAAATAGTATTTTCCGGAATTCAAAAAATAAAACCCGGACATAAAGGGAATTCAAAAAAGGGGGGGCCTGAATCTAATGAATGGAAATAAGAAAAAATTAGTGCTTTATGTAACCTTGATTGCAATGCTTGCGATTTATGTTGGCGGGGTGTCCGCTGATGAGATCATTCTTCAAAACGGAGACAGGCTCACGGGCAGAATCGTTAAAATGGGAAGTGATATATTAACTCTTGATACTGAATATTCAGCCCCCATTGAGATCAAAAAGGGGAAGATAAAAAGTATGTCCACCGACTCTGCTGTAGATGTCCGTTTAAAAGGAGGCGAGACGCTGAAAGGGGCGATCAGGACGGAAACTGATGACCGGTTGATGGTGGAATCGAGTGATGGAAGAAACCCTGTTTCTGTTTCATGGGATAATGTGTCGGCATTGAACCCGCCTGCACCTGATTCGCCGAAATGGAAGGGGAATGTTAATATAGGCGCCACAACCCAGTCAGGGAACACAGACCGTTCAAGCGCTTCTGCCGGAGCAGAGGCCGTCCGGAAGACAGAAAAGGAACGGTTTAGCCTTCGCTTTTTATACAATTACGCTGAAGAGGACGATGAAGTGTCGGCCCGTAATGCTTACGGTGCAGGGAAGTATGACTATTTCTTTACTAAAAAGTTATATGGGTATATTAGCGTCGAACTTCTGCATGATGAGTTTAAGAATTTAAACCTCAGGACAATCATCGGTCCAGGAGTTGGTTACCAGGTCTGGGATGACCCGGTCAAGTCCCTGTCGGTTGAAGGCGGTTTTTCATATTTTTCTGAAGACCTGGAGGAGGGTGAAGACGACCAGTGGGTAACGGCCCGCTTGGCGAGTGATATATCTTATAAAGTCAAGGAGACCGTCAACCTGTCGGACCGTTTTATTATTTATCCTAGCCTGGAAGACCTGGGGGAGTATCAGCTAAGAAATGAGGCGGCACTAACAACAGACATTGGCGCAAACCTGGCACTGAAACTCTCAAACATCCTTGAGCACAACAGCGACCCATCAGACGATGTTGAGAAGAGCGACTGGCAATGGATGCTCGGAATACAATACGATTTTGATCTCTGATTAAAAATGGGCGATAGGTGCGTGGCAAGGCTTCACTTGAAAGATAGTGGCAATTAAATTTTTTTTATAATACCATTAATGTTTACAGGGTCAACTTGAAAGAGGCTCTCAAAAATGTTATCTTTTTATAAAGATATCCTCTGGTTAATTGCCGGATATTATCATATGTTTACTACAGATTAAAGGAGATTCTCATGCCTAAAGCTGCAGCACGTCATATACTGGTCAAAACCAAAGAGGAGTGCGAAAACCTCAAGAAGCAGATAGAAAGCGGCTCAGATTTTGCAGAAGTGGCCAGGGAACACTCTCAATGTCCCTCCGGGCAGCAGGGAGGAGACCTGGGTGAATTCACGCCAGGCCAGATGGTAAAAGAATTTGACCAGGTTGTATTTAATGATGAAGTCGGGAAAGTACACGGACCTGTACAGACACAGTTTGGTTTTCACCTTATCGAAATTACAAGCCGGAGCGAATAAACGCGCCAAAATTGCAGTTATTGAAACAGGGGCATAGACGTTAATCTGTCTATGGTTTCAACATCTTTTTCAAGAAAAACAGTATGAGGAAATCACATTATTTATTTTCGGTATTAGTTGCCAGTATGCTTGCCATTGGTCTTCCAGGCTGTGAAGAGGAGAAGCAGGAGGACATGACAAAGTGGCCCATACCCCTGTTTGAAAAGACTGAAGAGGAATCCGGGACGGAATATATAGTTGTGGAGGGTGATACTATTTCTCTGATTGCCGCAGAATACGGGGTCTCGCCGCTGCATCTGGCAGTAGAAAATAATTTGGAACTTGAGGGCAAGAGATCAATTATTTATCCCGGACAGAGATTGCTGATTCCTGAATAATAATTCTATTCAGCGCCTGTGGGCAGACACAAGATCTGCCCCTACGATATACCCTGCTATTTTTTAACGCTCGCGTCTTCTACGATAACTGCATATTTGTAGCCCTGGCCAAAGTCCTTGTTCTTATAGAGGGTCCCCTTTGCAGTTACAACATCGCCTACTGATAAGAGGTCTTTTGACGTAACGATAATATCATTGGTGCCATTTGATGAATTGCCGCTTCCGTCCTGAATATGCATCCAGTTTTTCCCCATAATATTGGCTGAAACCTTTACAATTTTCCCTCTGATGACAACGCCTTTTTTGTCGAGGTCTCCGCTTTTCTCATAAAGCTCGGCTACTGTGAATGCGTCAGGGCCGGTTGCTTTGTCGACTTTAACAGACATTTTAGCAGAAGGTTTTGCCTGATTGTGATGCTCAGTCTTTTTGGTAGAATTCATCCCCTCCTGGTTTATAACACCGCTTGAAAAGACTATACTTTCGAAGGTCCTGTTAAGTGTTTTACTGTTGAAATTATTCATCGTCATCCCAGAGCGGACAGATATGTCCTGTCCGACCTTTACATTCATCTGCGGTATGGCCACCCATATTGTTTTACCAGCCTTGCTGATATTGACATATGTGTAACCGCCGCTGTTCATGGACTCTACCACCTTGCCGGAAAGTGCAGACATACCTCCCGGGGACTTCATGGCCTGAGGGGCCGCCGGTGCTTTTGCTGCGCTTTGTGAAAAGGCATACGAGCCGTCTCTGGCAACGAACAGTAGAAATGTGAAGAGGAACAGCATTAAGAATCTTTTCATTTTTTGTATCTCCTTTATATTTGTATTAACTAATACTCGAAATTCCTGATATATATATAATACTTTTTTAGCAGAAAAAAGTTAAATAGTACTCGAGTTTCGCGATGGCAGTGTAGTTTCTCCTGTGTGATTCAGTATTGCAGAATAGCGGAAGCGGTGCTTTGACTTTATAGGGTATGTTGTAACTAATGAATGTTTTTAAAATAATTAATCCGTCATTCACTGTTAGTTTCTGAAGGTTCAGATCCAGCGTCCGTTTGGTCAGCAGTAGTTATGTCCTGAGAAGTTTCACTGGCCTGTTTTTGGCGCTTCAATCGTTTTTCATCCTGCTTTTTCTTTCGCTGCAATTCTTTTTTTCGCTTGTCAGCACTGTACATGCCGCCACGTTTTGCCATAATTACCTCGTCCGCCCGCATTATTTATCTGAGGAATGACTATTCAGATGGAAGCTTAACAGCCGATTTGCGGGTGAAGCGTTAGAAGATCAGAAAAAAATTTAAAAAAGCAGGCTGTTTTTAACAGCCTGCTTTGCAGTTTTAATCCTTTACAATATTAACTGCCTTCGGGCCCTTATCGCCGTCAACGACATCAAAACTTACAATATCGCCTTCAGCAAGGTTTTTGAAACCATCGCCCTGAATCTCGGAGTAGTGCGCAAAAACATCGGCACCTCCATCATCCTGAGTTATGAATCCGAATCCTTTGGATTCATTGAACCATTTTACAGTTCCCTTTGCCATACTGATAAACCTCCTTCTTAATAGACCAAATTCACTAGGGAATTCAGCACTTAATAAAAAAAGACCACAAAAGTATAAAGTCTTTGTGGCCTTACATGTAACAAAAACTCCTGCACTTCTCATAGATAATGCCATTATTTATAGGAAATGTCAAATTTCTTTCCAAGCAGGAACGAATCATAGGGGCAGACCTCTGTATCTGCCCTTTTGGGGCCCCTCTTTATTTACCCTTGGAAACAGATCTTTTGTGCTTATATGGGATAATATATCTGCTGTGAGAAAAATAATACTTGCTTCAGCATCACCGAGAAGAAAAGAGATCCTGAAAATAACAGGCCTGGATTTTTCTGTTTCTGCTGGTGATTATGAGGAGGATTTAAATCTGCCTTTAAATCCCCGTGAACTTGCAAGGTTTCTATCACGCAAAAAGGCGGAGGCTGTTACGCATAGACACATGGATGCGCTTATTATAGCAGCAGATACATTTATTGTTTTTCAGGGCAGGCTGCTAGGCAAACCCCGCAGCAGCAGGGAAGCAAAAAAAATGCTTCAAATGCTGAACGGGAAAGTGCATTCGGTGATTACCGGTTTTACTATTATGGATTCGCTTAGCAGAAAGACCCTGTCAAGGTCGGTTGAAACTAAGGTGTACTTTAAAAAACTGACTGGAAAAGAGATAGCTGAGTACGTTCGGTCAGGAGAGCCGATGGACAAGGCAGGTGCCTATGCAGTTCAGGGGCTCGGTGCTGTTTTCATAAAAAAAATCGATGGTGATTTTTTTAACGTGATGGGCCTCCCTTTGCATGCTTTGGCCGAAAGCCTCAAAAAATTCGGGGTTAATGTATTAAAGCGCAGAAGTGAGGAAGCGCGGAAGCGCGGAAGTTAGAAAGTTTATGCATTTCGGGAGTCTCTCCCGAAAGAAGTCCTGTTTTTTTCTTCTATCTTCCGCGCTTTCTCACTTGATGTATAATAAACAGTCATGTTTTCAATCGGAAATCTCACATTTAATTCTCCTCTTGTCCTTGCTCCGATGGCCGGGATAAGCGACCTGCCGTACCGCCTGATCAATAGGTCACTTGGGTGCCGGTTTGCTTTTACTGAGATGATAAGTGCCGATTCCCTTATGCAGAAGAGCGTTAATACATTGAGGATGTTTACTGTTTCACCTCATGACAGGCCTTTAGGCGTTCAGCTTATGGGGAATAATGTCGAGACTCTCAAAAAGGTGCTGGACGTTATATCGGAATATGCATTTGACATAGTTGATTTCAATGCTGCATGTCCGGCAAAAAAGGTCGCGTCAAAAGGGAAAGGGGCCGGACTCCTCAGGGACCCTGTAAATCTGCAGAAGATCCTGAAGGCAATTGTTGATAATTCAAATGTACCTGTTACGGTCAAGATACGGGCCGGCTGGGATGAAACCTCTCTTAACGCAGTAGAAACCGGACTGCGCGCACAGGATGCGGGAGTGAAAGGGATTACTATTCACGGCAGGACCAAAATGCAGGGCTACAGAGGGAGTGTTGATTATGAAATAATAAGGAGGGTAAAGGAGTCTCTCGATATTCCGGTGATCGCCAGCGGTGATGCGTTAACCCCTGACCTCATCAAAAAAATGTTTGAGGAAACGGGTTGTGACGGAGTGGCAGTAGCGAGGGGTGCCCTGGGTAATCCATGGATATTCCGGGAGACAGATGCACTCATGAAAAATGGGACACTGCTTCCCCGTCCTGATGTCAGTGAAATAACAGGTATTATGAAAAAACATCTTGCCCTGATTACAGGGTATCTGGGCGAGCGTATCGGTGTTATACACTTCCGGAAATTTTTCAAATGGTACACAAAGGGCATGGCCCTTAAGGAACTTAAAGCAAAGGCCTTTCTGGCAACAACCGGAGATGAGCTGCTGGGCTTGATAGATGAAGTGGAAAAGATTGAAAGTGTGGAAGCATGATGTAGGGGCAGGCCTATGTGCCTGCCCTTATTTAGTGTCTGTGCATAAAGTCAAACTTTAAACCGTCATTCCCGTAGTCTGTTGAGCGGGAATCCAGTCTTTTCAGCAAGGTCTGGATGCCCGATTACTAACTTCGGGCATGACAAAAATAAAAAACGGCAGTTTATACACAGACTCTATTTAATCCGTGTTATTGTGAAAAAATTCAATGCAGGGGGAACAATCATTTACCCCTACCGAAAGGATTTAAAATAGTATGGGCAGCGAACCTAACAAGATTATTTACTCCATGGTAGGAGTAAGTAAATTTTTTGACAGAAAGCCGGTATTAAAGAATATATCCCTTTCCTACTTTTATGGAGCAAAGATCGGGGTCCTTGGACTTAACGGTTCAGGAAAGAGTTCACTACTTCGCATCCTCGCAGGGAGGGAAAAGGAGTTTGACGGAGAGACGGTTCTCTCTCCCGGCCATACTGTCGGCTTCCTGGAGCAGGAGCCTGAACTGGATGATACAAAGACTGTTCGTGAGATAGTTGAAGAGGGCGTGCAGGAAACAGTAAACGCCCTTAACGAATACAATGCTATAAATGAAAAATTTGCCGAACCAATGTCCGATGATGAGATGAGTAAGCTCATAGAACGGCAGGGTGCGGTCCAGGAGAAGCTTGAAGCGCTTGATGCCTGGGACCTTGACTCACGTCTGGAGATGGCCATGGATGCCCTGCGCTGTCCTCCGGGAGATACGCTGGTAAATGTCGTTTCCGGGGGAGAAAGGCGCCGTGTGGCACTCTGCAGGCTTCTCCTCCAGAAACCTGACATACTTCTCCTTGATGAACCCACTAACCATCTCGATGCAGAGACAGTGGCATGGCTGGAGCACCATCTGCAGAGCTATGCCGGTACGATCATCGCAGTGACCCATGACCGGTATTTTCTCGATAATGTTGCCGGATGGATCCTGGAGCTGGACAAGGGAGAGGGTATCCCCTGGAAGGGTAACTACTCTTCCTGGCTGGAGCAGAAGAAAAACCGTCTGCAGCAGGAAGAGAAGTCGGAAAGTGAAAGACAGAAGACCCTGCAGCGGGAGCTTGAGTGGATACAGATGTCTCCCAAAGGGCGACATGCAAAATCAAAGGCACGCATCAGTTCTTATGAGCAGCTCCTGAGTCAGGACATAGAAAAGAGATCAAAAGAGCTCGAAATCTATATGCCTCCGGGACCCCGTCTGGGAAATGTTGTAATAACAGCTGAAAATGTAAGAAAGGCGTATGGTGAAAATATCCTTATGGAGGACATGTCTTTCTCCCTTCCTCCCGGCGGGATTGTCGGTATTATCGGTCCGAACGGGGCCGGAAAGACGACTCTTTTCCGGATGATAACAGGCCGGGAAAATCCTGATTCCGGCACCTTCAAAACAGGGGAGACCGTAAAGCTGGCATATGTTGATCAGAGCCGTGGCAACCTTGATCCGGAGAAAACTATCTGGGAGGTCATATCGGGAGGGGAAGATGTGGTACAGCTCGGCAAGAGACAGGTTAACTCGCGAGCATATGTGGCGCGTTTTAATTTCTCCGGAAGCGATCAGCAGAAAAAAGTCTCCATGCTTTCAGGAGGAGAGAGGAACCGTGTGCACCTTGCCTGCATGCTGAAGGAAGGGTCCAACGTCCTTCTTCTCGATGAACCTACAAATGACCTGGATGTCAACACCATGCGTGCCCTTGAAGAGGCACTCGAAAATTTTGCGGGATGTGCTGTGGTTATAAGTCATGACCGGTGGTTCCTCGACCGTATCGCTACACATATTCTGGCCTTCGAAGGGGACAGCAGCGTCATATGGTTCGAAGGGAATTACTCTGACTATGAAGCTGACAGAAAGAAGCGACTTGGATCTGCGGCAGACCAGCCCCACCGTATTAAATACAGGCATTTAACAAGAGAATAATTGAAGGGAGCTACTGAGAGGATATAAGGCTGTTTAAAAATTCTAAATATTTTCCTGTCGGATTTTTAAGTTTAACGCCGATTCCATTATAATCTGGTGATAATATTACCCTTACAAGGTTCACAGGCATGTACAAAATCGCATCATTCAGGAAGATGGGTATCTCAAATTCAACGTCAAAGGGAAGATATGTCTCTGATGTACTGATAAACATTCCACCTTCTGAAATATCCGTTATCGTGCCGGAGTATTCTGTATTGGTGCACCTGAATCGTACCTCTATGTTTGCGGGTATTCTTGTATGAGCTCTTTTTCCCATAAGGTTCCTGTCATATAATGATAGACGGGTAATTATTTGTTCTATTAAAGATAATGAATAAGAATGAAGCAATATATTAGAGCATATTAATATCCATCTTTACAATTAATGCAAGAACCATGCTATTACATAAAGTGAAGCTCCCCGCCTACAAGGCGGGGCATCAAAAGAATAGCTTTATTAATGATCATGCAGTCTGTATTCCCCTCTTTGGCAAAGAGGGGTTAGGGTGATTTTTCAAAGAAATTATTCGTAAAATCCCCCTTAATCCCCCTTTTCCAAAGGGGGAGACTTGAAAGGAGAACTTTTCATCCCCGTTTACAAAACGGGGTATTCAAGTTCATTTCTTCATAAATCATATCTGACTTCTCAAGTTTTATCTCTTCTCTTTATGATACGTTCTGATTTCTGCATTAATCATTGACAATACGTTCTTTACGGGTGGATAA
>JBDLIC010000143.1:0-9118 GCA_039715075.1 Nitrospirota bacterium
GAAAGAAGAAGTGCCGGGAATAAGAATATACAGGACCGAAGGGAAAAGAGATCCCTTTGATATATATTTCTGCAAGACCAAATATAATGCATACAGGATCCTCATGGGACTGAGCAAAGAAGAAGTGGACGGCAGGATGACCGAAAGAAGCCAGAAGGACCTTGAATTTATGCAGAATATGAAAAGCAAGTATAACTAAAGCGCGAAAGTTCGGAAGTGCGGAAGCTCGGAAGTCAAAAACAAAAACTGCCTCGATAATACTTCGTATTGAACACATTAAAATAAAAAGGGCGACTCACTGGAAGGTCTTTCCTTCTCTGATCAGGTTCGCAACAGCAGTCTTGCAGAAAAGTATTTCAAGCGCAGCTAGACGGCCGGGCTGGTCAATCCTTTTTAACAGCGCCTGCTCCCCTTTTCTGCTCAAAGTAATTCGCCCTGAACCTGGCAACTCCCGGAATTTCATATGCAAAATCCAGGTCCTTTTTGTCATTAAAAACCTTTTCCTGCTCATCTGTAGTTATTTCAAAAAGAAGTGATTTCAAGCCTTCATTTGTCAATTCCGGCTGCTCCATTTCTACAAGCTCACCATGCTTTCTGATCTTGGGCCTTGATCCTGAACTTAAATGCAGGTCACTTGAGTTATTCTCGATCATATAATGGAATAGCGCATCAATTTTTGCCATGTTCAATCATCTTTCAACTCCTTTTTTAAATCGTCTGAAGAATATACACCCTCTATTTCACTAAATTCATACCCAAGATCTTTACACGCATCACAGCCTGCTCCGTCACAAAATGAGCAGATCCGTGGAATACAAATATTCACATAATGCTCTTTAAAGTCTTTTGGGGCAGCATCCAGTACATATACCGTTTTCTCAAATAATGTATTCGTCTGTGTCGCATAGAATCCATATCCATGAACCGGGCTGCTGCTTCTGAAAAAATCGGAAAGCCCGAAACTGTATGTATCCGAAAATGTGATCTCCTCGGGGAGATGCAGACCGAATCTGCCGATAATTGCAGGCAGTCCATTGAGTTCAAGCCTGTTTTCCATAGGGAAAATTGACAGAAATGCTTTGCTGTTTCCAAGAGACTGTTTATACAGAAAAGCTATATCAAGACTCTCGAAGGCACTGAAAACATCCTGTACATTAAATGTGCCCTGTATCGTACTAATATTTCTTAACACCCCTGAACCAAAGGCATTTACCCTGCATGAATCTTCGTCCAGAAGAAAGTCCATTCGATAAAATGAAGTATTGCGGACCCTCTTTACGATATCTTCAACAGATGCAATTAACTCCGGATATACTGTCTTTTTATAGTAATTTTTAAGGAGCTCATCAATTTTTTTTCCACTGCCTGTTGAGATATTCACTCTTTTATTCAGAGTACTCTCTATCACCTCAATGGCAGTTTCATTAAATGGGTCCTCTGCCACAATAGACACCTGATCATCCGTTTCATGCAAAGGGAGCATTTTGTTGATAAGCAAAAATTCCTTCTGAAACTTCCCGAACAATTCTTCATCCGGTATCACATCCTCTACAATAACAAAAGGTATATCAAGCTGTTTACTCAGTACCCAGTTGATATCCTCTACACTGACCCTCCTGAGCTTGACCAGAGCCTCTCCCAGTCTGAGTCCTGTATCCTTCTGATAATCCAGACCTTCCTGCAGGTCGTCTTCATTGATCAGTCCAAACTCAAGAAGCAGCTGCCCTATATTCTTCCATTTTTTCATGATTTCTCCCCTGATATTACATAGATAATATATACATATCGGCCTATTGATTAAAAAACATTAGTTGAAAAGTGCCGATGATTTGACAGTTTATAATGAAGTGAGTACCCAGAAGAAATTTACATAAATACCAATAAATAGAAGTCAGACTCCAGTATAATTCAATCGCAACCATCTCCGGACAATAGATAATCCTTATAAAGAGAAAATGATCCGGTTTAGTTTAAAATATATTTATGATCATAGGCACAAGGGTACTATATCCGGAAGAAGTAGGTTACTGGAATGCAGAGATTGTCCAGATATCTGTTTTCAATGGAATGAAGGATAATCTGAATATCATGAGAAATTGTGTCGATGCATTCAGGGAAGCGGGAACAAATTTTGTAATCCATCCGGTTATGTATTCACTTCTGCGTGAAGAATTGTTCGATGACCTCAAGGAAATGGCCAGACTGTCGGACGTGGCCATGATACTACATGATGAAAGGACACCGGACGGCAACCGGCTTGAAGGTAAGTATAAAGCGCGCTTCAAAAATGCCCTTGATGAGCTTAAATCAATTACCCCGATCTCATTCGAAAACGCCGTAAACACAGGTGACGTTCACTGGTTCTGGAACAATTATGCTGACTCGATCACACTCGACATTGGACACATAGAATCTTTCGGCCTGGATTCAACAATTTTTATTAAGTCTCTCGATGACTCATTTATTAGTAAAATTAAATTCGTCCATATGCACAGAAACAACGGGCTCCACGGCGGCATCACTGACCATTGGCCACTGAACCGTGATTGCAGAGAAGTAAAGGCGCTGGAAGAACTTGTTAAAAGGAAATCCGATGTCAGCGTAATTCTTGAACTTAATGAGGTGGACCAGATAGGGGAAAGCCTGGAAGTGCTTGCGGAAATCAGGGATAAGGTCAACAAAGGGTAAAAGTCAGGGGAAATAGAGGGCTTGATTTAACCTCCATGTAAATACCTTTCAGGGTTTTCAGAAATGCATTTCAGAATAACGTCCTTATTGAAACCCTTCTTGATCAGTCTGTCAGCGGATTCCATGTTTGTCATGGAACCGCCCAGAAGTTTATTGCTATTATCAGTTACTCCGCCGGTTCCGGATTCCTTTTTTGCCCCCTTTACTGTATCGGAGACGATAATTATCCTCTCATGGTTTTTCACTGAAAAAATAAACTCGATCATCCTTGAGTCGAGATGGAACGGATCCGCAATGACCTCGATATAGATATCCTTATTCATAACTCCAAAACCCGCGATCCCGGGGTCTCTGTGATGAATTCCGCGCATAGCATTGAAAATATGAGTTATGCCCCGTGCGCCGGCATTATAACCTGCTTCTGCCACAAAGTATGTTGCCTCCGAATGACCCATGCTTGCTATTATTCCCAGGTCTGAAATAATCTCGATAATCTTTATTGCCTTCTCAAGTTCAGGGGCAATAGTAATTATCTTCACAACATCCTCGTATCCCTCGATCAGTTTTATCAGGTTAAACTCATTCGGTCTTATAAAGGAATTCGGATCAAGGGCCCCGCATTTTCTGGAATTTAGAAACGGCCCTTCCAGGTGTATACCGGCAATGTGCGCGGCCTTACCTTCTGAGTCCATCTGCATTTTCATTGCATTTTTTATGGTCCTCATGTTTTCGCGCATAGTCTTGAGAGTGGCGGAGTAAACGGTAAGAATGATTTCTGAAACACCATGGCTCCCGTGTATTTCAGCGATCTGCAGCATCTGTTCTTCGGTAGCTGAAAAAGTATCAAAGCCGCCTATACCATGTGTATGGATGTCAATGACCTTCATATGATTATCATATCATGGAAATATGTTGTAGGGGCAGACATCTCCCGGTTCAAGGCCTGACAAAACTTCCCACACCTTTTCTTTTCCCATAGACATATTTCATTATACTGAAAAATTAGGCATGCAGTCTCATGTTGAAATTGGATACTCCCGAATACTGTCCTATTAAGACAAACATAATGTTAAAATGGTAACGGTTAAAATGAATGAACAAATACTATTGAGCAGGCAGGCAGCCGGGAGTGATTGTTCAGATCCCTGGCAGAAAGATACAAGTGATTCCTGAAAAACATATGGCCATGCTGAAAGCAGTCTTCAGCAGACGTATGCTTGTGGCCCTGATAATGGGTTTTGCATGCGGGCTTCCTCTTCTTTTGACCAAAGGCGTGTTGCAAGCATGGATGACAAAAGAAAATATAGACCTTTCTCTTATAGGTCTGACAAATCTTCTTGCGATCCCCTATTCAATAAAGTTTCTATGGGCGCCTTTTTTTGACCGCTTCACACTCTCTTTTCTTGGCAGGAGAAGGGGCTGGCTTTTAGTTGCGCAGATTGCACTGATGACATCAATTGCTTTTATGGGATTTAGCAACCCGGTGATAAGTCCGCTCATGCTGGTGATTGCGTCCCTTATGGTTACTTTCTTCAGCGCCTCACAGGACATTATTGTAGACGCCTACAGGAGAGAAGATCTATCTGATGAAGAGCTTGGCCTTGGTTCAGCCCTTTATGTGCTGGGATACCGGTTTGGAATGCTGCTATCTTCCGGAGGCGGACTTATCATGGCAGACTATATGTCATTCAACACAGTATATCTCATAATAGCAGCCTGCATGCTGCCTGCGGTATTCACAACACTTCTGACACCGGAACCTTATGTTACTGCAAAACCTAACACTATCAAAGAAGCAATTATCGATCCTTTAGTCGAATACTTCAGGCGCCGTGAGTCACTATGGATGCTCCTCTTTATCCTCATGTATAAAATCGGAGATATTATGGCAAGCAATATAACCATCCCCTTTTATATTGATACAGGGTTTACATTAACGGAAATAGGGGCTATCACAAAACTGCTCGGCTTCTGGGCCATTATTGCGGGCGCTTCAATCGGCGGCATAATCATGCTGCGTTTAGGTATTAATCGTTCTCTCTGGGTATTTGGTTTTCTCCAGGCAATTTCCACTGCAGGATTTGCCGTCCTTGCACATATTGGTTACAGCATTCCTGTCCTTGCTGCAGTTATCGGCTTCGAAAACCTGAGCGCGGGAATGGGAACAGCAGCCTTCATGGCATTTATGGCCAGCATCACCAACAAAAAATTTACCGCTACACAATACGCCCTGTTAACCAGCTTCATGGCATTTGGCAGAGATGTGCTTTCAGCGCCAACCGGTTTTTTTGTCAATTATCTGGGATGGGAAAACTTCTTTATCGCATGCGCCCTGATTGCCATTCCGGGAATGCTGCTTCTGCTAAAATTTGCACCCTGGAATACCAGAGAAGAGAAGATATAACGCTTGCAGAAATCAAATCCGTTTGCCCTGCATTATGATTTTATGGTGATATATGTACAGGCAGTTTTCCATTGAAGTTGTTTTCACCTTCTAAACATTTAACAACAGCCCGCTGAGCCTGCTCAGTCGAATCATACGCGGCAATCAAAACATCAGCTTCCATTAAATGCCTCAGCACATATGGGCTTCCAAAGGATACCACGATAGTTTGCGCAGAAGTTCTGATTATTTCTCTAATGGTATTCATCTCCTCATCCGGAATACCGGAGCTTCCTTTCCATGCCGCAATATTTGTGAAAAGAGAGATAATAACAGTTTCCTTAATTGAAACCTTTTCTAAATCCAGTCCTTTAACATTAACAACCCGGTCCCCTTCAGGTGAAAGTTCTTTAAGCGGCGTCATATCAAATTCATGTTCGTCACCGGAAACAAAAAGAGAAACATTCTGAAGGTTCTTTGTTGGCAGTGCATCTGGAGTATCCTTTACGCATGTAACCGATCTGACGGATATTTCAGCAGAGAGTTCCCTGTGAATGCTATAGTTCACTTCAGGCTTATTAATATTCTGAATTTCGGATTTAAACCTCAGAATTCTCTCCACCGCAGAATCAATCGTTGCCTCCCCGGTCCTTCCTTCAGAGACACTGCGTTTCAGGTCATCAACAACAGCATCAGAATCCGCTGGATGAAGAATAATATCAACACCCGCATTAACGCATTTCTCCGGAACAGATCCAAATTTATTGAGTGAGTGCATATTGAGAGCGTCTGTCATAATAAGCCCTCCAAAACCAAGCCCCTGTCTCAGTAAATCAGTAATTACTTTTTTTGAAAGAGACGCAGGCAGGGGATCAATCTCAGGAATACTCAGGTGTCCGATCATTATGCTGCTCACACCTTCTGCAATCGCCTCCCTGAAAGGGTACACATCAATATCCATTAAATCCTTTATGGACTTTGATATCACCGGGAGTGAGATGTGGGAGTCTATTGCCGTATCGCCATGTCCGGGAAAATGTTTGGCACAGCTTAACAGTCCTTGATCTTCCAGGGTCCTGATATACTTTTTCCCATACCATGCCACCGTAGCGGGATTATCCGAAAAAGCCCTCGTACAGATTATCGGATTATCAGGTTCCCGGTTTACATCCATGACCGGTATCAGCGGCATATTGATCCCGATATCAATTGCTTCGGCAGCAATCGCCAGGATCATTTTCTCAAGAAGATGCTGATCTTTCCTTAAGGTTTTATCGATTGCCGCAGATACAGCCATCTGGCTCGGGAACCATGTCGCCCCTGATGCCTGCTGTCCTGCCCCCCGCTCTATATCGGACGAAATAAACAGCGGGATATCTGAGATGGACTGAAGCTTCTCAATAAAGCCTTTTAACTCATCTTTTTCCCCGCCAAAGAGTATGAAGCCGCCAATCCCCTTCTCTACAAGTCCAAGAACATGTTCCTGATATGACTTTGAAGGAAGTTTATCTCCGTCCAGCCTGCTAATGATGAGCTGATAGAGCTTCTGGTCAAGGTTGAGCATAGAACATTATAAACTAATCGGGCAATATAGCAGAAGTGCAAAAAGTTTAAAAGAAAACCTCCCCTGTGTTCGCCATAAAAAAACTTCCTCTATACTTACTTTATTTCCAACTTCATGAAAAGTATATTTCTTTTTATTTCTATTAGGCAAGATAATATTTAGCTTGATTACCGTGTGAAATATTGTTAATTGGCGATTAGGTAGCTTTGTTGACTATAGACTAAAGTTCGCACTTTGCGTTTTTTTGATTTCGGTGGGGATTTCAGGCGGTAATCAATGGGTGGTGTCAGGTCCCCATTCTTCAGAAGATAAGCATCACTACGTCATTTAGCGTTTAAAAAAAAATGTGTATTGCGTGAGGTTTTTGCAATACGCCCCTACGCAGCATCACGAGTAGCTTTGACTTTAAGTTTTATATGCTCATGAGCTTGAAGGGTTTTGATAATCTCAAGGATATTTTCAGCGCGCGGGTTACCTCGGGGACCGAGCATACGATGAAGACTTTTTCCTGATTTTCTGATTTTTTTGGCCAGCCCTTCGAAGGTAATAGTAGCGTTGATATAATCACGGAGCATGGCCTTGCCTGCATTAAGGTCTCCTGCCAATAACTCATTAACGGCCTCTACCAGCATTTCTCTCCTGAAAGAGGAGTCCTTTTCAGCACGCTTTAGAATCGTTTCACGAAAATTTCTGGTTATTGCCATGATATCACTATCCTTTAATTTTTTTATCAGCTTTAAATTGCCGCCATGATGCCTGTGCTATATCAATGTCTTTACTCTGTGTCCTTTTACTTCCTCCCCCGAGCAGGATAATCAGCTTATTACTTTCTCTGCCGAAATAAATTCTGTATCCCGGTCCAAAATCGATCCTGTACTCCATGACTCCTTTGCCGACTGATTTGACATTCGAAAAATTGCCCAGTTCCAATCTATACAGTGCTGTCGTTACTTTTGCGGCTGAGCCTGCATCCAGTGAGTTAAGCCACTTCTCAAAAAGAGATTTGCCTCCACGCAGATATTCGACTATTCTTAGCTTATCATTACTCATAATAGTAACATATAGGTTACCTTAAATCAATAAGGGAATGTGATTAAAGGACAGGATTTAAGTATTCTCAGTAAAATGATAAAAATAAAAACCGTTTTCACCACACTGAAATTGAGAGCAAATTATTATTACTTACTTCCTGCGTCATGTCAAGAAATCCGAAACCAGGCTGAAAAGTTCTTTTTCACGCCTACAGTGGGGTCAGCCTGTAAATATTGAAATATTATAATTTCTAACGCCAATCCTGCCCTTTTTACATTTGCGTATACTATCAAAATCGCTTCATCACAGATAAAAGTTCACATGTTTAAGCATTTGGGAAGGAAACATGCCCCTACGTTTCTGCAATATTGTACTTCTCCCCTGTTGACAACCGGGAAATAATGCGATAAATAATAGGTAAGACCACCTGAATGGAGGTGCATCATGATTAAAAGGACCATATTATCAGTTGGAACGTTTCTTTTAATTTATGGGATAATTTCCTATAGCATTATGAGTGGAAGCCCTATGGAAAAAAACTGACAATTCCTGATACTTAAATTTCATTTTTCGGGGACATTCCCAAAGAGAGTTTGATCCGGGGTGCCCTTCCGGCGGAGATACTTTCTTTTCCCACAAAAGAAAGTACCGGGGTTTGGGGCAGAGCCCCATTTCAATAAAACAATTCTTCAAATGTTTTTAATTAAAAAAATGTAACCTATTAAAAAACTTCATTTAGTAGTATGAAAAATTGTAATATAACGGATACAAAACAATTCAAGGAGGATCAATATGATACATGAGAAAATGGAAAAGGCGGTAAATGATCAGATTAATTGGGAGTTGTTTTCCGCTTATCTTTATTTTTCGATGGCAGCATATTTCGATTCGATTAACCTGAAGGGTTTTTCGAGCTGGATGAGGGTCCAGATAATGGAAGAGCAGGCGCATACTAAAAAGTTTTATGACTACCTGACCTCCAGGGGAGGGAGAATTTCGTTATCAGAAATTAAGGCCCCTCCTTTTGAATGGGATTCTCCGTTGGCTGCATTTGAGAACGCCCTTGAACATGAGCAGATAGTCACAGGCAGGATAAACGACCTTGTTGACCTCTCGATTGAACTTAAAGACCATGCAACAAACAGTTTCCTCAAGTGGTATGTAGATGAGCAGGTTGAAGAGGAAGAAACAGCCGATGGTATTATCCAGAGCCTGAAACTCAATGAAAACAACCCGGGCGGCCTGTTTATGATCGACAAGGAGCTTGTCCAGAGGACCTTTGTCCCTCCGGCCGGGGTCACGCTTTAAGCTGTTGCTGTTTATGATATTTCTGATTTCAGGATAATATCTACTATTTATGAAGAAATGAACTTGAATACCCCGTTTTGTAAACGGGGATGAAAAGTTCTCCTTTCAAGTCTCCCCCTTTGGAAAAGGGGGATTAAGGGGGA
>JBDLIC010000144.1:0-9060 GCA_039715075.1 Nitrospirota bacterium
ATTGTTTTTAAGGAATTCATAAAAATTGAAACAGAGTGGAATTCTTTGTTTGAAAGATTAGCAGATGAAAATGTTTTTGGGTGGCTGTTTGATAAAGAAAACAATGACGGGTCTATTATAGTTGCGAGCGGCAATGCCATGGGGCTGGGACGTGCATACGACTACAATAAATATTTATTTAAAACTAATCACAGAATACTTCTGATCAGTTACCAGGGATACGGGAAGAACGAAGGGACTGCCAGCCTGGACTCATTAATCAGTGACATCAGGTCTTTTTACAGATTCATGAAAGATGCCTACAAAGATGAACCAATATATTTTGTCGGCATATCAATAGGTGCACCAGCAGGTATCTGCTCTGTCTCAGACGAAATTAAATTTAATAAAATAGTCCTTGAAAGTGCAGTAAATCCCAAAACTGTTGCCCTAACAAAGGCCAGGCAATGGTGGCCGCTATTTCCAGTCGGTTACCCCTTAGCGCTGGCTGTAAGCTCAAGTGTTCCGGATGAACTTGATATCAGTGACTGTATTTCTAAATTCAATAATATTCCCATACTGTTTATTCATCATAAAAAAGATAAACTTGCTCCATATGGACCGGCAAAAGACCTGTATTCGATTTACAAAGGGCCGAAGCTTTTTTGGGAACCATCAACAAGCACTTCCACTAATTATCATTTAAACGTAAAGCATAATATAAAAATGCAAAATGAAATTCTTATTTTTTTAACAAACCATAAATGATCAGAAGAGCCCCTCTGTTGAAAGATACCGTTCACCTGTATCGTAGCAGAACGTGAGGACAATACTTCCAGGCGGGACTTTGTCTATTTTTTGCGCAACCGCTGCGAGAGCAGCCCCTGTCGATATCCCGACGAGTATCCCTTCTTCCCTGGCGCATCGTTGTGTATACTGAAAAGACTCCTCCTTAGTAACATGTATAACTTCATCCAGGATGCCCTGATCAAGGATGCCCGGGATAAACCCTGCGCCTATACCCTGGATGGGATGCGGCCCCGGCTTGCCGCCGGTGAGGACAGGTGAGAGGTCAGGCTCGACTGCATAGACTTTGAGGGCGGGGAATTCTTTCTTGAGTACCTGTGCGCACCCTGTTATGTGTCCGCCTGTTCCAACGCCCGTAATTAAGTAATCAATGCCTTCAGGGAAATCCTTAATAATCTCCTGTGCAGTAAAACGTCTGTGCACATCCGCATTGGCTTCGTTCTCGAATTGTTGGGGCATCCACGCATTTGGTATTTCCCCGGTCATTTCAGCTGCTTTGTCTACCGCACCTTTCATGCCTTTCTCTTTAGGGGTCAGGACGAGTTCCGCTCCATATATTGACATGAGCTTACGGCGTTCAAGAGACATTGATTCCGGCATGACAAGAATGAGCTTGTATCCCTTGACTACGGCGACCATGGCGAGCCCTATGCCTGTATTGCCGGAGGTGGGTTCGATGATTACACTGTCTTTCTTGAGGACCCCCTTACTCTCTGCATCTTCAATCATTGATAATCCGATACGGTCCTTGATACTCCCGCCTGGATTCGAACGCTCCAGCTTCATCCAGACTTCAGCATTATTGCTGAATAGATTATTGATTTTTACATGGTCGGTATTTCCAATTGTCTCAAGTATGTTTTTAACCTTCATGTCAGCCTCCTGATGTCTCCTGCGATAAAAACTTCATACTGCAGGGAGCGATTAAATTATTTCTTATATTGTTTTTTTCATCTTAACGATATCTATATTAAGCGGAAAGGGAAAAGCCCGTCAGCCTGTTCTTGATGAGAAATTATATCCTTCTCCGGGTATTGTTGTACAGAAAAAAACAAAAAGGTCTGCGACTCGATCCGAGAGGGAAGTGATGATTGATAGGCCACCCTCACAGGCTTTAGATATGGAGAAAGCTAGACCGCCTGTGTGGCATATTTACTGCACATTGACTCAATAAACAGTTGAAGCTCATCGGGACTCAGCAGGTTATCAGGCAGGGTGGCTTCACGTCTACTGGCCAGGTCAATTTTATTTAGAAGCTCTACCACAGAGTGGTTTATTATCTTTTCAGGCAAGGATGGAGGAGCATTTTTAATCCGCAGGCAATCGGTTGACCATATCTCCGCTGTGGGAGGAAGTGCCTTATCCTTGTATCCCGGAATAGTCTTTGCTGTTGCCCCATTTGCGAGTGCGAGAGCCATGATGTCATATTGTATCAGTTGAAGCCCCCTCATGGCAGGATTTGACATGGGGTTATGCCGACCCTGTGTTATGGGAGTAAAACGATCAACATTAACACCTGAGCAGCATATTAGATCACCATTGGCGCTCTTCTCATCAGGCTTGATTACAAAATACAGGAAATCATTGATATACTCGCTTGATAGTTGTCTTTTCATATTCTCACCCCCGTAGGTATAAATTAATTGTTTCTGTTAGAACTTCTCAGTCAAGTAGAGCAGGCTTATATCAAAAAAACAGGGTGCTGAACGATGTCTGTGAATAATGGAACAGGGAAAAGGTTCGATTTCTAATATCGTTATTTATGATCGGCATCCTATTTGATTTCAACAATAAATATTTAATAAGAATACTTGTAGAGTGAAAATAATTCTATGATATAAATCATGTTGAGGAAATATTTCAGCGGTTATTTGAGCAACAGTCTGTGTAGACCTGGCCCCACGGATAAAGCGGAGATCAGGTTAATACGTGTGGCCTAAAGAACTGTTACTTTTTTGGTTGCTGAGTTAATGACATAAATGCGTTCATTATTGTTTTTGAGGTCAGCGGGTACAACGAAGAAGCCGCTGCGGTTCGGGGAGTAGCCCTGTGAATAACCGATTAATATCTCGTCATCAAAAAAAGTTACCTGGATTTTCCTTCCCCCTCCAGGTATAGCATCGGAATAATCATCCCTGCGGTCTTTATCTCCCTGATAATTTTTAACAAAAAATACTGATTTTAACTCTTCAGTCTGAATATCCAGGACTTCTCCGGTTGCTGACTTCAGATGAAACATTGCTTTATTCGGGAAAAAGTCGTTTGTTGAACCTTTCTTTATGCTACCGTTCTTAAACCTTACTACAACCCTGTTTGTTCCCATAACTTAAATTCTTCCCCCTCAATTGCCAGCATGAACTGAAACCAGCGGTACTGTAATACTGTTAATATATTTATATGTCGGGTTTTTTTAAAAAATCTTTATTATTTATTTGAAATCAGAATAGGGCGTTTTCCTCTTAACATAATTATTAGACGGCAAGTTTAGTGCAGGCCTGACCAAACAGTTGGAAATCAACTGTTTTCTGATATAATGCTTATTATAGACTCTAAAGTGTAAATCTGATAATGCAGATTAAAATTCAAGATCTTTTTAAGGGGTGATACATGAGAAAAATATGTGTATTGTTACTAGTGCTCATTTCATTTACTGGGTTTGCGACATATGCTGAATCAGATATAATATCGAATGATGGGTATGAACTTCTTGATGCATGCTCATACGTTTCCGATGATATGAGTGAAATGAGTAAAGTTGAGCGCATAAAAGCCAGAAACTGCATTGGAATAATGGCCGGAATCAGCATTACCAATAAATCAGAACAGGATCTTGGAAACACTAAACTGTTTTTTTGCATACCTGATCATGCTGCCAACAGTGATCTGGCAGAAGTTCTTGTTAAGTACCTTAACAAACATAAGAATCAGCTTCATAGAAAAGTCAATGATCTTATCTTTTCGGCTTTTAGAAAAGCATTCCCCTGTAAGCCTCAGTAAGTAATGACTGATAAACAGGGGAGAGGTGCATATATTCCCTGGGTAGGTAATGAATAAGAAAACGCCCAAGATGATTGTTCTGAACGTAGCTATTCTACTAATAACCATGATTATCTTCTCTTTCAGGACTGTATATCCGCAGGATAATATTCCTGAGAAAGAAGCAGATACCTGTATTTCATCCAAGTGTCATACAACAATGGGTGAGAATATGTTTGTACACAGCATTGTTGCAGAAGGACAATGCAGCGTATGCCATGGGAAATCACCGAAACACAAAGACAGTCCAAAGAGGTATAAGTTTGAACGAATAAAGAAAGTTGGCAAGAACTGCTATTCCTGTCATAAAAAATATGAGACCAGGAAATTTATTCATTATCCTGTAACTGAGGGAGAATGTACAAGCTGCCATAGTCCTCATGGATCGGAATACAAGTATATACTCTTAAAAGAGGGGGGCTCTCTATGTTTTGATTGCCACGATGAGTATCTTGTTTCACAGAAATATGTACATGGGCCTGCGGACTCCGGAGGATGTATAGTATGCCATGATCCGCATTCCGCGGATTATGAAAAAAACTTAAGAGAAAGACCTCCGAAACTGTGTTTTATGTGTCACACAGAGAAGGCCAAAGAATTTGCAGAAGCAAAAGTTGTTCACAAGCCTGCAGTTGAAAGTTGTACTAACTGTCATAACCCTCACTCTGCCCCGGAACAATTCATGTTAGACGATAAACCTCCAGCACTCTGCTTTAAATGTCACAAAGAAAAGAAGGAAGAAGTTACCAGTGCTGCTGTTCAACATGGTGCTCTGATGATCGGCAAGGCATGTCTGAATTGCCATGAACCCCATGCATCCAATATTGCCAAGAGACTTTCCATGGCTCCTATGGACTTATGCATGAAATGCCATAATAAGCAAGTACGTGCAACAGATGGAAGGCTTCTGACCAACATGAAAGAACTGCTGGAAGAGAATAAAGACCACCATGGTCCGATACGGGAAAAAAACTGTGCAGGCTGTCATAATCCTCATGGCTCCGATGAATTCAGAATATTGAAAGAGAAATATCCATCGAGTTTTTATATGCCCTTCAGAATCGACAGCTATAAGCTCTGCTTTAAATGTCATGAGCAAACAATTGTGCAGGTTCCTAAAACCACTACACTTACAAGTTTCCGAAATGGCATGGATAATCTTCATTTCAAGCATATAAACAACCCTACTAAAGGGAGAACATGCCGTGCATGTCACGAGACACACGCAAGTAATTATCCAAAGCATATAAGAAAGTCGGTCCCTTACGGAAATTGGGAGTTTGACATGAATTATAAAAAGACAGAAACGGGCGGTGGCTGTTTACCCGGATGCCATAAACGCAGGGGATATGACAGAGTCAGGAAGGTTGATAACAAATGATATTAAGAATACTGTTTTTCCTTTTATTAAGCATAGTCTTGCCTGCACATGCCATGAGCATGCATTATGGAGCAGAAGCGCCTCAATTTATTTTAAGCAGCACTGACGGGCAGAAAGTTTCATTAAGCGAGTATAAAGGGGACATAGTCGTTCTCATCTACTGGAATGCGAAACAGGATTACTCTCTTGAAGCGCTGGACGAATGCAGAGATATTTTTAATGCATATAAAGCTAGAGGGGTAAAGTTCATAGGAATAATTTCGGAAACTGAAGATGTGAAGAAAGTACGTAAAATAATTAAGGATTATGGAATAGATTTCCCTGTGCTCATAGATTCCGCCAGACATATATTTAGTACTTATGGGATCAGCGTATATCCTACGACAGTAATCATCGACAGGGACGGAAGGTATTCCCGCAACATCCCGGGGCATGCGGTCACATACAAAACAAAACTTGTGGGATATCTTCGCTACATGCTTGGAGAGATAGATGAGATGGAATTACTGGAATTGATATCCCTGCAGAAAAAAGTAAAAGCAAAATCAGAATCAGAACTCAGGGCAGAGAGGAATTATAACCTTGCATTGAAATTTGCAGATGAAGGGCTTATTAATCATGCGATAACCTCTGCAGAAAGTTCTGTTGAATCAAAGCCTGACATATCCAGGACACATATACTTCTAGGTTTTTTATTTCTGGAAATAAAAGAGACTGAATTAGCCCTTCAAGAATTTTTCAGGGCGCTGGAGCTGGAGCCCGGTTCTAATGATGCCAAGACAGGGCTGGGAAAGGCCTATATCTTACAGGGCGATATAGACGGGGCAATCGATGCATTAACAGCAGCAGTAAGAGCAAATCCCAATCCTCAAACGGCCTATTATGAACTTGGAAGGGCATATGAAATTAAGGGTGAAAAAAACAAAGCAGGGGAGATGTACAAAAAGGCAATTGATGGCATTAGCAGGGACAGTTTTCTCTATCAGATAACTTCTCAATGTAAATAAATTACTAATTACGAATTACGAAGAGTGAAGTGTGAAAAGAAATTGACGAGTAGCGATTGACGAATGACGAATTACGAATTACGAAGGGTGAAAAGAAATGATTAATTATAAGGGAGATTATATTATGGGTAAATATTTTGCGGTGCTTCTGGTATTAATACTGTCTGCAGTTTCTGTAGACGTGGTGCAGGGTTATGATGTGGTGAAGGTAACAGACGGTGCAACACTTAAGGGTATGGTTAGTTTCAAAGGTGATGTCCCGCCTGATGAGACTATTACTATTACAAAAGATGCCAGGTACTGCGGTAACGAGCATAAAGTGGGTAAATATATCGTCTTTGATTCCAGGGTGAAGAATGTTGTGGTCTGGATAGAGGGGATTGAAAAAGGGAAGGCCGTTCCCAAAAAGAATGTAGATGTAACGATTAAAAACTGCCGGGCCATACCGCATGTGAATATCGGTTTTGTCGGCGGCAATTATGTATTTAAAAATGAGGACGAGATTTTACATACCGTTCAAGCAAAACTCGGACTGGCTTATCAGAGAAAGGTGTCTTCGAGACCATTGGAAGACGGGGCATCCATTTATAACCTTGCTCTGCCAAAGGCAGGCCTTGAAGTCAAAAAGACAATTAAAAAATGGCATCGTATAACTGAAGATACAGGGTTCATTCAAGTAAGGTCTAACACGCATAACTGGATCAGGGGATACATTTTTATATTCGATCATCCCTATGCGGCAGTGACGGATGCTAAGGGGTCATTTGAAATAGACGGCCTTCCGGCAGGTGACTATATCCTGAAGGCATGGCATGAAGGCTTTGGAATGAAGGAACAGAATATCAAGGTTAAATCCGGCGAATCGTTGGAGATCGAAATTGCGTTTGCTCAGTAAATGGCCCATTGTTGCTGCACTGGTACTGAAGTTTCGTTAAAAACCCAATCCACCCCTTATGATTTTCCCCTATCATATTCCCTCCAAAACTCTTCCCTTTTCTGGCCAGAAAAGTTAATATATCCCTTGCCTTATCCGGTTTATAACAATTGAAAATGTTAGACGACTGAGGAATTCTGATGAAATATATTGTTCTTGTGGGAGACGGGATGGCCGGCAGGCCGTTGAAGGGCCTTGGTTATAAAACCTGCCTCCAGAAAGCGAAGACCCCGAATATGGACAGGCTTGCTTCTGAAGGGGAAATCGGGACCGCAAGGACTGTTCCCAAAGGGTTTGAACCCGGGTCGGATGTGGCAAACCTTTCAATCCTCGGATATAACCCCCTGAAGTTTTATACCGGAAGGGCCCCTATTGAAGCTGAGTACAGGGGGATTAATCTGAAGCCCGCTGATATTGCTTTCAGGTGTAATCTCGTAACTCTGAAAGCGCCTGATAAAAACATAAACACTGCGGTCATGCAGGATTTTAGTGCAGGACATATATCTACAAGGGAAGCCGGGACCCTTATAAATGATATAAACAAAAAGCTGGGAAATAAGGAGATCACCTTTTATCCAGGTATGAGCTACCGCCATCTGATGATATGGAAGGGCGGGCAGTATAAGATGCACTGTACTCCGCCTCATGATATTTCAGGAAAGAAGGTAGGCGGTCATCTGCCGGAAGGGAAGGGTGCGGACATTCTCCTTTCATTAATGGAGGAGTCCCGGGAAATACTTCTCTCAAATCCGGTCAATAAAAAAAGGATCAGTAATGGGTTGAGCCCGGCAAGCAGCATATGGTTCTGGGGCCAGGGTAAAAAATTAACGGTCCCGAAATTTAAAAGTAAATATGGACTTAAGGGAGCGCTCATCTCAGCAGTTGACCTGACAAAAGGCCTCGGCATCTGCGCTGGTTTTGACATTATTAATGTTAAAGGGGCAACAGGATATATTGATACAAATTACGTCGGCAAAGCGAATGCCGCATTGAAAGCACTTAAAACACGCGACTTCGTTTATGTCCATGTGGAGGCACCGGACGAGGCAGGCCATAACGGTGATATGAAGGCGAAGGTCCAGGCAATAGAGGACTTTGACAAAAAAGTTGTGGGAACAATAATGAAGGGTATGAAGAAATTCAGTGACTACAGGATACTGCTCCTCCCGGACCACTTCACGCCGATCAGTGTGAAAACGCATACTGAAGAACCTGTTCCCTATGCGATTTATGGAAGCGGGATGAATGCAGAAAATTCAAAGGCTGTCTCCTATTCAGAGAGCATCTGCAGGAGGAAAAATATACTGATGTTCGAAAATGGATATAAATTGATGGATTTTTTTCTGAAAGGATGAATAACGAATGAAGGACAACGATCTCTTTTTCACGCACGACGTCCGACGCTCGACGCTCGACGATAACTTATGGCAATTATAGTTCAAAAATACGGCGGCACATCTGTAAAGGACACAGACAGGATCAAGGCTGTGGCTGAGAGAGTTGTGTCTACTGCCAGGGCAGGTAATAAGGTGGTTGTGGTTGTATCAGCCATGGCCGGTGAGACCGACAAGTTCGAGAAGTTTGCGAGTGAGATTTCGGATTCTCCGGATGAGAGGGAGATGGACCTTCTCCTTTCTTCGGGTGAAAGAGTGACGAGTGCGCTTATGGCTATGGCTATACACTCATTCGGGTACAAAGCAATGAGCCTTACAGGCAGACAGGTTGGTATCATGACCGACAGTTCACATACAAAGGCCATGATTGAACATATTGAGGGCGGCAGATTGAAGACCGCTCTTGATGAAGACAAGATACCGGTCGTAGCAGGATTTCAGGGTATAAATGAGTTTTCTGATGTTACCACTCTCGGAAGAGGGGGGTCGGACACTACTGCCGTTGCCATTGCAGCTGCTCTG
>JBDLIC010000145.1:0-8824 GCA_039715075.1 Nitrospirota bacterium
TACCAAAATTGATTCATTGCTCAGTGGAAAGAGGGTGCGAAAGGGGGTCTTTCGCGGCTTTCAACAACCTCATCATTCCCTCCCCCTTGACGGGGGAGGGTCAGGGTGGGGGTGATAAGCCTTGCTCTTCCATTAAAATAGCTGTTGCTTACGACAAAGCTTTTTGCTTTTACTATGAGGATAATCTTGATTTACTGAAGGCTGCCGGCGCAGAAATAGTGCACTTCAGTCCTTTATCAGACAGCAGTGTCCCGGATGATGTCGATGCCTTATATATTGGTGGCGGTTATCCGGAGCTTTATGCGGAGCAATTATCCGCGAATGACTCCATGCTGAGTTCATTGAAAAAGTGCACGGAAGACGGCATGCCCGTTTACTCGGAGTGCGGCGGTTTTATGTATCTTTCCGAAGGCATATATGATCTTGAAAATAAGTTTTATCCGATGGCAGGGGTATTTTCGTTGAAAACGAAAATGACCGGAAAAAGAGCGCAGCTCGGATACAGAGAGGCTGTTTTCATGGATGACTCTATCCTTGGTAAAAAAGATGATGTGATCAGAGGGCATGAGTTTCATTATTCAGAAATAATAGAAGGCGGTCAGCGGTCAGCAGTCAGCGATCAGGTTATAAAGAAGGAAGACTTATCTCACTCGAACCCTGGAACCCTTGAACCCTCGAATCCTTCTCTTGTTTACAGTGTCAAAGACGGAACTGGCAATTACATATATAATGAAGGCTGCCGGGCGAACAATGCTTTCGGTAGCTACATTCATATACATTTTGGAAGTAATCCGCAGATATCAGATAATTTTTTGAATTTTATTCAGACCCTCAGGAATACCCTGGCAGGATAAAGGAGTATCATGGAAAAGATAATTATTGCCGGTCACGGCAGTCCTAAAAAAGATGCAAATAATATTGAACAGGTGGCAGGGCTTCTGCATAATATGGTCCACCCTGAATGCTCTGATGACTGTGTGAGGGTCGCATACCTCCAGTTTGCAGAGCCGAACATAGCGCAGGCGATCACCTCATGTGTGGATGACGGGGCAACAAAGGTCATTGTCCACCCTTACTTCCTGAGCAGCGGTATGCACGTTACCAGCGATATCCCCGGGATAATAGATGAAGCGAGAAAAAAATATCCGGACGTTGAATTTGTCTTTACCGAACCACTCGGGATCCACAATAAAATGGCACAGGTGGTCCTGGAGAGGATTAATTCCGCAACCGGTTTGAATCCGGATGAAATAGAGAAGAGAAGTTTTGAGATTATTTCAGACGAAATCGACCTTAGTGATGTTCCGGAAGAAAGGCATCCTGTTGTAAAACGTGTAATACATACTACGGCTGACTTTGAATTTAAAAGCAGCCTTGTATTTCATCCCGATGCTTTAAAGGCAGGCATAGAGGCAATTAAATCAGGAAAAGATATTCTTACAGACGTAGAGATGGTGAGGACCGGAATTAACAAGAAACTCCTCGAGAGATGGGGCGGGAAGGTTATTTGTAAAATACAGGAATCAGAAGTCAGGGGTCAGGGGTCAGAAAACAAAACAAGGTCTGAGCTTGGTATCGAGCAAGCGTTGAGTGAAAATAATAATATCGGTATTATTGCAATCGGGAATGCTCCGACTGCGCTGTTGAAGACAATTGACATGCTTAATAATACGTCCGACGCCCGACGCCCGACGCCCGACGTTCTTGTCGCAGGTGTCCCGGTCGGTTTTGTAAAGGCTATTGAATCAAAGGCTTTGCTGGCCAAACAGAACTTTCCTTTTATTACAAATATCAGCAGGAAGGGTGGGTCAACCGTTGCTGTAGCCATCATTAATGCGTTGTTAAAAATGGCGGAGGAAAAGTGAAAACGAAAGTAATATTATTATTCCTGGCATTGACGATGCTGTCCGGCAATGCCCATGCCATGCATATTTCTGAGGGGATACTGCCATTTAACTGGGCGGCGTTGTGGTTTATTGTTGCGCTGCCCTTTGTTGCCTACGGGATAAAGAGGCTGAAGGAACTCTCAAAGACTGACCTCTCTTTCAAGCCGCTCGTGGGACTGATGGCCGCAATAGTGTTTGTCATATCGCTTATGCCGATCCCGGTCCCGACAGCAGGTACATGCTCGCATCCGGGAGGGACGGCGATCCCGGCAATCCTGGTCGGCCCATCGATCAGTGTGCTTGTGACAGGAGTAGCGCTTCTGATTCAGGCGCTTTTCTTCGCCCACGGCGGATTGAGCACATGGGGCGCTGATGTGGTATCAATGGGAGTTGTCGGTGCCTTTGTTGGCCTGGGTGTATTCCGGCTGATGAGGAAGTTCAGAGCAGGTCTTGGTGTATCGGCCTTTTTTGCGGGACTTTTTTCTGACTGGGCAATATATCTGACAACATCCGTTGAGCTTGCCTCCGGAATAAGGGGTGCTGATCCATTCTGGCCTTTGTTCAGTAAAATAGTCATTGCATTTGTCCCGACCCAGCTTCCTCTAGGCATAGTTGAGGGTGCGATGACAGCAGGCATGGTTACACTGCTGTACAGGAGACGGGCGGACCTTCTGGTGAAGCTCGGGGTGATTAAAGCTGAGCAGGCAGGAGGCACTATATGAAATTACAAATCTTAACAACAATGTTTTTAACGCTTTGCGCTCTGTTCTTTGCGTTTTGCTCTGCTTCTGAAGCAGCAGACTGGGCTGGGGTGGACGAATCGGTAGTCGAGAAATATGCAGAAGAGCATGGACGTGCTCCGGTAGATCCCCTCATTAACACTGACCAGGGTGATTTGCTGCTTTTTATGTTTTTACTGGGCGGGGCGGTTGGCGGTTTTATCGCGGGGTACTACTGGCGTTCGCTCACCGAAGGGAAAGACCGGAATCATTTAAAAAATGCTGCAAATAAAAAACAGGCGGAGACGACTGATGGCAGATTGTAATACATTTTCTGACAGCTTTAAGAAGGACCATTTTTTATCAGTTGTTGATGCAAGGGTAAAGCTTGTAGTAACACTTGCCCTTCTGATAATGGTACTGAGTTATAAGGGGATGCTTTTCCCTCTTGTTGTGGCAGCTGCTTCGCTTGCGCTTTGTTTGATCATGCGCATTCCGCTGCGTGTACTGGTGCTGAGAATGGCCCAGCCGCTCTTTATTGCCGCAGTTCTGCTGCTATTGAAATTATTCTTTTCAGGTAATGAGATCATGTTTTCTCTTAACCTGTTCGGATTTCAACTGGCCGGTCACAGTGACGGCCTCATGGAGGGGGCGAAGATTACCGCCAGGATAGCCGGCGGGGTATCTCTTGTGGTTGCGCTCGGATTTGCGACTCCTTTCCTGGAGTTCGTTGCTGCACTTTCGTGGCTGAAGGTACCAAAGGCATTTATTGAGATCATGATGTTTGCATACCGTTACATCTTTTTATTTCTTGATGATGCAACTACTATTTATAGTGCACAGAAAAATCGTCTTGGATATACCGATATCAGGAAAGGACTTAATTCATTCGGTGTGCTTACGGGATCTCTTGTACTCCGCGGGTTTGAGCAGAGTCAGAAGACCGCCGATGCGATGATGCAGAGGGGGTATACCGGAGATATGCCGATGCTTAAGGGGAAGCCTCTTAAGGCAGCGGACATCTTTGTTGCTCTGTTAATAGTGATTGCAGGAGGTGCTGTGTGGATAATCTGATATACTCCGTAAAGGACGTATCGTACAGATATCCTGATGGTACGCATGCCCTCCATGACATAAGCCTGGATGTGCAAAAAGGCAGATTCATAGGACTTCTCGGCGCTAACGGCTCGGGGAAGACGACCCTTCTCAGGGTAATGGATAAGCTCTTTAAGGGAGTTAAGGGCAGCGTTTATCTCTGCGGTGTTGATATTAATACCCTTTCTCCAAAAGAAATATATAAAAAGGTGGGACTTGTTTTTCAAAACCCTGATGATCAACTCTTTGCCCCGACACTGTTTGAAGATGTTGCATTCGGGCCGACGAATATGGGGTTTAGCGCAGGAAAAGTTAAAAAGCGTGTTATGCAGGCGCTGAATGAAGTAGACCTGACCGGCCTCGAAAAAAAGTCTGTACATAATCTGAGCTACGGCCAGAGGAAAAGGGCCTGCATTGCCGGCCTACTCGCAATGGGACATGAGATACTCCTGCTCGATGAGCCGACAGCAGGGCTTGACCCTATGGGAGAATACAAGATGATGAGACTGCTTCGGAAGCTTAATAAGGAAAACGGGGTAACGGTCATAATGGCTACTCACAGCGTTGACCTTGTACCGGTCTTTCTGGATGAGCTCTTCATACTGAGCAAGGGGAAAATAACGAGGGGCGGAACACCTGAGGCGGTTTTTAATGCGCCGGAGGATATGGCGAACATCAAGCTCCGCCTCCCTCACATTGCTGAGCTGATTTATAAACTGAAGCATGAAGATAAAATGGATTTTGATCGTATTCCACTCACCGTTGGTGAGGCAAGACGGGAGATTATTAAATCTCTCGAAACTTCATTGAAAGGAGGGTAATATCTTGAAAAAGGCTAAAAAGACCCAGAAGAAGGCGGACGCGAAAACAGCTATCTCCTACCACATGAAATGTGCGAAGACTGCAAATGGTTTAACACACTTTGTCATGTACGGGGATGTGCCTAAAAAGAAAATGCCTCTTTAGTCAATGAAGGATTTGGGCCGGATAGCTTTGGTTATCCGGCCTGACCTAAAATCAATCGAAGGACAAGTCAGAGAAGGGCAGTTTTAAAAATTCATACACTCGATAAATATTGAAAAATCAATTCAGCACCTCTATCTGTTTATCGAACATATTCATATCATTATGCATTTTTAAGGCTGCACTTAAGGGATCGATATTAATTTTTAAAACTGCCCTTCTCTGACTTGTCATGTATTTTTTGAAATAAGATTTGCCGTTATAAATCAGATAATACTTAAAGGAGAAAAACAAGATGAGTAAAAAAAGTAAATGCGGACCTTCAACAAAAGAAACAGAAAGGGGCCTCTCCTTTTCGAATGTAGATGAAAAATGGAAGCTTGCCCTTGACCCGGACAATATCTTCTGGAGCGTGCTGCCCCGTAATAACGGAGATTTCATGCTTCCCCAGAACATGATTGACCTCTATAAAAAAGAGATGAAGCACCTTGACACCGAGATGCACAACTTCAGGTTTAATGAGCCGCTAAACTGTGTATATATTGACCCGACAGACAGGTGCAATGCCAACTGCCCGTACTGTTATATCCCTTCAAAGATAAGGACACAGGGCACACAGATGACATGGGAACAGCTTGATCTGACACTCAGTAAAGTAGAAGAGCATTTCAAAGGCAAGAAGAAAAAACCTGTTATCGTCTATCACGCTGCAGAGCCCCTGATGGTCAAAGCCCTCCTCTTTAAGTCAATAAAGAAGTACCACAAGAAAATGCTCTTCGGCATCCAGACCAATTCACTCCTTCTCGAAAAAGAGGATGTGGACTTTATAAAGAAATACCGTGTCGGTATCGGTATCTCTCTTGATGCGGCAACTGCTGCTGACAATAATGTTTCCCGTGTATCGAGAGACGGCGGCGGCAATTATAAAAAAGCTGTCCAGGCCCTGAAGTGGTTTGAGGGGTATGAAGGCCTGAACGTTATCTGCACGGTGACAAAACTCAATGTTAACAAACTTTCTCAACTCGTGAAATTCCTGCATGGCAAGAAGGTCCCGATGGTACTTTTAAACCCTGTGCGCCTGACCCAGAAGCGTGCCGATAAGATCAAGGCCGATGATGCCGAGTATGCAGAGAACCTGATCAAGGCTGTTAACACTGCTATGGACCTCACAAAGAAGACCGGCAGACAAATCGCTGTCGGTAACTTCGCAAACATTCTGCTGGCGATTATTTCACCTACAGCAAGGAGAATGATGTGTGACATCTCTCCATGCGGCGGGGGCAGGACATTCCTGACCGTTACTGCTGACGGTGCCATGGTCCCATGCGGTGAGTTTATCGGGTTCAAGGAATTCTCCGGCGGTAACATTTATAAAACATCTATCGAAAAGGCCATGAACTCAAAGCCCTTCAAGGCGATCAGGGCAAGGATGGTTGAGAAGATCGACGAGTGTGATGTCTGCGACTTCAGACATATCTGCGGCTCACCCTGCCCGGCTGAAATGCACGCCCGGGGTGACATGTACAAAAAGGCGGTTTTCTGTGACTTCTATAAAGAGGTCATCCAGTATGCTTTTAAGATGATAGCTGAGGACAATGTGAAATACCTTCTCCGTGATGATGCGCTTGAGCAGATGGAGTATGAGTATCAGTATTAGAAAAGACATGGTTCAAGGAGTCAAGGGTTTAAGGGGCCCGGGGTTTTGAAAAAGAAGAGTTTAAGATCAGGGTATACGACCGGAGCTTGTGCGGCAGCTGCTGCCAAGGCAGCAGCTTTGCTGCTGCTTGATGAAAACATGCGGCTTGAGAAATCTGCTGTAGGGGCGAGGTCTTCTAGCCCTTCGTTAAACGAGAAAAATGTCGAGATACCGTTTCCAGATGGAAGCAGAGTGAAATTTAAAGTGCACAGTTCTGAGTTCAGGGACAATCTTGCTATTGCATCCATTATAAAAGATGCGGGGGATGATCCTGATGTAACAAATGGAGCGGAGATCTTGGCGGAAGCGAGAATTATTCAGGCAGCCGATGTCAGGGCAATTCATGAATTGCCCCTACAATGTGTTATCAAAGGTGGAAATGGTGTCGGGACTGTTACCAAGCCGGGGCTTTCCGTACCTGTCGGTGAGCCGGCGATTAATCCTGTTCCGAGGCAGATGATTAAGGAAGCGGTTATGGAAGCGATGCATAGCTGTAGGGGCATATTGCAATACGCCCCTACGGTAGAAATAATGATTTCTGTTCCGGATGGCGAAGAATTAGCAAAGAAGACGTTAAACTACCGATTAGGTATCAAAGGCGGAATCTCAATCCTTGGCACAACCGGCATTGTAAAACCCGTATCAACTGAAGCATGGACCGCAACCATCACTTCATCAATGGACGTTGCGAGGGCAATGGGTCACGAGGAGATTGTGCTTTCAGCAGGACGGTCTTCCGAAAGGGCGCATATGAAGGAAATCGGGTTGCCTGATGAAGCTTATGTTCTTATGGGTGATTACCTGGAGTATTCTCTGCAGGAAGCTGGGAAGCACGAGTTTAAAAAAATACATCTCTGTGCGCAATGGGCGAAAATGGTTAAAATCGCAATGGCAACTCCACAGACACATGTGAGGTTTGGTGCGATTGATACCGGAAAAGCTGTTGAGTTTTTGAATTCTATTGGAATAAGTGTTCCGCAGAAAAAAGAGTTTAATACTGCCCGGGAAATATATGATTATATTTTATCGAAACATGGTGTAGGGGCAATTCATGTCGGAATCGACCCGTTTCGGGAATTGCCCTTACGGAAGGTTTGCAATGAGGCCGTGAAATATGCTCAAACGGTTGCGGGTGGAATTCCGGTAATAGTGTATCTGGTTTCATATGACGGGAAAATAATAATGTAGGGGCATCCCTTGCGGGTGCCCGGCTTGCAGAAGCCATTCAAAATTTGGATTACCTGCAAAACAATTATAAAAGGGCAAACCACACAGAAAGGGCACCCGCAAGGGATGCCCCTACAAAACAAGATCAGGGATTGTGGTCACATTCATCACCGTTTCCCGGTATAGCCGGAAAGCGCGGCCAGCCGTTCAGGCCTTAGTACTCCCTCATACCTTTTCTCTCTGATAAACCACGTTGGGTAGCTTTTTATTCTTTTCTTAATACATATAGCAGCTTTTGGTCCCGACCTTCCCTTGGGAGAGCATTCCACATATGGGACCCGGTTGACTGATGCCTCGAACAGATCCTTCTGTTCCGTACAGGCAGGTCACCAGAAAGCACCGTATAAAACAGCCTTCTCTTTGGA
This sequence comes from Nitrospirota bacterium, assembly GCA_039715075.1. Classification (GTDB taxonomy): domain Bacteria; phylum Nitrospirota; class Thermodesulfovibrionia; order UBA6902; family UBA6902; genus JBDLIC01. The sequence goes on from JBDLIC010000145.1 coordinate 7,952, forward strand.
AAGATGTTCAGCGAGGCCCTGTAAATAGGGATCTTCCGGGCCGACAGCTGGATCAATAATACCGCTGTAGTACAGGTGCATTCCACCGACGATAACTACTGCTACTATGACTGCCTGTCTCGCCCAGGCTGCAAAGTTGAAATCGGGCAGCGCTTCAGGCCGCTGGTACGTTAGCATTCCGAATATGACAGTCATGATCGAAAACGAAACCAGGCAATAGACACACGCGGCCTCAATCACGAGCAGGGAAACAGTGATGAGATAAACACTGTAGCCGAGCCCCACCAGGGAGACTGTCCAGGCTGATTTCCAGTATGTCCCGGGATTGCGGACCCGGAAACCAATGAAGGCCAGTGAGGCGTAAGTCAGGAAACCCAGAAAAGCGGTCGGCAGACCCATAAAAGTGCCCCACCTGCTTTGCTGGACGATGTCGCATGAGCTTCCCTCATCGCAGTAGAGAGGCGGCTGACCTAACCATGCAGTCAGGGCCAGATAAGCGGTCAGCACCATACCGGCAGCAGCCAATCCTGTCAGTATCCAGTCTGGTTTTTCCCGCTGTTTGAGAGACGGCTGCTTGTTCTTCTTTTTCAGGCCCGCCGGTTTTTCCTGAGCCGGGGCTTCTACCCCGGAATGTGATTTTTCCTGTGAAGATACTTTGCGTTTTCGTTTTTTACCCATTTACCGTCCTAATAACCCTGTACAAAATTCCATTTTAAACCCTGCAGAAAAAGCGGGTCCAGGCCATGAGTCATTCTAACACAATCTTCAATTGAGAGTGAAGCTCCCCGCCTACAAGGCGGGGCATCAAAAGAATAGCTTTATTAATGATCATGCAGTCTGTATTCCCCTCTTTGGCAAAGAGGGGTTAGGGGA
>JBDLIC010000146.1:0-8811 GCA_039715075.1 Nitrospirota bacterium
ACAGGGTCACAAATGAAGAAGGCATGCTAAACGTATGTAAGGCAACCGGTTTTTATCTGAGTAGCAGGTCTAATAAGAATAAACATACCGACGAACCATGAACGGAATGAAAAAACAGGTGATGGAGGTTCTGCATAATCTGAACTGGCTTTTAGAGCCTCATAACAGTTCCGTTGAGTTAATTTCCGTTGAGGTTGGAAAGGTGATAATACGCTGCATAGGAGCATGTGTGGAATGTGAAACAGATTGTATAGGGACGGCGTTCAAGGAGAGAATGCCGCATGTTGAATTGATCAGGCAGTAAAGGGGAAAGCTGCTAATGGTTATTGAGTACAAAAAAATACTTGTTCACGTATTTCCTCATGTCGGTTGTCTTGGAGAGTCTCCATAGCATGAGGAAATTTTATAGGTGTTAAGAATGCAAAAAAATCGAATCATGGTAGTTGAGGATGAAGGCATTATTGCCATGAACCTGAAGAGCAGCCTGGAGTCTATGGGTTATGTTGTCACATCGACCGAGTTTTCAGGTGAGGAGGCAGTCAGGAATACTGCGCGGGACAGACCTGATCTGGTACTTATGGATATAGTGCTGTCCGGGGAAATGGACGGTATTGAAGCTGCTGGGAAAATTCACTCCGATTTTAACACCCCTGTTATATATATCACTGCCCATTCAGATGAAGGATTAATGAAGAGGATAAAGAAGACTGAACCTTTTGGGTATATTGTCAAACCTTTTGAAGAACGGGAACTTGCCATTACAGTGGAAACAGCCATATACAGGCATGAAATGGAAAAGGCCCTGAAGGAAAGTGAAAAAAGATATAAGACACTGTTTGAAAGTGCTGCGGATGCTATCTATCTTGTGGATTCAGAAACATTAATGATAATTGACTCCAATTCAAGTGCCTCGGAAATGACCGGTTATACGATCAAAGAACTCAAGACAATGACGGTGGGAGAGCTTCATCCTCAGGAGGAGCAGGAGGTTGTTAGGAGGATCTTCAGAAAAGTTGCGGAAAGCGGATCACTCTCGGATATATCTGAAATTAATCAGCTTTCCAAAAACGGCAGACTTATTCCGGTTGAAATTAATGCAACGACTCTGGAGCTTGCGGACATAAAGTACATTTTATGCATTTTAAGAGATGTTAGTAAACGCAAAAAAGCAGAAATGGGACTCAAATATGAGAAAGACAAACTTATCAAGATTATGAACAGTATGGAGGACGGGGTATACATTGTTAATAAGCATTATGGCATTGAATACTTAAATCCTGTGATAAGGAAGGAGTACGGGGCAGTTACAGGTCATAAATGCTATAAATGTTTTTATGAGAGAAAAGTAGTCTGTCCCTGGTGTAAGATCAATGAAGTTCTGAAAGGTGAAAGCATAAGATGGGAATGGTTTTCCCAAAAAAACCAGAAGACGTATGACCGTTTTGCTACCCCTCTGGTAAATCCTGACGGGAGTATTTCCAAGCTCGAAATCCTGCACGATATCTCTAAACGAAAGCTGATTGAAAAAAAATTACGGTCAGCAGCTATCACAGACGAACTCACGGGACTTTTCAACAGGCGCGGTTTCTTTACTTTATTTCAGCAGCATCGTAAACTGGCAGACCGGAACAAAAGGAGGATGTCTCTTCTGTACATGGACATGGACGGACTGAAGAATATTAACGATGAACTCGGACATAAAACAGGGGACCAGGCCATACTTGATACTGCCGGAATACTCAGGAAAACATTTCGTGAATCAGATGTGATCGCTCGTATCGGGGGAGATGAGTTTGCGGTACTCTTAACCGAACCTTCCGGGTCTGAAGTTGATAACGTAACCATTAAACATCTTCAGAAAAAACTGGAAACCCACAACAGTAAAATTTCCCGAAACTATGAACTGTTGCTCAGCATGGGAATTACACAATACGATCCTGAACATCCCTGTTCGATAGATGAACTTCTGGTCCGGGCGGATCATTTAATGTATAGAGATAAAAAGGATCATAAGCTTGGAAAAAGCGACAACATAAGTGCCGGAAAAAGAATATCAAATAACTAATATCTCGAGACAGTGAACAGATATAAAATGAGATTGGCCCCATAATAATAAGGAAAAAATAAAATGAGTTCAAAGATTCTAAATTCGAAGAAACGGATTATGATTGTGGAAGATGAGGCTATTACAGCCATGAGAATACAGAACAGCCTGGAAGATATGGGGCATATTGTTACGTCAACCGAGTTTTCCGGTAAGGATGCGATTAAGAAAGCAGAGGAAAACAGACCTGATCTTGTATTGATGGATATTGTCCTGCATGGAGAGATGGACGGGATTGAGGCTGCAGGTGAAATTCGCTCGAAATATGATATCCCTGTGATTTATCTGACAGCCTACCAGGATACGGAAATATTGGAACGGTTAAAGCAGACAGAGCCGTTCGGTTACATTGCAAAGCCTTTTGATGAAGAGGAACTCCGTAATGTAGTTGATATAGCGGTTTACAAGCATGAGATGGAAAGCAGGTTGAGAGAGAGTGAGGGAGAACTCAGGAATCATCAGGAACAAATGAAGGAACTTGTTGAAGAACGTACGTCCGAACTTAAAAAAGCCAATGAAAAACTCAAGCATGAGATCTCCGAAAGAAAACTGGCGGAAGCAGAAGCCATGAGGGCCAGCCACCTTGCGGCGCTCGGTGAACTGGCTGCTGGTGTGGCACATGAAATCAACAACCCGGCAGGGGGAATTATCAACTATGCCCAGATTCTGATTAATGAGAGTGAAAAGGTAACGCAGGGAAATGATATCCTCAGACGCATTGTCAAGGAGGGGGACCGGATTGCAGGCATCGTCAGTAATCTGCTCTCCTTTGCCCGGGACAACAGAGAAAGAAAAAGCGAGGTGTTCGTACACCAGCTCGTAGCCGACTCACTTAACCTTGCTGAGACACAGCTCAGGAAAGACGGGATAAAGCTTAAAGTAGATATTCCTCCGGGACTTCCGGGGGTCTTTGTGCAGCCGCAGCAGATAGAGCAGGTTTTTCTAAATATCATAAGTAATGCACGTTATGCCCTTAATCAGAAATACCAGGGAACACATGAAGACAAAATGCTTCATATAACCGGTCAGGAAATTTCTGAAAACAGTCATAAGTGTGTACGGATGAAATTTCATGACCATGGCACGGGTATACCTTTACCCTTAATGGGGAAAATATTTAATCCTTTTTTTACTACAAAGCCTGACAATGTCGGGACCGGTCTGGGTCTTAGCATAAGTCACGGAATCATCGCTGACCATGAGGGAAGACTGTCAATCGACAGTGTGGAAGGGAAATTTACCGAGGTCATGATAGAGCTGCCTTCCTGTTGATTCCTGTCGATCTTAAAGGAACTGAAGGGGAATTTATAACTCCCCCTCCCGGATGAGAGGGGGATAAAACCATTGCCTTGGATATTTCACGGTGGTATTATTTCTGAATCTTTTCCAGAGAATCTGCCAGTTCTTCCTCGCAATAGGAATAGACCAGATTTGCATTCGCTACATTGGGCAGGGCCTGAACACATTTCATAATTTCCATCTGGTTCTCTATGCTTTCTCCCTCTATAGTTACGACTATCTTTCCCTCTTTGTTGGAAAAATGAACTTCACAGAAGTCTATTGCCTTGATGTTACTTATAACACTGTCTATATGCTCCGGAATTGTTTTGACTACTATACTTGATACATTCATTCAGGTTCCTCCCTTGAGATATTATTCTGCCTCAACGCCTTCATTTAAGATATTAAGCAGGTTTGATCTGTAACGTCCCTTTTCATCCCTGAACTCCCCTTTGAAAATATTTGCTACTGCCGGGGTAAGGATGTTCTGTACAACATGACACTGCAAACAGTTGAACCTGCTGCCATCGAGTTTGCCTCTCAGGTACTCCCCGGTGGTAAGGTCGATAAGATGGGTCGAAGGGATCGGGGTTGCACCGCTAAACACCGCTTCTTCAGGCATGTGGCAGCCCATGCATATGTTATCCTCTTCTAAGGGCAGCATACCTGAAATGTCGTGTGCGATTAAAGGCGGACTGTTTTCAAATGACCTCTCGAATTTTGTGCTCTCCCCCGGCTCCTTTTTTGTCGTTTCACCATGGACAGGTACCGTAGTACTTTCATCATAAAGGGTCTCCTGCCTGAGGCCGAGCTCTTCCTCTGTATAGGTTTTAGTCCGGGTCTGCTGGGCGCAGGATAATAATAACCCTAAAGAAACTGTTATAACCAGTACTGCTAAAAGCCATTTTTTTCTGTTGCTTGCCATAATTAATCCCTCCTTATTATTGTTATTCGTTAATAGTTAATTATTCCCATATTGTAACTGCTCAGGTCTCCCCCTTTGGCAAAGGGGGATTAAGGGGGATTTTTTAAATAATATATTCATTATAAAATCTCCCCTAACCCCTCTTTGCTAAAGAGGGGAATAAAGCTGAGTAGTTCATTTTTTATATTAAGACGCATGACGCTTATACTTTTTTGAGTATATGTTACTGAAATGAATAGAGTCATCATCGCATTCTTCTACACATCTTCCGCAATTTATACATTCTCCGGAAAGTACGGCCCCGCTCTGTTTTCCTACCATGTGCAAAACCTGTTTTTCCGGGCATATTGCAATACACTTCATGCATTCAGTGCATTTGTCCCTGTCATAGCCGATCCGCAGAAAGCCGAAACGGCCTATCAGGGAGTAGAAACCGCCCAGGGGACATACATGTCCACAGAACCCGTTTTTAACTGCAAACAGGTCGAATAAAAACACAATCAGCACAAATGCCCATCCAAAACCGAATCCATAAATTATCCCCCTGTGTAGCGCACCTATGGGGCTTATCCACTCAAAAGCCGTAACACCGAGAATGGCTGACAGCACTACTGATAACGCTATTACCCAGTACCTCACTCCTCTTTTGATGTCCCAGGACTTCCATGTATCATCCAGATTAAAAAAAGTCCTGATCTTGTCAGCCAGGTCGGTTATCATGTTCACGGGACATACCCAGCCGCAAAATACTCTCCCGCCGAGTACTGCGTAGAAAATCAGAATAATGAGGGCCCCGATAAGTACATCAGCGGCAATGGACGCCCCTGCCGAAAAACTTTGCAGAACTGCAAAAGGATCGGATAAAGGGACCGCATCAAGAACCCTCGCCGAGCTCAGGTTTCCCCTCAGAACGTTCCAGCCATAGGAATTGCCGGCAAAGAAGATGAACAGGATTCCAATCTGTAAAAGCCTCCGTGGTATCTGATATTTATATTTTCTCATATTGATATTGCCTTGTAGGGGCACGGCGCGCCGTGCCCCCTACGGTTAAAAATCTTACTCGTTCAGATAATCAAGAGGGCTCTTACCGCTCCTGGGTGTCTGTGTCGTAACTTCTTCTGTTACATCCTTCATGCGTTCTTCATCTCGTTCGTCCCAGCCCTTTATATACCTTTCGCTTGACTCTCCCATTGCTATTTCTGTCGGCAGTACGAAAATTGATGCCTTTTTAGTGATACATGCTTTTTCGCAGAGTCCGCATCCTGTGCAGGCTCCGCTGTGAACTACGGGTGCACGCATTGCGTGCTTACCGGTCCTTTCATTTCTCGTGTAGTCAATAGTAATCGCCTTATCTATCAAGGGGCAGGCCCGGTAGCAGGCATCACACTGAATGCCCGAGTATGCAATGCAGGTTTCCCTGTCTATCACCGCGAGCCCCATTTTTGACAGATTGACATTAAGCTGAAGCTCTCCGTTCTCGTCCTTTTCACTTACAAGGGCTTTATCAAGCGACCCTGATGGACATGCCGGTACACAGGGTATGTCCTTACACATGTAGCAGGGGTTTGTCCTTGGAGTATAATAAGGGGTACCGACCGGTTTATTGTCTCCCTGTTTCGCGAGTTCCAATGCATCATAGGGACATGCTTCTACACACATCCCGCATTTGGTGCATGACGCGAGAAACTTTTTTTCCGGCACTGCTCCGGGGGGCCTCAATATCAGCGGTGCAGACTTGCCTTCTTTAATAAAGGCACTCCATGCAAGCCCGCCTGTTGCAGCCAGCCCCAGACTCTTAATCCCTTTCAGTAGAAACTCTCTCCGCTCCGGCATACTTACCTCGTTATTGTGATTCTTTTTTTTAAGCATCTCATCATTCGTCGGACGTCGCGCGTCGAACGTCGTGCGTAGTTCGCTTTTTTACGGTCGACGTCCGACGCACGACGGTCTTTCCCTATGCTTTATAAACCTTCACTGCGCACTTCTTGAAATCAGTCTCCTTTGACATGGGACAGGTTGCGTCAAGGGTCACCTTATTGATCAGTACGCGCTCGTCAAACCAGGGTACGAAAATCATCCCTCTGGGAGTTCTGTTCCTCCCCCTGGTGTTAACCCTTGCCTTGACTTTACCGCGTCTCGATTCTATCCATATAAGCTGGCCTTCCTTGAGTCCGCTGTTTTTTACATCTGCAGGATGCATGAAACAATAGGCTTCAGGAGCAGCACGATACAGTTCCGGCACACGCATGGTCATGGTTCCGGTATGCCAGTGCTCCAGGATCCTGCCTGTACAGAGCCATAATGGATATTCATTACTGGGGACCTCTGCAGGCTCTGCATAGTGCCTGAGGAATATCTTTGCCTTGTTCGGGAGCTTGAGCTTACCCAGTTCCTTCTTTGGCCCCTTGAGGTCGCCCTGACCGATGGCTTTCAGCGCCTTACCGTAAAAGGCAAACTTGCCATTACCGGCCTTTCTGGCATACGGGTCATAATCTGCATTGAACCTGAAGTCTGTTTCCTTTCCATCTACTACAGGCCACTTCAATCCCCTGACTTTATGATATGTGTCAAAATCAGCAAGGTCATGTCCGTTGCCGATACCGAACCTCCTGTATTCTTCCCAGAGGTATTTCTGGATGAAGAAGCCGTAGCCTTTGAAGCCTTCAACGTCCCTCTTGTCTCCGGCAGCTTCACTATTCATGAATCCGCTTCCTACAGGGTCAGGCCACTTAAATGATTTTGCCTCTTTATTGGCATATAACACATCAAATAATGTGTCTGTGTCTTTGTATCCCATTGCCCGGGCCTTGGCCATAACATCGGGGAGTGTTACCTTGTCATTGATCTTATGGGTCTTCCAAACTTCGGCCAGAGTAAACCTCTTTGAAAATTCGACGGTCTGCCATGTATCGGACATTGAATTTCCGACCGGTGTGACCTGTTGTCTCCAGTGCTGGGTCCTGCGCTCGGCATTTCCGTATGCGCCCCATTTTTCGAATATCATCGCCGTAGGCAGAATCAGGTCAGCTACCTTTGCAGAGATCCCGGGATATACTTCGGACACGACAATAAAATTGTCCATTTCCCTGGCTGCCTTTATCCAGTGGTTCATGTTGGCTGTATTCTGCCATGGATTGTTCACCTGCACCCATGTCCACTTGATCTTTCCGTCTTCGAGGTCCCTCATGATCTTTGTATAATGTGAACCGACAACCGGATTGAGGGTCCCTTCCGGCAGTTTCCATAGTTCTTCAGATTTTTTCCTGTGTTTCGGGTTAAATACAACCATGTCAGAAGGAAGCCTGTGTGCGAATGTCCCGACTTCCCTTGCTGTTCCGCATGCGCTCGGCTGGCCGGTCAGGCTGAATGGGCTGTTACCGGGCTCTGCTATCTTACCGAGAAGAAGATGTACCATATACATCTGCTCATTGACCCATGAACCCCTGACATGCTGGTTAAAACCCATGGTCCAGAAGCTTGAGACCTTTCTGTCTTTTGCTGCGTAGTAGTCGACGAGCTTGACCAGTTTTTTCTTGAACTCGGAGAGTGACTCATCAGGATCGCCCTTTGCAAGTTTTGCGACAAAATCCAGAGTGTAAGGCTCAAGTCCCTTTTTGAAATCATCAAAGCTGATTGCCCAGTGTTTAACGGGTTTCTTTGTATTGTTCATTTTCAATGTAGAGCCGGCTTTTATACCAAGTGAACTCCATGCATGGGCTTCTTCCCCGGTAACTATTTTGGATTTTTCACGTGCGACCGTATCCAGTTCGCTTGATTTAAATTTGGCATGATCAGTGTTTGAGCGCATCCCATAACCGATATCTACAGGGCCTGTCGCGAATACGCAATGTTTGTCAACAAAGTCCTGGTCAATGGCCTCAGGCCGGTTGTAAACGATTTCCCTGGCCATATAATTAAGGATCGCAAGATCGGAATTGGGTTTTATTATAATTTCGAGGTCCGCTATACTGGAGCACCTGTTGACATACGTAGATATGTTGACCAGTTTTACCCATTTGGGCCTGCTCAGTTTTCTGTCTGTGACCTTTGACCAGAGAACGGGATGCATCTCTGCCATGTTAGCGCCCCAGAGAACAAGTGAATCGGCAAAATGCATGTCATCGTAATTGCCCATCGGTTCATCTATGCCGAATGTCTGTATAAAGCCTACTACCGCGCTCGCCATGCAATGGCGGGCATTAGGGTCGATATTGTTGCTTCTGAATCCCCCTTTAATCAGTTTTACAGCGGCTACCCCTTCCTGTATCGTATATTGGCCGGAGCCGAAAATGGACACTCCCTTTGGCCCCAGTTCCGAGTAGTACTTTTTGAACTGTTTCGCCATTTCACCGAAAGCCCTCTCCCACGTGACAGGTTTGAACTTCCCTTTTTTATCAAACTCACCCGCATCATTTACTCTTAAAAGAGGATCGGTCAGTCTGTCTGCCCCGTACATGATCTTTGCATTGAAATAACCTTTAATACAGTTCAATCCCATATT
>JBDLIC010000147.1:0-8768 GCA_039715075.1 Nitrospirota bacterium
CGTCTTATCGCTATAGGCACATGTGCATGTACAGGTGGTGTGATAGCGAGGGGACCAAAGCTGAGAAAAGACTGGTTAACGGATGTTTATCCTGAATCAGGACAGGGTTTTAAGGTAAGTTTTCCAAGGCCGTTAAGTGATGTTGTCACTGTGGACTTTTCCATACCCGGATGCCCCATAGAGAAAAACTACTTCCTTCACTGTCTGGGATATCTGCTCAAAGGGGTCCTGCCTGAGGTGCCGAATTACCCGGTCTGTATGGAGTGCAAGATGAAAGGCAATGAGTGCCTTTTGAAATACAGGGGACTCTCATGTCTCGGGCCTGTTACAAAGGCCGGTTGTGGTGCAAGGCAGCCATCTCTGGGCAGGCCTTGTGACGGGTGTTTCGGCCCTTATGATGATGCAAACAAGGCATCCCTGATTGAGATTTTCAGGGAAACAGGACTCAGTGAAAATGAAATAAAGAAGAGATTTGACCTGTTTTGGGAAAGAGGGAAATGCGAAAAGAACTGATAGCCAGAGTGGAAGGGCATGGAAGAATAGACATTAAAATAAAAGACCGGCATGTTGAGTCAGTAGAGCTTGATATACTTACGCCGCCCCGATTATTCGAAAAACTCATCGTCGGCAGACACTTCAGTGATGTCCCCACAATAGTCTCAAGGATATGCTCAATCTGTTCCGCTTCTCACAGGATTGTTTCTGTTATGGCAGCAGAGTCTGCCTTTGGTGTGAAGGTCTCTAAAGAGGCAAGACTTTTGAGGGAACTCCTGCTTCATGGAGAGCTCCTTGAGAGCCATGGACTCCACCTCTTTCTCCTTGCACTGCCTGACTATTACGGCAAAAACTCATTTGTTGAATTGTCCAGGGAGATGCCGGAGGTTGTATCTCTTGGATTTAAGATTAAAGGTCTCGGCAATAAGATACAGGAGGTTGCCGGCGGAAGGGCGATTCACCAGATAACACCGGTAGTCGGCGGTATGAGTGCAGTTCCCTCAAAGATGGCTCTTGAGCTTATTCAGCAGACAGCAGGGCCCCTGGTTGAAGAAGTAGCGGAGTTTTTGAAAGAAATACCCTGCTCGGAATATAACTCAGTTGTTGAGGTTAAAAACTGGGTATCGCTTTCAGGTAAAGCATACGGCTACATGGGGGAACATATTCTTATAAATAATAAAGAAAAGGTGAGGATAGATGATTTCTGGAAGAAGTTTAATGAATCAGCACTTCCAAATTCATACTCAAAGCATACTCTATATGATAATGAACCGTTCATGGTGGGGGCTTTACCAAGGCTGTTGAACTCAGGCGCTAAACTTACAGACAGGGCATCAAGCCTTCTGAAACATCCTGGTTTAAAGAAAAACAGAAGCCCGTATGCTAACAGTCTTGCCCAGGGGGTTGAGATAATCTTCTCCCTTGAAAAAATCATGGAAATTGCCGGGGACCTTCTGAAGATTGGCCTTCCAGACGGGCAGGGTATAATATCCGGGTTCACTCCGAAAGCAGGCAAAGGTGTTGCAGCTATTGAGGCCCCCAGGGGACTCCTTGTTCATACTTATACCTTTGATGATAAAGGTTACGTTGCAGACGGTGATATAGCCACCCCGACAGCACTTAACCTCTCTGATATGGAACGGAATCTCAAAATTATGGCAGAGGCGCTTTTGAATAAAACGACAGAAATTAAACCGGCGCTGGAAACCCTCATACGGGCTTATGATCCCTGCATATCCTGTTCAGTGCATGTTTTGAATCTCTAAGAAGAGGAGCATTTGTGAACCACTATAAAGAAATTAAAGATGTATTTCCAAATCTTCCGGAAAGAATTATCGGATTGGGGGAACTCTCATACAACCTCTGGTGGAGCTGGCATCCTGCCGCAAGGATGCTCTTTAAGATGATAGACAGGCCCGCGTGGAAGGAAAGCGTTCATAATCCGGTGAGAATGCTAAGGGAAATTCCCCGCGAAATCCTGGAATCAGCCGCAAACAATCCTGATTTCCTGCAGCATTATGATACTGTGCTTGCGCTATTTCATAATGAACTGGAAGCAAACTCCTGCTGGTTTACAGAAAATCTTGCGGATACGAAATGTTTGCCAATCGCCTATTTTTCCGCTGAATACGGATTGCACCACTCCCTTCCCTTTTATGCCGGCGGACTGGGTTTCCTGGCGGGAGATTACCTCAAGGAATGCAGTGATCTTGGTATACCAGTAACGGCAATCGGCTTCATGTATCCTGAAGGATACCTCCGTCAGAAAATCCGTGTAGACGGCAGGCAGGAACATGTAGATGAAGTCCTTGACAGGGATGCAGCGCCAATCGAAAGGGTTTTCAATAAAGAAGGGCAGCAGCTTATAGTCAAAGTGCCGTTTATAGATCCCCCTATACATGTTGCGGTATGGAAGGTTTCTGTCGGCAAGGTGCCGCTTTATCTGATGGATACGGATATAAAGTTGAATGACCCGTGGAACCGGTTGATATCCGCTCGTCTCTACACAGGTGATATTGAACAGCGGCTCCGTCAGGAAATCGTGCTTGGAATCGGAGGACGTGAGGTACTGGACACTCTCGGTATCAAACATTCCGTATTACACCTGAATGAAGGACATCCTTCCTTTGCCATCCTGGAAAAGATCAGGGAGCGGATGGAAGACGGTCTGAGATTTGAAGATGCAGCAAAACAGGTGCACGCTACCACTGTTTTTACAACCCATACGCCGGTGCCGGCAGGTCATGATGTTTTCCCTTTCCATCTCATGGACAAGTATTTCAGCCGCTACTATCCTATCCTCGGGTTAAGCCGTGAAGAATTTTTGCAAATGGGAATGCACCCTGAAAATCCTGGAGCAGGGTTTAATATGACCGCCTTTGCTCTGAGAATGTCGGCATATCACAATGGCGTAAGCAGAAAACATGGCGAGGTCGCCCGCAAAATGTGGCAGCCGCTCTGGCCTGACCGTAAAGAAGAGGACGTGCCGCTTGATTATATAACCAACGGTGTACATGTCCCTACATGGATAGAACCGAAGATGGAACTTCTTTTCAATAAATACCTTGGTGAAGGCTGGCTGAAAGATCATGATAATCCGGACATCTGGAAGTCTGTTGATGACATACCTGATAAAGAACTTTGGCAGACATACATATGGGTCAAAATAAAACTGATTAATTTTATACGGGAGCGGGCAAGAAAAAGATGGGTGGAAGACAGGCCGAGTCCGCTGAATGTTGTGGCCGGTGGTACGCTGCTGGACCCGATGACACTGACAATAGGTTTTGCACGCCGGTTTGCGACCTACAAAAGAGCAGACCTGATATTCCATAATCTGGAACGGCTTAAGAAACTGCTGAGTAACCGCTGGAGACCTCTCCAGATCATATTTGCCGGCAAGGCCCATCCCGCAGACGACAACGGGAAACGCATACTCCAGCGCATATTCAATTTCGCTGATGACCCTGATTTTAGAGGAAGGATTGCCTTTGTTGAAAACTATGATGAACAGCTGGCGCAATACATGGTACACGGTGTAGATCTATGGCTCAACAACCCCGTGCCTCCAATGGAGGCAAGCGGAACAAGCGGCATGAAGGCCGGCCTCAATGGTGTCCCGCATTTAAGCATTCTGGATGGCTGGTGGATTGAGGGATATAACGGCAAGAACGGATGGGCATTTACCGGAAACGGAGATGAAAGTGACGCTGAATCAATTTATACTCTTATTGAGTCAGAGATAATCCCTCTGTATTATAAGGTTGATGATGACGGCATACCACATGGCTGGGTGAAGATAATGAAAGAGGCAATAAAGAACACGGGAGCCGGATTCAGCGCCCGCAGAATGGTAAAGGAGTATGTGACGAAGTTTTATCAGGGCGCTTTGAAATCAGCCGCAAAAGAAAGGTTTGTCTGACTTAACCGTATAACAAAATTGACTGAAACAGAATTCCCCTCCCGGATCGGATCTTCGACTTTGGCAAAGTCGAATCGACCCTCGTGAGACCCGACTCGGGAGGGGTTAGGGGAGATTTTTTAAAGAAATTATTCGTAAAATCCACCTTAATCCCCCTTTTCCAAAGGGGGAGACTTGAAAGGAGAACTTTTCATAAAAATGTCGAATGGCTTTATACATTTATTAATTTATTTGAGTAGACGGCTAACGCATTTAGTGATATAAAAAAGTTATATTATGATGTATCATGCGAATCCAGATCCTTTCTGAGAATTAGGGAATTTCAGAAGAAGAAATAAGTGGTAAAAAAATATGCACAATAAAGATAAAATGGATATTCAAATTGATGAAGATGTAAAAAAAAGTACAACAAAATGTGAAAAGGATTTTAAATGTCTGGTAGATAATAGTTATGAACTTTGCAAGGTTACGGAATCTGTTCATGATAACGTCCTATTCATTAAATGTGAGGAGGATAATTATTGCATTTACAAAATGGACTTTGGAAATTCTTATATTTGCAATTGTCCGACAAGAAAGGAAATATATAAAAAATATAAAATTTAAATGTAAAATGTAATTTTGACCCCTGTATTCTGCGTTCTAATCGTCATAGCTTACTGGAGGTGGGGACTTTAATAATATCTATTTATGAAAGTGCTCAGGGTTATCCGGGACAGTCACTAATCATTCATTTTTCATTATTTTAAGACTCTCAAAATAATTTAAGTAATCCTGAAATGAATGGTTGAATTCTTTAATCATATCCTCATGCATGTTGCTTTCCAGATTTAACATGCGGTTATTGATGAAAACATACTTATCGTCCGCTGTTATTTTGCCATAAATAAATTCACCGCTGTGTCCCAAAGTGTATATAGGATATTGCTTTGGTATAAAATCGTCCCCGGTTATTATTTTAAGCAGTACATCTTTGAAATCAATATGAGATATAAAATCATTATTTACATCTCCAGTTAAATCGTTTGCCCAGACCAGCAATGGGATGTGATAATTTTTTGCAGTGTATGCATTATCCCTCGGTCCGTGGTCTGATAATATTACAAGCAAAACGTTCTCTGACAGATTATTACTTTTCAGGGTTTTAACGATTTTATTGAAGTATTGATTGTAGTAATCCATGATTTTAATACCTGTTTTCTCTTTCCATTCGCTGGTATGCCCGTAAACCATTTCCTGAAAGACAAATGGCTGCGGGTTATTTTTAAGAATATTAATCAGATCGTCAAATACCGCAAGATCTTCACAGGCATATTCAATTTTACTCGATTTAATGCAGGCATATTCGGCGTTACTCTCAATGTCATGCATGTATACCGTTTCCGACCATTCTTCAATATCAGGCACGAATCGTTTTTGTTGCTCACCATAAGAAGTGAGGAAATGTGTACTAAATCCATTTGAGTTAAAAATGCGGACAAGATTGTTTCGTTCATTAACAAATCTGTATTTTCTTTCATCTACATATGCCTGGTAAGGAACAAAAACGCTGTTAAGCATGGCGATCAAACCGGTGTAGCTGTCGAGATTTAATGTGTGGTAGTTATTGTATGATACAACATTTTTCCTGTAACGATTAATGAAACTGTTTTTATCAGCAGATGATTCAGCGTGGTAATCTTTATGGCTTATGCCTTCCATTACCAGCACTATTACCTGTTTGTATTTTGATCTTATTCGGGGAATAGTATCTGAAGATTTATCAAGGAAACGGAAATTGTCTTTTAAATCCGGGGCAGCGGTGGGCGATTTCAATCTGTTCAGAAAGGACCTGGCGGCGAATGAAAGTATGATTTGTTCCTGAAGGGAATAAACCAGCGGGTTGATTGCCGGGCGAAGAACTGTAGGAACAAATAGCAGCAAAATTATGATTGCGGAAACAGCCGGCAGTTTGTTCCACCCAACTTTATCAGGAATGTAATATGAAATCCAAAACAGCATTACAGCTCCGCCAACAATTGCAATAAGCAGTTTTACACTCATAAAATATTCCATAAAGAATGAAATATTCTCCATGGTTATCCCGAAAATATTCACCGGAAAACTTAACAGGTCAAAAAGAAAAAAGGTATAAATAAACGACAACGATCCAAAAATTAAATAAAAAACAAAAAACAGGACCCTGCCTGTTGATTGCAATGTTTTGAACCTCTTTAAAACATAAATAAACAGAAAATAATTAACTGTAAGCAGGGACGCATCCTGAATGATGGAAACAAGGTAAATGCTTTTCATATTGTTTTGACTTGTTAAGAAAAACAGGAGTTTCAGGATGAAAAGAACCCATGATGTGTTAATTGTCAGTCTTAAATGGAAATTCATTTTATTGCTTCCTCTTTTTCTCGAAGTGAAACGGTATGTCATCCTTATGAGATCAATTAAGGCAGATGATGAGGTGTGGGATCTTCATGATGCGGCGGCGGTCCTGAATGGTATGGAGGTTTTATCCCGGGCGGAGGAGGCGGAGGAAGTCTTAAATACTCGGAAAGCGCCTTTCTTTCTTCCTGATCAAACTGTTCAGCCAGTTCCCTGACTGCATCTGCCAGCTGCTTCATTATAAGACCGCGCAGCCTGTGCAGCTTCTGCGCTTCAGTCTGATAGGAGGTTTCATCAAAATCAGGTGAGGTCAGAATGGATAAAACACTTTCTCTGTTTTCTCTGATTTGATCGTGAATCTTCAGATTCTCCAGATGCACCTTCTCCATTGTTTTGAAAAACAACTTTTCTTTATCTGCCGGAAGCTTCAGTTCAATATCCTGCGTATGCTTTTTAATATAGTCTTCCCTGCCAAGGCGATGTGATACATGCCCGATGATAACCCCGATTAACAGTACATTCAGGATAACTGAGCCGAGGATTAGAATTTTTATCTTTTTACTCATAGAATCTCTCCTTCATAATATAGAAACTCCCGTAAGTTTGCTTGTTTCTGCCAGTCGGCCGCCGGTCCTGACGAACTCGAAAAACCTATGGCAAATCCGATCGCTAAAATAAATATCATCAAAACAGAAACCGCTATAAGAGCAGGTTTTGGCAACAGGAGTTCGGAAAGCAGCTCTTGAAGGAACGAACCTTGCCCGTAATCAGCCTCTTTCTTCTGATCTAAAGCAGATGAAATAATTCGCTGCTCCAGACTGCTGTCCGGCTCTTCATATTTTCTTTTTTTCAAAACTTTCTCGAAATGTTCCTGATCTGCCGATAACTTCTGAAGATCCGGATAATTTTCTAATGCATCCAATCCTGCCTGCCTTATGTCTTCCGGCCACTGATGAACGTCAGCGCCATATAACATCAGGTTTTCACTGAACTGTTTAATATCTATTTTCATATAAGACCTCTATCCAAATATTTATTAAGCTTTTCCTTCAAAGTCGTTTTGGCACGTATAATCAGCGCATGATCTGCCGATAATTTCTGAAGATCCGGAAATTTTTCCAATGCATCCAACCCTGCCTGTCTTATGTCTTCCGGCCACTGATGTACGTCAGCGCCATATAACATCAGGTTTTCACTGAACTGTTTAATATCCATTTTCATATAAGACCTCTATCCAAATATTTTTCAACCTTTTCCTTCAAAGTCGTTTTGGCGCGCATAATCAGCGATTGTAATGCCTTTACATTTACACCGATGATTTCGGCTGCCTCTTTATTGCTCAGTTCCTCATAAAAACAGAGGTTGAGCGCCAGCTGCTGCCTCTCCGGAAGCTCCTGTATGAGACTATCCAGCTGCTCCTGTTTTTGTTTTTGATTTAATAATATCTCCTGACCGGGCTGTTTATTTGAAAGCTGCATATCTTCAGACAGGCTAAGCGGCTTTTTCTTTTTGTTGTGGTCCAAACAGAGATTCCTGATGACCCTGTAAAACCATGTTGTAAATTTTACCTGTCTGCCTGGGTCCCAAAGCTCCGGCCTGTTCCATAGTTTTAAAAATGCTTCCTGAACGATATCTTCTGCATCGTTCTTATTAAAAATAATCAGGTAAGCGAAGCTGTAAAATCGTTTTGAATGCCGCTTTACGAGCGCAGCAAAAGCCTCATGCCTTCCTTTACATATCCATTGAATTAATGCCTCATCGTCGAGATCTGTAAAATTGGCTTCCATAATATATTTATATTACTGTTTTCATAATCCTCCGTAAATAAAATGATGCTGTGAAGTCGCTTGCAGAATCGTAAGCGTTCCTGCATTATATAATACGAATGGAATCAGGAAAGTCTTCGGATTCAAAAATATGGTTGAAAGAGCAATTGAGATGCCATTACTGTGCGTGCCGGGCATATAATTTTAATTTTCTATAAGTTACGCTTTTTATCTTCATTCCTGTCTTTTTTCCGACGCCTCCCGTCTTCAAACATATCCGGCGCCTGTTTTAATAATATGGATTTCCAGCTGCAAAAGCGTCTGTCTACAGGATGCTCCAGAATAAAAAGTGGTTGTTTGGAAGAGAGCATGCCCATGAGGCAACTGAGTAAATTGAATACTTTGCTTAGAAATCTGCTTCAGTCTTTATAATAATGGCTTTATACATTTATTAATATATTTGAGTGGACAGCTAAAGAATTTAGTGATATAAAAAAGTTATATTGTGATGTATCATGCAAATCCAAATCCTTTCTGAGAGTGAGGAATTATTAGAAGAAGAAATAAGTGGTAAATAAATATGCACAATAAAGATAAAATGGATATTGAAATTGATGAAGATGTAAAAAAAAGTACAACAAAATGTGAAAAGGATTTTAGATGTCTGGTAGATAAGACATATGAGCTTTGTAATGTTACTGAATCTCTTC
>JBDLIC010000148.1:0-8702 GCA_039715075.1 Nitrospirota bacterium
GTACGATCTAATAAAAAGCAGGAAGTCCTGGAAGGCCAAAGGTGTGGGCGGTCTAACGCTCGGGGCCGATCCTGTGTCGAATGCCATAGCTTATACGTCATACATTAAAGGTGGACCTCTTGAATCCTTTGTGGTAAGAAAGGAGCCCAAAAAGCATGGAACAATGCTTTGGGTGGAGGGAAATGTGAAGGAAGGTGACAGGGTTGTGATTATTGAAGATGTCATTACAACCGGCGGGTCCACGATCAAGGCGATTGACCGCGCAAAAAAATGCGGCCTTAAAATCCAGGGGGTCGTTGTGCTCATAGACAGGCTGGAAGGCGGGAAAAAGGCCATTGAATCTCATGGTATCAAGGTCGAGGTTCTGCTTACTAAGGACGAGATTTTTAAGGCCTATAAAGGGAAATGACTTGTATCGAGATGTTTGACATTATTAATTTTATCGTTATTTATCAATAAGGTAACTGCGGGCGTGGGGATTCCCCGCTCTTTTGCACTGGCTTTTCAAAAAGGGCTTTTTTGTTATTCTGGCGAGTACAGGGCAGGTTACCCCGGCTGCTACGTCTAACCCCTTGAAAATAATTTTAAATGAGCGAATTAAATTTTTTTATTTGACGTTGAAATGATGGATGTACTACTATGATAAACCAATTTTTTTCTTAACAATCCAAAAGTTCAAGAGAAAATCTTTAGAAAAGAAAGATTTTTTGTTTACAGCAGTTATTTAAAAATTCCCTTGCGAACTCATTGAGGGTAAAAAGAAAAGGAGGGTCTTATGGATAAGTACAAGACACCAATGTTAGATGAGCTGGAAAAAGGACCGTGGCCGAGTTTTGTCACGGAAATCAAGAAGGCCAGGAACACCAGTTCAATGCCTGAAATGGCGGATGATGAATTGGGCCAGGTTGAGAAATCATTTCAAACCAAACGTGGATACTGGAAGCATGGCGGAATCGTCGGAGTTCTGGGATACGGATCAGGTGTTATCGGAAGATATTCCTCGCTGCCTGATGAGTTCCCGGGCATTGCTCACTTTCATACCTACAGAATTAATCAGCCGAGCGGTTTCTTCTATACTTCCAAAGCATTAAAAGAAATATGTGATATCTGGGACAAGTATGGAAGCAGTCTTACCAATATGCACGGCTCTACCGGAGACCTTATTCTTCTCGGAACTACAACAGAGAATCTCGAGCCTCTTTTTGCTGAATATTCTTCACGCGGCTGGGACCTCGGTGGTTCGGGATCAGCCATGAGGACACCGAGTTGCTGCATAGGAATGGCCCGTTGTGAGTGGGCAACTATCGATTCAATGGCCATCTGTAACCACATGACCCAGCACTTCCAGGATGAGCTGCACAGGCCGGCATTCCCTTATAAATTCAAGATCAAGGTTTCTGGATGTGCCTGTGACTGTGTCGCAGCTATTGCCCGTGCAGACCTGTCGATTATCGGTACATGGAAGGGCAATATCAGGATAGACCAGGCAGAAGTCAAAAATTATGCTGACGGCGGTATGGACATACAGTCTGAGATTGTTGACATGTGTGATACTTCCTGCATGACCTATGACGGAGGAGAACTCAAGATTAATGATGAGCAGTGCTCAAGGTGTATGCACTGCATATCAAAAATGACAAAGGCCCTGAGGCAGGGCGAAGAAAAGGGAGCAACAATCCTCGTAGGAAGTAAGGCACCTATCGTTGTTGGTTCGCTCATTTCATGGGTCCTCGTTCCATTTATTAAATGTGATGATGAAGGTTTTGAAAAATTAACGGAACTCACCGAAAATATCATTGAGTGGTGGGATGACAATGCAAAACCAAGGGAAAGACTTGGTGAGCTTATTGAAGTTAAAGGCATGAGACCTCTCCTTGAGGCAATAGGCGTTGATCCTCAGCCCCAGCAGGTCAAAGAACCGAGAAAAGACCCGTTCTTCTTCTGGGCTGAAAGTGATTTCAAAAAATAAATTTAATAGATAAAAGATAAAGGAGGAATTATCAATGTCATTACCAGAAAGACAAACAGATGTCGGACCACCTAATTATGAACAGTTTTTACCGCCTGTTATCAAGAAAAATTACGGCAAATGGAAATACCACGAGGTGCTGACCCCGGGAACAATGGTCCATGTAGCCGAGAGCGGCGATGAGATTTATACTGTCAGGGTAGCTTCTCCAAGGATCCTGTCAACAGAGACGATCCGTGACTTCTGCGACATGGCAGAGAAATACTGCGGTGGATATCTTCGTTTTACGACAAGAAACAATGTCGAGCTTCTCGTATCAGAGAAGGCCCAGCTTGATCCGCTTGTAGCTGAGTTGAAAGAAAAGAAATACATGATCGGAGGAATTGGTCCACGCATCAGTAATGTTATTCATACACAGGGATGGGTACACTGCCACAGTGCATGTACTGACGCATCCGGTCTCGTTAAGGCCATGATGGACGAGCTCCACGAGTACTTTACAACAAAATCCCTCCCGAACAAGGTAAGGCTTGCGGTTGCATGCTGTGTTAACATGTGCGGAGCTGTTCACGTTTCTGATATAGCTGTTGTTGCAGTGCACAGAAAAGTGCCTGTAATTGATAATGACAACGTAGGAAAACTGTGTGAAATTCCGACAACAGTCGGATCATGCCCTACTTCAGCTATCAGGCCGAATCCGAAAGACAAAACAGTCGTAATCAATGAGGAAAAATGCATGTACTGCGGAAACTGCTTCACAGTCTGTCCTCCGATTGATATTCACAATCCGGAAGAAGACGGCGTAGCTATCGTGGTCGGCGGAAAAATTGGAAGTCTTAGGACCAGTCCAAAATTCTCTAAACTGGCGATCCCGTTTTTCTATAATGAGCCCCCGAGATGGCCGAAAGTTGTAGATGCGATCAAGAATATTATTGACGTATATGCAGCCAATGCCAAAAAGCATGAGAGAGTCGGAGAGTGGATTGAGAGAGTTGGATGGGAAGATTTCTTCAAACTCACCGGCATTGAGTTTACTTTCCAGCACATCGATGACTTCACATTCATGAGAGACACGTTGAGAACCTCAGCAGCATTTAAGTACTAGAATTTAATAAAAATATGGCAAGTATTCCCGGTAAACCCGGGACTGCTTGCCATTATTTAAGTCTGGTATTTACTTGACAAAATATACCTGAAGAGTTAGCGTTATGAACGCTAACCATAACAATTTCTAAAGAATGAGGTGAAAATATGGAACAGCAGGAAATCCAGGATCTAATATATGCCTATATGGAGAAGATGAAGGGCAAAAAGAAACTGAAGGAAAAAGATATTATTAAAAAAATCATGGCTGACACAGAGTTAGACAAAGGTACTGTCAAGACTGCGCTCAGAGAGATGATAAATGTTGGCAAGGTGATGTATTCTTACGGCGGCGGCGCCAGTTCTGTTGAGATTCCCAGTGAGGAATATCTGAAAGAAAAAGGATTGTTATAAATTCTAAGACAGGGTACAGGGTGCAGTGTTCAGGGTATTGTTTTTCCTGAGTCCTGAACACTGCACCCTGTACCCTCATTCTCTTTTCACTCTGTCATAAGCTCTCAAAAACCACTTCAAATGCTTAATAATTCAGTGCCAAGAATAGTTGTTTCCGGTCTCAGGGGAGGGGGCGGAAAAACTGTCTTATCATTGTCTGTTACCGCTTCTTTACGTAAAAAAGGATTCAAGGTAACCCCTTTCAAAAAAGGCCCCGACTATATTGATGCAGGATGGCTCGCAAGGGCTGCGGGTGCTCCCTGTTTTAATCTGGACCTCTTTATGATGACCTCTGAACAGGCATTACAGTCCTTTTTGTCCCATTCGAACAATTCAGATTTTGCGGTTATTGAAGGCAACAGGGGCCTGTTTGACGGAGTTGACCATAAGGGGACGTACAGCACAGCAGAGCTGGCAAAATTGATAAATGCTCCAGTTATCATAGCAGTGGACTGCACAAAGACAACGAATACAATTGCGGCCATGGTACTTGGATGTCAGAAAATGGACCCTGAAGTCATCATTAGCGGTGTAGTCCTTAACAGGGTAGCAACTACTCGGCAGGAATCGGTGATCAGGAAGGCAATTGCCGAACGCTGTAACGTGCCTGTTCTTGGCGCTATCCCAAGGTTGAAGAAAGATCCCTTTCCTGAAAGACATATGGGCCTGACACCTTTTCAGGAACATAATAATATTGGTGAATCTATTGATGCGGTCGCGGAATTGGGAGCACAGTATCTGGATATGGAAGGGATAATCAGAGTTGCTGAAGCAACTGGAACTACCGTCGGACGTCGAGCGTCGAGCGTCGGGCGTGGAACGGCGAACGACAAACAACGGACAACGCTCGACGCTCGACGGTCTTTCCCTGACGTACCCCGAATAGGGGTAATTCGCGACTCTGCATTTCAGTTCTACTATGAAGAGAATTTTGAAGAGCTTCAAAAACGTGGAGCGGAGATAATTGAGGTCAGCCCTTTGAAAGAGGACCGGCTTCCTGACCTGGATGCCCTCTATATTGGAGGCGGTTTTCCTGAGACGCACTCAATAGCACTGGCTGAGAATAGCAGCTTCAGAGATTCTCTTCTGGCTGGAATTCAAAAGGGCCTGCCGGTATATGCCGAATGCGGAGGGCTTATGTACCTGGGAGAGAAAATTATTCTGGACAACAAAACATATCCGATGGTCGGGGCGCTTCCGATAACGTTTGGAATGGAAAAAAGACCGAGAGCCCATGGATATACAATTGTAGAAGTTGACAGGCCAAACCCTTACTTTACTGAAAAGAGCACGTTTAAGGGGCATGAGTTTCACTATTCAAAGGTGCTTGAGGTCAGGGAGGACGATATATTTTTTGCATTTAATGTTAAGCGCGGCAAAGGCATTGTTGATAATAAAGACGGTATGTGCTATAAAAATACTCTTGCTTCATACACTCACTTGCATGCCATAGGGACCCCCGAGTGGGCTGATGGGCTGGTGAGATGTGCTGTGAAATATAAAGAAAAAGGATTCGAGAATTCAAGGATTCAAGGGTTCAAGGGAAAGACAGATTGATCAGACAACTTCACTCGACCCCTTGAACCCTCGAATCCTCGACCCCTGTATTTTAATAATATGGCTAGAGCTCAACCATTGCAGTGTCCATTTTGCGATAACTACCTGATTGCACCGGTTGATATCAGGACAAAATCAATTGAGCTGACAGGCGGAATCTGCAAGTGCCGGGCGGTTTATGTGCTGGACCGGACCGGCCACAATCTTGGAGAGATATTTATGGATGCCTTGACTTTTGTCTGTAAAGGTGATATTGATAAAGCTCTTGCACTTAATCCGGAAGATTATGAATTTGTTGAGTGCAAATATGATCTGCAGGCCAATACAGTGGGCAGAAGGTCATCAGGTAAAATATGCAACCTTCTCTTTATAAGGCTGAAAATCCAGGATGCATAAACGTGATATTTAGCGTTTGTGTATAAATTGTTGTTTTTATTTTTGTCATGCCCGAAGTTAGTAATCGGGCATCCAGAACTTGCTGAAAAGACTGGATTCCCGCTCAACAGACTACGGGAATGACGGACAGAGAAGACGAGTTTATACACAGACACTATTTATATCCGTAATCATTAGCTAAGGTAAATGCTATATTAAATTTTTTTATTTGACCTATAAGAGGAGTTTGTATTATATTTTCTAATCTGTCTTTACCAGTTACTTTTCATAATCAATATGAAGTAGAGGAC
Organism: Nitrospirota bacterium; assembly: GCA_039715075.1. Taxonomy (GTDB): domain Bacteria; phylum Nitrospirota; class Thermodesulfovibrionia; order UBA6902; family UBA6902; genus JBDLIC01. The sequence goes on from JBDLIC010000148.1 coordinate 5,749, forward strand.
TATCTTCCGCTTATTAAGGGCGATACCCAACATTTTTTTATTTAGAAAGGAGTAGTGAAATGCCAAGTATAGAACATGATGGAAAAAGCTATGAAGTCGATGAAGAGGGATACCTTACTGACTGGCAGGTCTGGAATGAAGGTTTAGCAGGTGTTATGGCAAAAGAGGACGGCCTTGATCTGTCCGAAGCCCATTGGGATGTTATCAGATTTCTTAGAGAGTACTTTGAGAAATATCAGATTGCTCCTATGATCAAGATCCTTACCAAAGAGCTTGCAAAGAAATACGGCAAGGAAAAAGGTAATACCAAATACCTTTATGAGCTTTATCCTGCAGGCCCTGCAAAACAGGCATGCAGATATGCCGGACTTCCGAAACCGACCGGCTGTGTATAAATCATAAAAAGTTTGATAGCTGAAAAAACCGGGATAGTCCACATTTGTGGACTATCCTTATTTTAAAACCATAAGAATTATTAGAAGGGGGGCTTTTTTAAATGAATGGACTGAGCAGTGTCTTTAACCTCCTCGCGTACCTTGCTGCAGCAATTTTCGTTTTTGGATTTCTGAATAAAGTCATACAGTACTTTAATACTCCGTCTCCTTTGAAAATACCTACCACTCCTGCACCGACAACATCGATGGGTGTTGTTCTGAGACTTATTCCTGAGGTACTATTTTTCAGAAGTCTTTTAAAGGGAGGAACTACAGAGAAAATACTATGGGTGGGAGGATGGTTCTTCCATATGTCTTTTTTGTTTATTGGATTGAGACATCTTAGATATTTTGTCTATCCTGTTGAAACTGTCATGATTTTTCAGGAGATAGGGATATGGGCCGGACTTATCTTCCCCATAGCTTTACTGATCCTGATAATAAGAAGATTTACAAATGACAGGCTGGCGGTTATTTCACTTTTCCAGGATTACTTTGTACTGGTCTTAATCCTGGCAATCGGATTAACAGGCCTCCTGCTGAAATACTTTTTAAGATCAAATCTTGTGGATGTTAAGGCGTTTATTCTGGGACTGGTTACGTTCAGCCCTGCACAGATGCCTGACAGCACACTGTTTTTAATTCATTTCAGTCTGGTTCTGGTTCTTCTCGTGTATTTTCCATTCAGTAAATTAATGCATGCATGGGGCGTATTAGTGAGCCCGGCAAGGGCACAGGTTGATAATCCAAGGGAAGTCAGACACGTGAATCCCTGGGCATAATAGTCTACGACTCTTAGAGAGGAGAGAGCAAACATGGCAGATTTTAAGACTCCTGAATTAACAGGAGAAATTATAACACCAAAAGTAACGCCGGGCGCAAGCAAGGACATCAAGCAATTTCCCGCAAAGCCGGATTTAATGAAAAAGCTGAACTTTCCTCCTGAAAAGGCTTCTGACTGGAAGGAGAAGTTCATTGAGAAAATGGGAGATGTCCTTAAAAAATATAAATCTGTAAGGGTCTTTCTTGACAGCTGTGTACGGTGCGGTGCATGCACTGACAAATGCCATTACTACCTGGGAACAGGAGATCCAAGGAATATGCCGGTCTACAGACAGGAACTGATGAGGACCGTGTATCGGAAATATTTCACGCCGGCCGGTAAGCTGTTTGGCGGTCTGGCTGATGCCAGGGAAATCACGGATGAGCTGCTTGATGAATGGTGGACGTACTTTTACCAGTGTTCGCAATGCAGGCGCTGTTCGGTTTACTGTCCATACGGGATTGATACAGCTGAAATAACCATGGCTGCCCGGGAGATAATGGATGGTATCGGCCTCGGTTCAAAATATAACCTGGAAATTATAAATAAGGCGGAAACTCTCGGCAATAACCTGGGTATGACACCTCCTGCCCTTATTAATACCTGGGAGTTTGTTGAAGAAGAGATAGAGGAAAAGCTGGAGGAAGTCGGGATTAAAGATGTAGGTGTTAAATTACCTGTTGACGTTGAAGGCGCTGAAGTGCTTCTTGTTACTCCGTCTGCTGACTTTTTTGCCGAGCCGCATATCTATTCGCTTGAAGGGTATGCAAAGGTATTTCACCAGGCAGGTATAAGCTGGACCCTCAGCACCCATGCTTCAGAAGGTGGTAACTTCGGCATGTTTGTCGGAAACTATCACCATATGAAGACGATTAACAAGAGGGTATGGGACGCTGCAAGGGACTTGAAGGTAAAGCGTGTTATTGCCGGAGAGTGCGGTCATGCATGGAGGGTACTCTATGATTTCAGCAACACTCTGAATGGACCGTTTGATTTTCTTGACCCTGATTACAATGTTCCTCAGCATATCTGTGATTTTACACTTGATCTCGTGAAAAAGGGAGCTTTAAAACTGGATAAGTCGGCAAATGATCAATTCACGGTTACGTACCACGATTCATGCAATGTTGCGAGGGCGTCCAGAATCGGCAATGAGCCGGGTGGACAGTTTACAATTCCCAGAGAACTGATCAAGGCATGCTGTAACAAATTTGTTGATATGGAGACAATTTGTGAAAAAACATACTGCTGTGGCGGAGGAGGCGGTGTGCTGACAGACGAAGTCGTGGAAATCAGGGTAAAAGGCGCAATGCCGAGGATGCAGGAATACAAGAAGGTAAGAGATGCTCATGGAGCCAATTTCTTTGCCCTTATTTGCGCGATATGCAAGGCCCAGTTTACGAAAGTCTTTCCATACTATGGCTTTGAGATGGAAGAAGTTGGAGGAGTCCATCAGCTTGTTAGCAATGCCCTGGTTATGGGTGCAAAGGAGGGTGTGTAATGAAAAATTTCAAATTTCAAATTTCAAATTTCAAATTTTCTATACCCTTCCTTATTATGGTTCTGATTACAGCTTTTGGTTGTGCCAAAGTTGATAAACCTGTCAGGGGAGAAGAGGGTTCCGGTCCTATGGCAATTGTGATAGATGGAGATCCCCCGGAATCCCATACGGCAAATACGACCTCGGAAGGCAATAA
>JBDLIC010000149.1:0-8676 GCA_039715075.1 Nitrospirota bacterium
AGGGCCCAGACGGGGTTGTGCAGTAATGGAAAAATTGCCAGAGGCGGATAGTTAAGAATACAGGCTGCGATGATAATGCCCAGACAGATTAAATAGATTTTCTGGCCTGCAAGATTCTTTTTTATGAAAAGCAGCAATAGAAGCAGGTACGAAAAACAAAGGTTAATGGCCAAAGGCATAGCGCTGATGTTATATAGTTTATTAAGGTAAAACAGCCGTGTATCCAGCCATGACATTCCCCCCATCCAGGCGTTCATAACATCGTTCGGCAACAAATATTCGTATTGTGCCACCAATTTCTCAATAGAAATTAAATCACCTGAAATCATTTTATAAACGACAAAAAAACCGGCATCGAAGCGCATTAAGCCGATTATTGCCAACGGCATTATATAGCAGTATTTCTCACTTAAACCAAAAGCCCTTGCAAAACTGTAGGCGATACAAAAAACAAAAAAAAGCGACACAGCATTTAGAGTAAACACAATTTGAAGGTGGTGAAAATCAGTTTGCGAGGCAAGCCCCGCGATAAAGGCATGAAACCCCCAATAATAACCGATACTGGTGCCTCCCAGGCCGGGATTCTCGGGAGGGAAAATGCCATTGAGAATCTGTGATACAAATGATGAATGATGAAAGGCATGAGAGGCGATAGGACCCCGGTTCGGACCTATAAAGAAAGGAATGCTCAACAAGAGAATCATCATTAAGGCAAAAAGACAAAAAATTAACTCCTGTTTATTCAACATTACAGCCGCAGATATCTTTTTTTTGTTTTTTAAAATTACGCACAGCAGTACAGCAATGCCGACCAGGGTATGGATAATAATGGAGACATAGTTAATATTAATACCGAGAAAAAGCATTCCCACAGTTAATATACCGCTTACTCCTATTGAACACGGAAATGACAGAATCAGGTCTTCGAATAAAAGATTTCCCCTCTTGCCAAGAGCAATCAGGCACAGGCCGGGGAGGTAACAAATACTTAAGAGAAGACCTGCAGTTGTATAGGGGCCGGCATTTAAGAATAACAATGCAGAGGATAGTAAAAATAATATTATCAGAACCATTTGATTATTTTATATATCTCTAATACTTTGATGAAAACAATCACACTCTCTCATGTCTTGATAGTTGTTATAACTCTGTGGAATGATTATGAATTATCAGCACCTTTTTTTACTTCATCCATATTGACAGCTATTGATGCTTGCAACCTCGCATAATTTATGGCAATTCTTCTCAACGGCGCAAAAAGAAACCATTTCAGATTATCTCGTTTAAAGAGCACATATAACATATCATAAAACGAACCGGCCAGTAAATCATATAGAATATTTAACAGAGTATATTTTTGAAATTTTAGTATTTTTCGCGCAGATGCTTCCATATAAGATCTTCTGTAAATCTGTTTCAGAGTTTCATTATGCGAATGATATGTTTTAGCATCAGGTTCATATATTATTTTGTATCCCAATGCTTCAACTCTTAGAGCCCAATCGTGGTCTTCTGCATAACTCAATGTTTCGCTATAATGCACTTTTTCCCATACGCTTTTTCTGACGGCCGAACTATAATTAGCAAAAATGTATGGCGGACCTCCTGATATTTGCTGTTTGGGTATGGCATATTTTTTTAATAAGCCCCTTCTATCGAATGGATTACAATCAGGATTTGGCAAATTATTGCTCATAACTGCAGCAACTCTGTCATCATTGAAATTATCAATTAAGGTTGAAAGCCAATCATTTGAAGATGGAAGGGCATGGGCGCTTAAATTAACAACAAAATCCCCTTCTGCCCTTTCAAAGCCATAATTCAAAGAATATCCATAGGTAAAATCCTCAGGTTTGATTTCATATATCTTTACTGGATACTCTCTCGCTATTTCCAATGTCCTGTCTGTTGAACCTGAATCGACAATCAGGACTTCAAATTTCATATATGTTTGAGAGAAAAGTACGGATAATGTCTGCCCTATATGTTTATCTTCATTCTTTGCTCTTATTAGTATGGAAACGTCAATAGCAGGAGTTGTCTTATTTTTATTTTGTTGCAATTTACTCCTTAGAATTAACTGAGATGTGATTTAATTATTTTTCGATTTTTCCACCCGATGAACAACCAGTGGAAGTATGTTGGAAGTTGTTTAAGTACCTTGAAATTCGTCAAACCGTGCACCAGGGTAATATTCTTCTTTTCAAGCGGAATTTCATCCATGCGATACCCTTTAATGGCTGCTTTAATGGCCAACTCGGAATTAACCGCCCATCCACCGTCAACTACCGTCTCTATTTCAAACGAGTCAAGCATGGTTTTTCTATACACTTTTATAGATGTGGTAATATCGGATATCGGCATTCCTATAATTTTATTTAAAATCATATTTCCACCCTGAGAAAAAAGCTTCTTTATTGTGTTTCCCCTGGCTCTTGAGTTACCAACAGTGAAACGATTTCCTGACACAAGATCAGAGCCGTTTTCAAGTTTTACCATCATATCATTTATAATGCCAAAGGGGTCCAGGTGATAAGCCACCCACACGCCCACATAACGAGTATCAGCATTCTTAAATCCTGTTTTTATCGCATTAAGGACACCCCTGTCCCACTCATTTTGTACAAGGTGAAGGTCATCAAAATATGTCTGAAGCTTCTTTACAGTCTTGACTGTTATATCATCAGGCGAATCATGTACTACAAATATTTTTAACGGGTAACGAGCCGTAATGAACAATGTCGAGATTACAGGGATGATTGCATCGCCCTCATTATATACCGGCATAATGAGTGTAAGAATTTTTTCGCTTTTTGTTTTTTCTTCCTCTGTCATTGTTTTTTCCGTATATAACTTGTCTTACTTATTCATTTCAAGTCACTCTTTCTTAGTAAAGCCCAACGCTGCTGTAAATGACATTATCATATTTTGAAATTGTTCGTTTATCATACACATTCCAGCAATCTATGAAAACAAGAGGAGTATTTGAAGTGCCCGAAAGCTTTTTGATGTTTAATTTCTTGTGCTTCTCGTGAGAATTCATTATTACGACTACATCCGCATTTTGAAAACCTTCTTTTATAGAACTGCTTTTTACACCCATGGACTCGATCAGCTCTTTACTGACAACCGCATCGTAACCGTAAAGATTTGAACAGAAAGGCTTGAGGTAATTAACAAGATCAATGGTTGTAGAAAATCTCATGTCACTCGTTTCCGGCTCACCTTTAAAGGCAAAACCCATAATAAAGATTTTGGAAGCACAAACATTTTTCCCCAAAGCAGCCAGCCGGTTCAAGATTTTCTTTGCCAAATGAAAAACAGTCGCCTCATTAATTTTCCTGGCGGACCTTATAAGCTCCATATTTATCTCCAACTTGTTACAAAGGTCAACAAGAATATATGGATCTTTGGTAAGACATGCCCCACCTACTCCCGGACTGGCAGCGGGTATATTATTACGTGTATAATTGTTATTACATGCCTGCCGTATGATATTGAAGTCCAATCCCAGTTCTTCACAAATCATCGCCATCTGATTTGCATAAGCAAAAGTAACATCACGATAGGTATTATCAATAATCTTGCATAATTCTGCATGCTCTATGTCCGGAACATTAATAAGTTGCTTGTTAAATGTACTAAAGAGTTTTTCAATTTTCTTTGAGCTTACAGTATTGATTGCACCGACTATCTGAGGAATATATTTCTGTTCGTAAAGTGCATTCCCCTCAACTGTCCTTTCAGGAACGAATCCGAAATAAATATCTTTTCCTGGTGTAAGACCGGTACCGGTTTCAATCATTCTTGCAACCAGACTGCGTGACGTCCCCATCGGTACTGTAGAGCGTAAAATAACGGTATCACCCTTTTTAAGGTGTTTTAAGATGGAATTTGTGGCATTTTGAATATACTCCAGTTTAGGCTTGTTCGTGCTTTGGTCAATGGGGGTCCCTACACAAATAATATAATAATTGCAAGACGTATCCGGGATACAGGATGCAAACGTCAAGTTCCGTCCACCGTATTTTTTTACGGATTCTGTCAACCCTGGCTCATAAAAATAGCACTTTTTTTTACTTAAAGAATCTACTACGTCCTTACTGATATCAATTCCAAGAACTTCAACTCCGGATTCCGCTAGTGTAGCTGCCAGTGTAAGCCCGATAAAACCCATTCCCAATACGCAAACTTTATCTTTACTTTTCATTAATAATCTCCTCGGCGATTACACCTTGAATTTATGCTTAATATATTCTCTGAGAGAGTCGTCAATTTTAATTGTGGCTTCCCAATTGAACATACTTTTTATCTTTGTTACATCAGGGATTCTCTTTTTAACATCATCGGCATAAATAGGCTGATGCTTGAAGGACAGGCTGTAATCATTCTGCAGCAGCCCATATTCCTTGCCGATACTTACAATTTTAGCAGCCAGTTCCTTAATGGTAGTTGGTTCGGTATTCCCAATATTAAATATTTGGTTGGTTGCTTCCTCTCTCAGGGAAAATTGTGCAAGTGAATCTCCAACATCATATATATTCGTAAAGCACCTTATCTGTTCGCCATCCCCAAATACATTTACCGGGTTCTGTTTTTGAACGAGTATCTTTTCTACCATGTCGGAAAAAACATGACTGAAGCCCTCCTCTTCCGGTGCTTCAAACGGAGTTACGATATTAAACGGGCGCCAGATAACATAGTTCACCCCGTACTGCTCATGAAATGACTGTGCAACCCTCTCTCCTATATATTTCGATAAGCCGTATGAAGTGCTCATTACTGGTATTTTCTCAGTGTCTTCCTCTGAATGAGGCCATTTCATGCTGCATTCATATACCATTGATGATGAAAGGTAAATAAATCTTTTTATTTTTTCATGCCCGTATTTCAACAGGTTAATTGTCATTAAATTATTGTCCGCAATAATATCCGCCGGTCTTTTATGAAAACCAACCACTCCAAAAATCAAAGCAGCGAAATGAAATACCGCATCAAACTCGCTCTTTTCAAATATGGACTTAACTACAGTTGTATCACCCAGATCTCCTGTAATGAATTCATAATTTCTCTCACGTTCAATATGTCCATAGCGGGCAAAGTTATCAACCCCTACTATTTCATGGCCATCCTTTAATAAATATGGAATAACAATTTGAGCCAGTGATCCTTCACTTCCGGTTATAAGTACTTTCACAAGGAATACATCCTCCTTTAATTTATAAGTTTTAAATGTTTTTTAAAAATTGACAAAGCAATAACACTCAGGTCAAGAGCATGATTTATTTTTCCATCATTAATCATCTTAAAAAAATCATCATGAGAAACCGGACAGATCTCTATTCCATCATTTTCATCCGGACTTAATATTTCACCTACTTCCAGGTCATCTATATAGAACGCCCATAATCGATTTTCAAGTCGCCCTGTATCCGGAATCAGCTCGCCCAAAAATGTCACTTTCCCGGCCCTGCAGCTTGTTTCCTCTTCTACTTCACGAATTACAGCCTGACCCGGTGTTTCACCTTTTTCAATGTGACCACTGGGAAGTTCATACGTATAATCTTCAACAGCCGGTCTGTATTGTCTCAGGAGTATAAATTTATCATCTTTTGTTTTAGCTAATGCTGTTACATAATCAGATGGTTTAATAGAATAATAAATCTGAGAGCCATCCTCACCGGGAAGTAAAACTTCTTTTTCTATTTGTTCAAACCAGGGTATCGATAAATTTTTCTGTACTTTTAGAATGCATGGTCTATTCATATATAATATTTATTTGAAACAATAATCAATTGCCTGCTCTTCTGACATCTTCTGTGAAAATAGAGTACTGCCCAGGGAAGAACTTCATGATTTTCAAATCCCTTTGGTGACAAAAAATAATCCGGATATGATAAACTAACAATGTCATAAATGCTTCACATATTATAACAAAGTTTCACTAAAAATTAAATTTGTCGGCAGGGTAAACATTCTTCATAATGCATTTAATACCTGTATCAATTCTTTAAACTCTTTCAAATGACACTTTTTAATTAATTAGTCCTCATAAATATTTATGCTAATTCTAGGAATAGTTAACGAAGACGTATCCGGGGCCTGTCTGGTTAAAAATAATCATATAGTGGCTGCTGCAAGTGAAGAGCGCTTCACACGAATTAAGAGCGACAGCTCATGGCCGGTACAGTCGATTGAATATTGCCTGGGTCAGCAGAACATAGAGCTTTCTGACATTGATTATGTTTCATACGGATGGAGCGGAGAATTTCAGGCCCAAAAACATCTGCTTATGTTTTTTGATCGCGTAGTCGAAGAGACAATTAACAATCCGGACCATATAAATACTTTCAGGAAAAGGGTCGAAATTGAAATAAACCGTGATACAGAAGTTCGCGGATACTTCCTTGATTTCATAAAAAATAATAATCTGGAATCAAAAACTATCTATATTGATCATCACGATTGTCATGCAATCAGCGCTTTTGCCTGTTCGCCTTTTGATAAGTCGCTGGTGCTGACAGCTGATGGACGTGGGGATTACCAGGCATTTAGCGTCGGCGTATTTGATAACAACAAATATAATGTAATACATCGTTCTTCAAGCATAGACAGCCTCGGGTTCTTCTATGCACGCATCACCGCTTTATTAGGATTTAAGGTCAACCGTCATGAAGGGAAGATTACCGGTCTTGCCGCCCATGGAGACCCGTCAAAATACCTTCCTTTAATGGAGAAAATGATCTCTTATAAAGAAGGTCGCATTATTTCCCACACGGGGCCGTATTACAGGCCATGGCTGCATGACGCTGTTTTTTCCGATGAAATGCTGCAAATCATCAAAGAAGCAAAACGTGAAGACATTGCCGCTGCCGCTCAAAAGCATTTAGAGGACATTGTGACCGGTATGGCGGAGTTTTATCTGAATGAATCCGGCATGAATAACGTTTGCATGGCTGGCGGAGTATTTGCAAATGTTTCATTGAATAAAAAAGTATTCGATCTTCCCCAGGTCGAGAATATCTTCATACAGCCGCATATGTCCGACGGGGGCCTGGCTCTTGGTGCAGCTGCGGGCGCTGCATATCAGGTCACAGGGAAAAAAGTCCTAATGGATACTATGTATTTAGGTCCTGAATTTAGTGATGAGGAAATCTCGGGCTTCCTGAATGATGATGAATTCATTCTGGAGAAACTTCAAAACAACGAAAGTAAGATTGATTCGGCGGTCGCTGCAATAAAAGACAATCAAGTTGTGGGCTGGTTCCAGAATCGTATGGAACACGGACCCAGGGCCCTTTGCCACCGAAGTATTCTTTACCACTGTAATGATAAATCCGTAAACAAATGGTTAAATGATCGTATGCAGAGGACAGAATTCATGCCTTTTGCACCTGCAACAGCTATTGAACTGGCTAAAAAATGTTATAAGAACTGGAAACCTGACCATATTGCGAGTTACTACATGACAGTTACGTATGACTGTCATGAGGTAATGATAAAAAACTGCCCGGCTGCCGTCCACATAGACAATACGGCACGGCCTCAGATCATATCAGCAGAGAGTGAACCAACTGTCCATAAACTGCTCCTGAGATGGTATGAAGAAACGGGCGGGCTGTCTCTCATCAACACATCGTTCAATAAGCATGAAGAACCGATTGTTTGCTCACCTTATGATGCAGTTCAGGCTTTAAGAGAAAATATGGTTGACGTTTTAATTATAGGGTCCTTCAAGGCCAGGAAGAAATAGTCTTACCATCCCATCGTAACGGTATCAATAATTAATCTTACATCTTCATCTGTTAATGCGCTGTGTACAGGAATGGAAACCTGATTCTCATCAAATTTTTCCTGATTAACCAGGCCGGGGGTAATTCCACCAAAAACAGAGTTATTATCTATTCTCTGGTGCATTACTGAAGCAGGAATCTTCCGCTCTTTTAATTTTTTTATAAAATCAATCCGACGTTCGACCAGCATAGTGAAAAGCCAGTATGCACTCATCCTGTCATTCTTGTATTCCAGCAGTTTCAGGCCGGGAACATTTTTAAATTCGTTGGAATACATTGCAGCTATTTCCATTCTTCTTTTAAGTTTAGACGGAAAATCTTCTAGATTGCCTAGTCCTATCGCAGCTGACAGGTCGTTCATGTGACATTTGTATCCTGTTTTTTCAGCATCGTAAATGCGTTCACCGAGGATGGACGGCTTTGAATTCTCCCTGTCAATGTCGAACCAGCGCCTTCGCCTTGCCTGATATGCATCTTCTCTATCCAGGCAACAGAGCGCCCCTCCATCCACGGTTGTAAGATGTTTGATAGCCTGGAAAGAAAATGCCGTAAAGCGGGAGACCGCCCCGATCGGCTTGCCTTTATATTTCGCTCCCAATGCATGAGCCGCGTCCTCAATTACAGCAAGGTTGTATTCTCTTGCAATATCATTGATTTCATCAAGGTCACACGGATATCCGGCCCAGTGCACGGGAATGATCGCTCTTGTTTTATCAGTAATCTTTTGCCTGATCGATTCAGGATCAATATTTGCCGTCTCGTACTGAATATCGGCGAATACAGGGACGGCGTAATGCATGAGTACGGAAAGCCCTGTTGCGATAAAGGTCTGGGCCGGAATAATCACCTCATCTCCCGGTTTTACTCCTGCAATCGCCAGGGC
>JBDLIC010000150.1:0-8607 GCA_039715075.1 Nitrospirota bacterium
ATCTACTCTGTGATTGTTGAGGAAAACTACAAAATATCTGATTATCGAAGAAAGGGATTCTTTCAAACTACCGCGCCAGCGGTTTAGTTCAACTTCAACATAGAGAGTTTTTGAGTTTACCGTAAATACTGATGATATATATCGAAAATCAATGAAATCTTAATAATCTTGCTTTCAACCTGAAACCCTTACCTTTGGAAATATTTCGAGGTTGCACATTCTGGTAGGAAGTCTGCTTTTCGATCAATTGTTTTAATATCGGACGTTAACAGGTGAAATCATCGATAAATAATATCCGTCAGACAATATCTATCGGATGAATTTTTAGCGTTTAGGATTTAAAAGATTTAAGCCGGCTGAAATATTACCTTTTCCACTCCCCGCTCTTCCCGCCCCGTTTTTCCATCAGCATAATATCGGAAATGACCATTGCCTTGTCAACGGCTTTACACATATCATAAACAGTGAGCGCTGCGACTGAAGCTGCGGTAAGTGCCTCCATCTCCACCCCTGTCTGACCCGAACATTTGGCTTTGGCTTTGATATCCACTTTGCTCTTTTTCCTGTCAACCTTGAAATCAACACTGACATTGCTGATATTAAGCGGATGGCAGAGAGGAATCAGGTCGGACGTTTTTTTTGCAGCCATGATCCCTGCCAGCCTGGCTGCTTCAAAGACGTTGCCTTTTGTAATTTTATTGTCGGTTATCAGAGTGAGGGTCTCCTTTTTCATATAAACAGCCCCACCTGCAACTGCTTCTCTATTCGTCGTCTTTTTGCTGCTTACGTCAACCATGGTTGCCTTGCCCTCTTTGTTTATATGAGTAAGTTTTTTCATATTACTAAGATATCATATTTAAAAAAATTGCGGATTATTTAATTGAAAGAATTCATCAAAGCTCTGCTTAGGGTTTTATGGATTTTCCTCCCCCTTGACGGGGGAGGGTTAGGGTGGGGGGATGCCTCGCAACTCTCTGCGGAGTAGTTCATTAGTAACTGCTATCCGTCACTGAAGGGTGACCTTATGCTAATATAAACAGCTATGAGAAAGGTAGTAATTACAGGTATCGGCGCTGTTACGCCTCTGGGAAATGATATTGAGTCTACCTGGAGAAATTTGATAGAAAAGAAATCCGGGATTGACGGAATTACCAGGTTTGATCCGGCAGGACTGTCAAGCAGGATTGCGGGTGAACTGAAAGGCTTTAGCCCTGAAGATTATCTCCACCCGAAGGATATTCTGAGGCTTGATCCTTTTGTTCATTATGCAGTTGCAGCTGCTTTAATGGCATGTGAGGATGCGGGACTGACAGGACGGAACTCAGAACTACTAAATTTCGCAGGGGTTATTATAGGGTCGAGCAGGGGCGGGATAATGAGCATGGAAAAGGCCATGGAAAGGCATCTCCTTGAAGGTAAACCGTTCTCTGCTTATTTGATGTCTTCAAGTACGATTAACATGGCGTCTTCATGTATATCCATGAAACTTGGGATCAAGGGTCAGGCCATCGGGATATCAACTGCCTGTGCTTCCGGAACCAATGCAATAGGGAAAGGTCTTCGGCTGATACGGAATGGCGAAGCAGATATTGTTCTTGCAGGAGGTGCTGAAGCGCCTGTATGCAGGCTTGCTGTCGGGGGATATGGTGCCTCAGGATCTCTTTCAGGCAGAAACGGGGAGCCGGAAAGGGCAAGCAGGCCCTTTGACATAAGTAGAGACGGGTTTGTAATATCCGAAGGTGCCGGGGTTGTAGTACTTGAAGGGCTTGATCATGCGTTAAACAGGAAAGCGAATATTTATGCAGAGGTTGCAGGCTACGGCACATCCTCCGATGCGTTTCACCAGACGCAGCCTGAAAGCAGTGGTGAGGCAGATGCGGTGCGGCGGGCATTGAAAAACGCCGATGTTGAAATTGACGAAGTCGATTATATCAATGCCCATGCAACCTCAACTCCCCTTGGCGATAAAGCGGAGGCAGAGGCAGTCAGGAAGGTATTTGGACGGCACGCGAAAGATATTTATATAAGTTCGTGCAAATCAATGCTGGGTCATATGCTTGGCGCTGCTGGTGCTGTGGAGACTGCAATAACGGCACTTTCTGTGAAAAGAGGAATTATACCTTCAACAATTAATCTTGAAAATATCGATCCGGAAATTGATCTCAACCTTGTCCTCTCTACTGTAAATAAAGACATCACTATTGCACTGTCAAATTCATTTGGTTTCGGTGGAGTAAACGCTGTACTTGTGCTCAGAAAGTACCAGACACAGGTTTATGATTAAGTAGGGCCCGTTTCCCGAACGGACAGGGTTTTGCAGCGTTGAATTATATATGTGGATAAAAACGGCCCGTTTGGGAAACGGGCCCTACAAAAGCTGCTGAATTAGCTGTCTTTAGCCAGCTGCCATAAATACGTAAAAATGCCTGTGAATATGAAACTGCTGTCTATCACCGCTTCGAAGAACTTACTAACGCGCATTTTCCGTTTCTGGAATATATACAGGCAAATCACCATAAAGGCAGGTGATAAAATTAGATAATACGACAAAGTCGGGATCAGTTTGAAAGCTGTGGAAGAGAACATGAAGGTCCCGATGATTATGGAAAGCACCAGAAGCATTGTCTGAGTTCTCTCCCGGCCTATCAGTATAGGGATAGTTTCCCTGCCTACTATTCTGTCTCCTTCTATGCTGACAATATCAAAAACGACTGATCGCACAAAAACTGTGAATAGAACAAACCCAAGGATTGTCACAGATTGATAAGTAACAAAAGCGCCCTGATTCAAAAACGGGATAAGGACGATGACCCATGCCCATGCAAGTGCAATAAAGATGTCCTTTGAACCCGGGAAATCCTTCAGTCTTTTGTATTTTATTAAAGGATAAAATTTCTCGGGAACGATTCTAATAGTGTAAAGAATTCCCATGAGATAGGAGAACAGGAGAAATACAAATGGCATGGTTCCAAGCAGATATGAGAGATATAAAGAGACAAATGATGCGGCAGTAGCCGTAATGATCAGAGCTTTTCCGTAATCCCGGAAAAATCTTGTTCTCGCAGGATCGGAGAATTCATCTTTCAGTTTTTCGTTATATCTGTTGAAAATGTGAGTGGCAAACACATATAAAAATACAATCGACAAAATGGTAGCGGAAGGTTTAATGTTCTGGAAAACCAGGCTTGCATAACACATGCTGACAGCGCCTATGCTCAGGTACAGTGCGCTCTCTATAAAGAAATCACTTATGCCGATAGCAAATCTGTACAAACTGCTCTGTCTTTTTTTTATGAGATTGCGGATGCTGTCTATTACTTTACTGATGACCCAATGTGGAGTTGAAGCACCGGCCATTACGCCGATGTTCTCATATCGTTCCAGTCCCAGATGATCAAGTTCGTCTTCTTCTTCAATATGAAATGACGGAACACCGGCAGAGAGGGATATTTCGTATAATCTCCTTGTGTTTGCACTGTTTTTGCCTCCAACAATAACCATTGCATCGACCTCTTTTGCAAGTTCAATGACCTCCTTCTGTCTCATGCTTGTCGAGTCACAGATAGTGTCAAAAACCCTGGTGTCCGGAATTTTCTTCTTTATTTCCTCTACTATTTGGAGAAACACATTTCTGTCCTGTGTTGTTTGAGCAATTACACATGCTCTGTTCATGTCCGGCAGGCTCATGACATCATCCAGGTTTTCTACGACAAAGCCCTTTTCATCGGCATAACCGAGCAGACCATTGACTTCTGCATGTCCCTCGTCTCCGATAATAACAGCATTATATCCATTCTTGATTTCCTTTTTTATTATTGCATGTGCACGGGCGACGTGAGGGCATGTTGCGTCGCATAACAGATTGCCTGCCTCTTTTATTTTTCTCCTTTCACTGGGCGCCACGCCATGTGCCCTCAGGATTACTGTTGCATTGGTGACATCATGGCTGCCGAGTATTTCAACCCCTTTTTGCTTAAGCATTTCTACTGCCTGCGGATTATGAACAATAGGTCCGTACGTGTACAACTTTCCCTTTTTCTTGTTCGCCTCATCCAGGACAATGTTCATTGCCCGCTTGACACCCATGCAGAAGCCGGCGGTTTTGGCAAGTTTTACCTTCAAACGGTATTCTCCTTTTTACAAGAGGGCAGGCGCAAGACCTGCCCCTACAAAGTTTCATTCATTATCTCAACCCCTGAGCTGGTGCCGATTCTTGTGGCGCCGGCATTTATCAATGCTATTGCGTCTTCCAATTTCTTGATTCCCCCTGCGGCCTTTATACCGATTTTCCCTTTTGTTACTGAGTTGATAATTTTAATATCACTGACCTTTGCACCGGAAGGCCCGAAACCTGTTGAAGTTTTGATGAATTCAGCACCGGTATTTATTACTACTGAAGATGCTGTCTTCTTTTCATCATCCGTAAGACAGCAGGTTTCAATAATTATTTTATGCACAGCCTGCGGGGTGGCGTTAATAATGCCGGAGATTTCTTTTTCCACGGCCTTCCAATTGCCCGATTTGGCATGTCCCGTGTTTATGACAATATCAAGCTCATCTGCTCCGGCTATTACAGACTCTATTGCCTCATAGATCTTAACATTTGTCAGTGTTGCTCCTAGAGGAAAACCTGTAACCGTCGAGATTTTAACGGGGCTCGCCGTAAGAAGTTCTTTGGCTGTTTTTATAAATGACGGATGTATGCAGACAGAAAAAAAACCATATTGTTTTGCGTCTTCACATAGTTTAAAAATTTCAGTTTCCGTTGCGTCCGGACGTAAAAGAGTATGATCGATTAGTTTGGCTATGTTAATTTTTTTATTCATAATTAAATAAAAAAGGGGTCGAGGGGTCGAGGATCCAAGGGTTCAAGAAAAAACGGATACAAATATATTACATGGGTTGTTTTTTATATTACTTATGCTGCATTCTGTATTATTTTTTTTCACTTGACTCCTCGGCTCCTCGACCCCTTGACCCCTTTCTGTTTATATATTCAGCGACTTTTTTCCTGTAAGCCTTATGAATCATTTTGGTGACTTTACCGGGGGATATAGCTATTATTGTGTTATCCACTTCTCTGACCGGCATGGCTTCCATTGTAGTGTTGGAAATAAAGACTTCATCTGCCCTGTATAAATCTGCAGGCCTGAAATTCCCTTCTGTTACTTTTATTTTTAACTCTTTAGCAATATTGATAATAACCCTTCTGGTTATTCCATCGAGTATTCCGACTCTCACATCAGGAGTGTACAGTGCACTGTCTTTAACAAAAAAAACATTTGAAATAGTCCCTTCAGCAATATATCCTCTGTAATTCAGCATCAGGGCCTCATATGCGTTCCGTTCTATGGCCTCTCTTTTCGCAAGGATGTTATTTAAGAAATTAAGAGATTTGATTTTGGGGTTGATGGCCCTGTAATAATTACGTCTTGTATCCGCGATCGTGACTTTAACCCCCTTTTTGTAATACTCCTGCGGATAACTCTTAAATTGACCGGACATAATTACCAGCGTTGGTTTTGAGCATAATGCAGGGTCCAGGCCGGTAGGTCCTTCTCCTCTTGAAATACTTATTCTTATTACGGCATCTTTCTGTTTGTTTGCCCGCAATGTTTCATGGACGGCCTTCTTCAGTGCAGCAGGTGTTTTGGGAACTGAAAGGCCGATCAATGAGGCAGAGCGGAAAAGTCGTTCCATGTGCTCATCAAGTTTGAAAACAACACCTTTATAGGCCATTAACGTTTCATAAATTCCGTCCCCGTAAAGAAAGCCATGATCAAAGACCGAAATAAGGGCCTTTTTTTTCGGAAGAACTTTATTGTTCAGATAAATCATGAAATCAGTTTATCACGGCAATAGTGTATTTTCCAACCATGCTTTTATAGTTTTTTTCATAAACAAGGGAGGTTATGTATCCTGCTTTTGTATAATCTGGTGATTAATTTGTGTCCCGGCTGCCTTCAATATTGACCTGCATGCATCCAATCACTAAAATATTGCTATTGTGCGGAAACCAGTATACATGTGCACTAACTAAATAGAATGGCAGATCATTACTTGTAATTTAACCCATGATAACTATCAGCAGAAAAAAAATTGGAACAATTTTACTTTTCATTGTAGACATTATAACAATCTTCGCGATTATTGAAGGTTCGATGTTTTTAAGAAAAAGCATCCTTCCCCTTTTTTTCCGTTTTCCTGAGTTTCCGTCTGTAAGTGTTATTTTTTTCTGGTGGGTCTTCCCTGTCTGGCTCTTCTTTTTCATCTATGAGGGAGCATATACAAAAAGATTCTCCTTCTGGGATGAGGTGCAGGTACTCTGGAAAGTTGCTTTTTTTTCAACTCTTGGCATATTTACGATACTTTATCTGGGAAAATTTGGAGAGCAGGTATCAAGAACAGTACTGGTTGTAATGGGCATTATTTCTTTTCCTGTGCTGCCGGTTGTCAGAATCAATATCAAGAAATTGCTGATGTTTTTTGGGCTTCTTCAGAGCAAGGTTCTTATACTCGGCGCCGGCAAAACCGGTGAGCTTATCTTTAATGCACTTAGAAATGACAAAAACTTCGGTATGAATGTTGTAGGGTTTCTTGATGATGATCCGGGAAAAATCGGGAAAGATATAGATGGAATCAAGATTCATGCGGGTGTAGATAAAGCACAAAAATATATTGGCCGATGCGGCATAGAGGACATAATTATAGCTATGCCGGGCTGTGAAAAAAACAGGCTGATTTCACTTATTAATAAACTTCAGCATAAAGCTCAGAATATCCTTTTGATTCCCGACCTTTTTGGAATAACCGTGCTTGGGACCAACCTGCAGCATTTTTTCCAGGAGCAGGCAATCGGTCTTGAGGTCAAAAACAATCTTGCCCAGCCACTAAATAAAATCATTAAAATGTTGTTTGATCTGATAGTAAGCTGCATTTTGCTTATAATTCTCTCAATTCCTATGGCTATAATCGCCATTATTATCAAGCTTAATTCAAGCGGGCCGGCAATATTTTCACAACCAAGAATTGGAAAAAACAACAAATCCTTTAAATGTATTAAATTCAGAACAATGTATGATGATGCTGATAAAAGGCTTAGCGATCTACTGGAAAACAACAGTGATGCGAGCAATGAGTGGAACAACAGCTGGAAACTCAGGAATGATCCGAGAGTTACAAAAATCGGGAGATTTTTACGGGAGACATCACTTGATGAATTGCCTCAGATCTTTAATGTGTTGAAAGGAGATATGAGTCTGGTCGGACCAAGGCCTGTTACAAAAAAGGAAATTGACGAGTATTATAAAGACCAGGCAAAACTCTGTTTTGGCGTAAACCCGGGGGTTACCGGACTATGGCAGGTCAGCGGGAGGAGCAATACAAGCTATGATTACAGGATCACCCTTGACTCATGGTACGTGAGGAACTGGAACCTGTGGCTGGACATAGTTATACTGTTCAAGACTGTCCGGGTTGTTTTTAAAAGGGAAGGGGCAGTCTGAGAAGAAGGGTTCAAGGGGTCGAGGGGTCTAGGATCCAAGGGAAAACCAATATTCATATAACTAAGAACTGAGAACTGACAACTGACAACTGACAACTTTTTTTAAAGGAGGAGTAAAATGGAAAAATGGACATGTGTTCCCTGCGGCTATGTGTATGACCCTGAAACGGGAGATCCGGATAATGATGTTGCGCCGAATACACCTTTTGAAGAGCTTCCTGAAGACTGGACCTGCCCTGTATGCGGAGCTGAAAAAGACCAGTTTGAAAAGGAAGAATAAATTGTTCCAACCGTTCCAAGCGGTTCAAGCGGCTGGAACGGTTTATGAAGAAATGAACTTGAATACCCCGTTTTGTAAACGGGGATGAAAAGTTCTCCTTTCAAGTTTCCCCCTTTGGAAAAGGGGGATTAAGGGGGATTTTACGAATAATTTCTTTAAAAAATCTCCCCTAACCCCTCTTTACCAAAGAGGGGAATACAGACTGCATTATCATTAATAAAGTTATTCTTTTTGATGCCCCGCCTTGTAGGCGGGGAGCTTCACTTTTTGAACTCTCTTTCCGCTTCGAGTAAAAGAATTTCGGGATTTTCAATATACCTTGGTGAAAAGTGTATTGCCTCCATATGGCCCACTTCCGCCTCTCTTGCTATTTTGCCTGCTTCTGTGGCTGTGAGGTGGTAACGGTCTCTGGCCCGGTCTCTATCTTCGTCAGAAAAGAACGTCTCTATGTACAGGGTGTCTGAGCCTTTCACAAGGTCAATAATTTTTCTTTTGTTTTCAGCATTGCCGAGCACATCAACAACATATGATATCTTTTGCCCTCTTGTTATGGCGGCAATATCTTTCAGGTCTGAAAAAGGGAATGTCCTGCCCTCAATACTAAAAACATCCTGAGTTCTGTTTTCTCTGATCGCCCGTTTAAGGTCCCCGAGCCATGGGCCAACCTGAAGCTTTAAGCGGCTGAGCTTTTCCTTGTCAATGTTTATATGGTAATCTTCTTCGAGGCTGAATCCCAGACAGGGGACCTGGTGGTCCAGGATTGCGGCTGAGACCCTGAAAAAGGATCCTGCCAGCAGGATGCCTTTAAAAGGGGCCGTCTCTG
>JBDLIC010000151.1:0-8468 GCA_039715075.1 Nitrospirota bacterium
CATCGCTTTCTGCTCTTGCAAAGGCGGGAAAAACTACTGAAGTAATACTGTTTTGAGCATTAAGGATATAATGGGGTATCTTAAAGGCAAGCCAGTAAAAGCCCAATTGTTCCGCCCCTAACATGGTGCCCACCATAAAGTCATCCACATTCCAGTAATAATAAGCCAGAACAGCTGAACCTGTTAAAGGCATCCCGAACCTGACAAGTTTTTTAAAGATATGCTGATCAAAATCCAGTTTCGGCCTGTATGGTATAATTTTCCATATGACTATTGCAGAAGTTAGACCGCTGACTAAAGCACCCCAGAAAAAACACCATATGCCATAGCCCAGCAAAGCTGTAACAATTGTAGTAACAGCACTTAGAGGAACTGATATTGCCACAGCTATATTTGCCTTCTTAAAATCCAGTCTTCTGACAAAGACAATCACGGGAAAAGCCAGTTTATTAAGAGGCAGGGTCAGTGCCATCATCTGGGAGAAAAACGACAGTTCGGGTTTGCCCAGGTGCGTTAACAAATATGGGGCCGCAGCAAATAATATAAGGGCAGCAATCACCGAAAGAAAGATTTCAATGGTAAAAGCGACGTCCAAATATTCCTCGATTTTCTCCTCTTTTCTTTGTACGATTGCACTGCTGCTTGATATGGTTGATAACATTCCTGCAAGGTTAACTATTATGAAAGCAAAAGCCATTGAACCAAAGACTTCAGGAACAAGAAGTCTTACCAAAATAAGGTTGAGTACAAAATCAATAACACCCCTATAGGTAGTTATAACCGCACTGATCTTAACACCGGTGATGGTCTTTTCTTTCAAGCTGATATTTTTATCCAATAGACACCTTTTTTGTCTTTATACCCATAGTCACCCTGAGCTGTGGTTTCCTGTTATAAGAAAATTAGCAGGCACATCACCAAATATAAAGCTGATAGTCTATATTGAACTTTTCCGGCAATTCCTATGTTTGTTATAACATGAACCAGCATAGTTTAATAATTAATCATTAGATATTATAGATCTGATTTTAGATACAACCATATCGATAGCAATGCTGTTATGTCCACCTTCAGGAATAATTAAGTCTGCGTATCTCCTGGTTGTTTCAACAAATTCAAAATGCATGGGTCTTACAGTAGATGAGTACTGCTCTATCACAGACTGAAGTGTTCTGCCTCTGTCTTCCATATCTCTTTCCAACCTGCGAATAAACCTTATATCAGGGTCTGTGTCTACATAGAGCTTTATATCCATTAACTCTCTTAATCTCTTATCTCCGAGGACCAGTATCCCCTCTAACAAAATGACCTTCATGGATTCAACAGGAATCATTTCTTTACTTCTCATATGGATTTTGAAATCGTAAACCGGCTTATATATTGTTCTACCTTCTTTCAGGTCCTTTATATGGCTGACCAGGAGGTCATCATCCAGGGCATCCGGATGATCAAAGTTTATCTTCTCTCTCTCTCCCGGACTGAGATGACATAAGTCTTTGTAATAAGAATCCTGGTGTATCAGAACTATAGATTTTCCGGTAAACTGATGAAGAATTGCTTCTGCCACCGTAGTCTTACCCGATCCTGTTCCTCCAGCAATACCAATTACCGTATTTAACATTTAATAAATTCTTTTACATTCTTAAGATCAACTATAATCTTTTTCCGTTTATCCATTCACAATACTTCTTTATTAAACAGTATTTTGTCGTTCGGTATCCCAATTTCCAGGAGTTCGGAATAAAACTCATTTTTTCTGAGAAAACTGGTAATGACTACATTATCAAAACTGATAGTTCTCACATCAAGCAATGGTCTGACCGTAAAGTTAAAGAACTTTCTATTTTGCCTTTCATTGTCAAACACCGCAATAAGCTCTATATCAAACTCCTGAAGTGAAATAAATGCAATTTCAGTTACTTCATCAACCCCGCAAAAAACAATGCTTTTGATATTGTCTTTTTCCAGCCGACGAAACAAATTACGGAAATCTTTTCTAGCAATTTTGTAAAGGTTTGTAAAGTTCTGTAAGTGCTTATAAGTAAGCCGGCTTTTTTCAGCAAAGCCTTGAGATGTTAGATAATAGGCATATCGTTTTGATGGGATGTTCTTAATAGTTATATAACCTTTTGAGATCAGGTTGTTAATATATGAATTAACCAGACCGAGTGCTATATTAAGCTTCCTGCTTAACCCCCTCTGAGACAGGTTTTCACCCTTTGAAATTTCATCAAGAAGCAATAAGGACTTGTAACTATCCTGATTTTCGGGTTTTTTACCGTTCATTTTTCGAACGTTCATATATTGAACATAACATTTATCAGGTCGATTGTCAATATAAAAAATCATATAAAAAATCATTTTTTTTGCAATTCCTGCGCTCTCCGTAAGTGATTCCCTGCCTCATCAGTCATTCCCTTCTCTCTAAACGCAACTCCAAGATCATAATGGGCCCGTGCATAATCAGGTTTCAGTTTTACAGCTTTCAAATAAGCTTCTATCGCTTCATCAAGCAATCCTTTCAGATAATATGAATATCCGAGGTTGTAATGAACCTTGGCAAGCCGCGGGGCTAAAGTAATTGCTTTCTTTAAATATTCAATCGCTTTATCAGGCTGGCCCTTCCTTATATACAGAACTCCCAGATTGCTATATCCTTTTGAAAAATCAGGATAGATATTAATGGCCCTTTCTGAATATTCTATAGCTTTGTCGATCTGCCCCTTGCCGGCATATGCAACACTCAGATTACTATAGGCCTCCGGATGGTTCGGATATCTCGCTATGACTCTGTTGAAATATATAACTGCCTTGTCAACTTGCCCTCTTGAGGCATAAGCCTCTCCCAGATTGTTTAATGCTGTCGGATGACCAGGATGCTTTTGTACAACGTCGGACCATAAGGTAATTTCATCCTGCCATACTGTATTTCTCCTGCTGCTGACAAATGATAAAACAATAACTGCTACCATAAAAACTGTCGTTACCATTTTGACAGACCCATGCCAGCGGTCCCTGAATTGATTGGCCAGATAGAAGGTAAAAGATACTGTCATAATAAAAAAACCGGGGGAAGCAAGATAGACACGATGTTCATTAATGACATCAATAATGGGAATAACACTTGACTCAACAGAGAGGGTAATATAAAACCAGAAAATGCCGAATGAGACTAACCTCAAACAGGACAGGGATGTTTCATTATAAACACCTGAAGCTGTTTTTTTTCTGAGAAAATACAGAATATACGCCCCAATTCCCAACAATGCTGAATGAAATAAAAAAGACAAATAAACGGCAGCATTAAAAAAAGTATGATATCTGGGATATTCATACAGGAGACTCTGATTCACGGGCAGGAACAAAAGCCCGATATATGTTACTATCACCCTGCATTGTGTATATAAATAGGTCAACCTGGACATACTGGTCTGCACAATTGTTTTTTCCGCAGCATCACTTATCAATTCTCCGACCGGCTTCTCAAGATCTGTCATACTCAACGGAATGATGACCATGGTAAGCAAAAGGGGTATTAAATATAAAATCCTTCTCCCTGCCTTTTCTTTAAAGAAAATAAATTCATATATGGTTATCACAACGGGAAGCGTAAATGCTATCTCCTTTGTCTTCATTGCAAGAACAGCTGATACAACAGATAAAGAATAAAAAAACAGGTTCTTTCCTGAAAAAACACTGCCCCCTGATTCCTGACTACTGACATCTTCAGTTGTTTGTCTTGATTGTATATACATGACAAGGGAAAACAGGTAAAACAGAGTTGTCAATGATGACAGTCTCTGCACAATATAAGTAACCGCCTGGGTCTGCAGCGGGTGGCTTACAAAGAGGAGGGCTGAAAACAGAGCGATTAATTTTCCCACATTTTCTTCTTTACCTATAGAGGAACTGGAAGACTTACTGTGAGTCCTCCCTGTCATCGTCAGCCCGAACGCAAAGACAAGCAGGACATAAACAAGAATGGCATTTATTATATGAATTGTGAGATTCACAATATGATAACCGGTGACATTAAGGCCGTTCAGTTTATAATTCAGTGCAAATGTTAAATATGCAGCTATTCTCCTTTCTGGAATATACCTGTGTGAAACAGGTTTTCCCTTTAAAAATTCAGCAAAATAGTCCAAATCCCTTATGTCATGATTCTCAACAATCTTGCTTTTGTCATCAAAATGAAAGGGGATGTGGAATGTATTAGCGTAAGAGAAAAGACCGAGTATGACGACCAAGAAAATATTCAATAAGTGTCTATTCATTAATTTGGCTCTATTGGCTTTTGTCTGGGTACATGTTCAGCATACACCAGACGGTTTGGCATAGTCATTCCCGAGGTCTGTTGATCGGAAATCCAGTTCCTCCTGTTGTCATTCCCGCTCAAAAGACCGCGGGAATGACCTTATTTGGAGACTACGGGAATGACGGGATAATCATAGTCTTCCACACTATTCCCTGATGAGCCCATTATTTCAAATAACCGCTTATTATAAAAAACTCATCAGCTACAAAGAGAAAAGGACTTTCAGTTTACATTATTATATTGTTTGAACGGATCAATAATTTAATCAATGCTATATGTTAAATTATTGATAGAAAGAAAGGAAAGAATAACACTTTGGCGGAAATACAAAACACTCCATCAACAACAATCAGGCTCTTCGGCAATCCTTACCTTGCTTTCATTGTTATCGCTCTCGTCAGTATAGCTGCCTATTCAAATTCTTTTAATGTTCCATTCCATTTTGATGACAGGAATAACATTGTTGAAAATCCCTTCATCAAAAACCTCTCGCCGTCAAACATAGAAAACTTCCCCGGCAACAGATTCGTGGGATTTTTTACATTTACACTAAACCATCATTTACATGGACTAAACGTTACAGGTTATCACGCGGTAAATCTTCTCATTCATATCATAAATGCAATTCTTATCTACTCCCTCGTAATGATAACCTTTAAAACCCCAAAGCTCGAAACATCTGCCCTCAGGGAGAAATCAGGATATATTGCACTTTTTTCCGGGCTTCTGTTTGCCTCGCATCCCCTGCAAACCCAGGCTGTTACATATATAGTCCAGCGTTTTGCATCACTTGCTACACTGTTTTACCTGCTTTCCCTCGTAATGTATATAAAAGCGAGACAAACAACTGAAGAGGTCGGAGATAAGGAGCAAGAGACAGGTGTTTTCTCAGGGAAACACCTGTTTTTTTATTCTTTATCTGTTGTCTCAGCTGTCCTCGCAATGAAGACAAAGGAGATAGCGTTTACCCTGCCCATAATGATTTCACTTTATGAATTCTTTTTCTTTAAAGGAAAGATAAGAAGGCGCATACTATATCTCACACCCCTGCTGCTTACAATGTTTATTATACCGCTCACCCTTCTGGACATAAGCAAGCCTGTTGGGGCGGTAATAGGTGATGTCAGTGAAAAAACCATGCTTCCGACCCTGCTATCGAGAGAAGAGTACCTTTTAACAGAGTTCCGTGTAATAGTAACTTATTTAAGATTACTGTTCCTGCCGATTAACCAGCACGTGGATTACCATTACCCGGTAAGCAGTTCATTCTTCAGTGCTGACGTATTTCTTTCATTCGTATTTCTTTTGATAATTGCAGGCTCCGGTATATATATTTTCTGGCGGTTCAGAAACACAGCTCCAGATACACGACTGATTACATTCGGCGTTTTCTGGTTCTTCATAACCCTATCTGTTGAGTCAAGTATTATTCCCATAACAGACGTCATTTTTGAGCACAGAGTCTATCTGCCGTCAGCATGGTTTTTTATCGCAATATGCACCATTTCATTCATGATTTCATACAAAATTCAAAACAGGAAAAAAGGCTTTGAAATATTTCATGTATGTGTACTTTCCATCGTGGTTCTTGTGCTGGCAACAGCCACTTTTGCCAGAAACAAAGTTTGGGAAAACGAATTAACATTGTGGGAAAATGTAACCAGGAAAAGTCCTGATAATGCAAGAGGTCACTATAACCTCGGTACAGCCTATAAAGGTGAAGGACGTATTCAGGACGCGGTAAAACAATATGAGATAACCATCGGGCTCGATCCGGAATATGCTGCAGCTTACAATAATCTCGGTAATATCTACCGGGACAAAGGTCATCTGGATAAGGCAATAGAATTGTACAGAGCCGCTATAATATCATACCCGCAATATTCAAAGGCTTATAACAATCTTGGGGCTGCCTACGGCTTAAAAGATTCTCTTCAGAAGGCTGAAGAATATTATCTTATTGCCCTGAAATACGATCCTGATTTTGCTGAAGCATATAATAATCTGGGAAGTATCTACAAATCCCGTGGACAGCTGAATGATGCAATTATCTATTTTAAAAGGGCCATCGAACTGCACCCCTCTTTTACTAAAGCATATAATAATCTGGGAAACATTTATAAATCTCAGGGGTCTATTGATGAAGCAATCAAACTATACGATGAAGCAATCCGGCTTGATCCGCTGAATATCACTGCAATTAACAATATCGGCATGGCCTATTTTGATAAAGGTAATATTGAAACAGCAATTTCCTACTTTAAAGATGCAATAATTATTGACCCCACGAATGCTGATGCTCATTACAACCTGGGAATAGCATATGGAGAAAAGGGGCTTAGCGGTCCAGCTACTTCAGAGATGAGAAAAGGTATGGAGCTTCGCAGGCGGTAGTGAAGCCTTCCCTCCTCAAGCGGACGGATTAGCGCTATAATTAGTGTTTGAGTATAAATTGCCGTTTTTTGTTTTTGTCATGCCCGAAGTCTTTAATCGGGCATCCAGAAGTCACTGAAAAGACTGGATTCCCGCTCAACAGACTACGGGAATGACGACTCAGTTGTCGTGTTAACACAGACACTAATTAATAATCCCCCCACCCCCATCGATGCGAGTCTCCGCCAAAAGTAGCTCCGACTTTTCCAAAGTGGAGAATTATAAGGAATTAATTATCTTCAGGACCTCGCCCGAACCTGATTTCCGATATCCTGCTGATGAGAACAGCAGCTATCGTTGCGAATCCTGCGGAAGGCAGGTAAAGGCGATGTTCAATAATAAAATCATAGATTACAAGAAAGCTGGATGTCACAGACAGAGTTACAAAAAACCAGACAATACCGAAAGATATCAGCTTTGATTTTCTAAACAATAACATTCCCAGGATAACTATACCCGACAGTAAAATAAAATAGAAGATTGTCAGGAGGTCGATGCCCCGTGTCAACGGCCAGTCATAGTCCAGGTTCAGCCCCACCGGGAAAAAGAGAAGCTTGATATATTTAGGTATGACGTGAAGTTGTGTCAAAAAATACTGAAATGAAGTAATCACCTCGGACTTGCCTCCCTCCATTGGCGGCATATGGACCCCTTGGGCATAGTCAAAGGACATAAATTTGAATAACCCTGAATAACTCAGGTACACAGCAACTGATATTGTTGCAAACATGGCAAGATGGAATTTATACCGGCCTATGAGGAGACGAATATTCCCTTTAGAAATAAAGTAATAATCATATATCAGCATCATTACAGGAAGGGTTATTGTTATTTGCTTTGTGCCCATTCCAAGACATGAGGAAATAAATGCACCTGCACAAAAAAGTTTGGCTGAAAGATTAGTGTGTAATGATTCCTGTTTCACTGCCAATATAAAGAAAAGGAATGCAAGCAAATAAAAAAAAGTTGCAAGCACCGATGACCGGCTTACAATATAAGTAACCGCCTCAGTCTGAACAGGATGGGCAATAAATATAAGACTTGCGTATAATGGCACTCTAAACTTGCTGTAAAGATCATGATCTGCAGCTGTCTTCCCTTTTTCATTTGTCATCGTCAATCGGTCAATCGTCCACATAAGGATAAAATACAGCATGATTCCGTTTGATATATGAAGCAGCAGGTTTACAAGATGGTAACCAAAAACATCAAGTTTCCCAAAATAATAATTCAATGCAAAAGTAGTCTCCAGAACCGGCCGGGTGGCAACAGAAAATATTTGGTTCAGATCAAACCTGTGAATCCTGTAATTCTCTACAATCGAAGGCTCGTCGTCAAAGTGGAAAGAAGCATCAAAGCTGTTCGAATATATCAAAGATGCCACAATTGCTATAAGCACAATACTGAGTATGTTCTTTTTTCCCGGGGAGAGGTTATTAATTCTGTTCTGCATTTTATCGTTCCGATAAACCTTTGTTAATCTTTTCCCTATAAAAGGGTCTGTTTCTTCACTGTTTCAGAAAATCTATTATACCAATATGTATAAAGGTATTCCACAAACTTTCGTAACCCAAGCCCCGATTTAGAGAGTAAAGATATTCTTAATTTGCGATTTCGGAGCAATCTTTTACTTTTCCTCCCAACAGGCAAGTTGAGTTTTATTGAGATGCGAGCAGCAAGGTTCTTGTCTCACTAATTTTTTTAATAATCTTAACTT
>JBDLIC010000152.1:0-8450 GCA_039715075.1 Nitrospirota bacterium
GTAAATCCTCTTCTTCTTTGTCCCTCTTATGACCCTCTTTAACAAACAGATTAATAGCACCTAGCACAATGTCTCCGGATATGACCGGTATACAGTAGTGGCCATGAGGAAACATATTTTCATGATGAATTTCATGCCGGTCATCAATACATTCACTAAACATTATCTTACGTTCAGATACTGCCATTCCGCAGAGGCTGCTTGCAAAAGGGACCAATGCACAGGAGGTTTTTACAGCTTGAGGCAGACCGCTTTCAGCTTTCATCACCAAAACATGAGGTTCCTCTTCAACAAGATATATACAACCTTTTGACTCTATTGAAAATGCCGGAATAGAGAGAATTACATCAAGTATACGCTCCAGTTGTTCTTCCATCGGCACGGGTTCTAATGAGATTTGCAGAATTGAACTTATGGCACTTTTAAAATGATAACTTCTCTTTATTTTCTCCTCCGCGCGTTTACGGTTACTTATATCCCGTATATCGGCAATAACAAAAACTCCCTCATCCGAGTCGATGGGGCTGAGACCGATATCGACCGGAAATTCTCTCCCGTCTTTTGCCAGCCCAAAAAGGTCCAGACCTTCTCCCATATGGCGGACACGAGGGCTTGATAAGTATTCTTCCCTGAACTTACGGTGTATTTCCCGTAAGCTTTCGGGCATCAGCATCTCTATTTCTTTGCCCAGCATCTCCGCACGGGAATAGCCGAATAGCCTCTCCGCTGCTCTGTTAACCATGATGATTTTGCCGTCATTGAACACTAAAATCAATGCATCCGGAACCGACTCCAGAAGCATGCGGAATTTCTTCTCGGCTTCCTCCCGGGTGGCAATTTCTTTTGCAAGGGGAATTAGAGCCAGTTTTTTCAATGCATACCATAATGTTACCCCAAGCATAATTGTTAATAAGACGGAACCGGTTATCAACTGAACCATGAATTTATTAAGACTTCTTTTAAGATGAGTAATATCCTTAACCATTTCAAGTGAAATTAAATCCCTGCCTTCATAATTTATGTGCTGTTTTACCAGAAAAGAGTTCTCCGATGGTTCCCTGCGTGTATAATCAACGAGTATAAAATTATTCGGCGCTGTGGCTTTAATTGAAACGACTTCTGCATGTTCCTGTCCCCACAGTTTCAGGAACTGTTCGACGTTGGCATAATCCCGTCTTATGAGTGATTCACGTGTAAACGTTCCAATGAGTTCTAATTCGCGCCGTGCATTTCTTTGCGAATCCTCGAACATTTCCCGCTGATGAGTTATTATGACTGCCACAACAATAGACAAAAAGATGATCAACACTACCACAAAGGACAATATCACTCTGCGATATTTAAAACGTAAAAGTTCTTTCATGGATTGACACCCTTTTCCAGGGTTTGCAATATGATACGCAGATTATCATAATCTTTATCTGAGGCAGATATCATGGCTGTCATATTGTTTTTGATAGCAGACATAATAGCAGCGCTTTTTTCATCGTCTTTGAGATTATATAAAGCGTTACGCAATGCCCGAACGGTCTTTTCCGGAAGAGAATTGCTTGCAATAAATACATGTTCCGAAACAGCAGGAGTCCAGGCAAGCACTTTCAGCCCCCGGTCTTTATATTTATAGAAGATTTCTTCCTTTACGGCACCGGCATCAAAGTCTCCGATAAGCACTCCCAGTGCAACATTGTGGTGGCTGTATAAGAATTTGTAACCTGCGAGCTTATTAATATCCACCCCCGCTTTTTTCAGCATAAAACGGGGGACCAGATGACTCATGGTGGAATTTGGATCTCCAAAGGCAAAACGGTATTCCTTTAAATCAGATAATGTTTGCAAGGAGCTGTTTTTTGCCGTTATAATGGCTCCCCGGAATGTGGGTTTGCCATTTATTTCCAGACGCGCAAGGATGGGTTTTTTGCCGTATGTGTCTATGAGTTTCACAAAGGATGCCGGTCCCATGTATGCGATATCTACCTTATCCCTGCCAACTTGATCAATATGTTCCTGATAATTTTTAGCAATCCTTATCGTGACGGGCTGCTCAATCTTCTGGCCCAGATAATTTGCAAGGGGAGTAAACCGCCTGGTCAATTCAGTTGAAGGCAAATAAGGATGTATCTGCAATGTTAACGTGTCCTCTGCATACAAAGATGAATAATCAGAAAAAATAAGACACGTCACTATAAGTGTAAGAATTATCATTTTTAATTTTTCCACTGTTAACCTCAATTCCAGAGTAACGGTTTTTTATATAGATTATTTAACTCTAATAAAAGTATATCAAATATTTGATATGCTAGAGGTGCCTTTATATGATTATCAGATCTTCCTTTTTAAAACTTGCGTGCTTTTTCTGAAACAATAAGATGAAAATATTGTAAAATTCTATAATTCTAAATCCGGAAGTTGAAGACGTAGAGAGAGGATAAGGTGCTGAAGATACAGACTTTTTCAGGTTTTTTTTGGCAAAGGCGTAGTCACCCTGTAGTGCAAGAACATTGCAGGGGCAGGTTTAAAACCTGCCCCTGCATATAAAAAGAAAGGAGACTGCAAATGGTAAAAGCAATAACCTTTGATTGCTGGGATACGCTGCTTGATGATGATGTGAGCAGGGGCAGGAAGAGGAAAGAGTTTTTTCTCCAGGTTCTTAATGATAACGGGTTTCCAACCGGTGAAGAGGAGATGAACGAACTTTTTTCCCGGGAGGCCAGGGTATTTCAGGACTACATAGTTAATAACAGAAAAACCCCTGACAGTAGCATGAGGGTGAAAACGATCTTAAAGCTTGCTGATGTCAGCCTGCCACCCGCTGAAATGGATAAAATAGCGCTCTATTCTGATGAGGTCGCCCTGGATAACCGCCCACCGATAGTGACCGGTATAAAAGAGGTTCTCGGGGAACTGACGAAAACGCATACGCTTGCGGTCATCTGTAATACAGGGTGGCATTCGGGCAAGACGGTAAGACAGCTGCTTGAAGGGTATGATTTCCCGAAGTATTTTTCACATATGACGTTTTCGGATGAAGCAGAAATCGCCAAGCCCCATAAACAGATCTTTGAATACACACTGGATAAAATAGGCTTCAGGACAGAGGACTCTGCCCATATAGGTGACTCTGAGTACTCTGATATTGTCGGTGCAAAAGAGGCTGGTATGAAGGCAATATTATTTACCGGCATTAATGACAGGTATAAAGATAATAATTCTGCAGATGTTATGATCAGCACTTATGATAATCTTGTAGAGATTATTGGAAAAATGTAGAGAGTACTGGAGACATTTGCGGACAGTCTTATGGTAAATTTAGATAAATTAAAACATGCGATAAAAGGTGAAAAAGTCCTGCTCCTGGGACCAACGGGAAGCGGAAAAGGAAACAGGACTAAAGACCTTACTGCCCTTGGCCTGGTCCATATAGGCCTTGGGGCCATATTACGGGAACAGGTGCGCAGCGATCCTGATTCAAGTTTATCGCAAAAAATTATTGAGACCACGAAAAAAGGTATTCTCCTCCCTGATGAGATAGTTGTTCCGATAGTCATGGACCGTCTTTATAAAAGTGATTGTCAGGAACGCGGTTTCGTACTTGAAGGATTCCCGAGGACAAAAGCACAGGCAGACCTCATGTCCCGGGAAACAGACTTTGATCTTGTGCTGCTGCTTGATGTGCCACGGTCATTTCTGATTGATGGGATTATGCGGTTCAACAGACGTTCCTGCGTAGAGTGTCTGACAACATACAGCGACTTTGACCTGCCTGCGGTTGAAGGGGTCTGTGATAAATGCGGCAATACATTAATCAGACGGATGAGTGACAGTGTTGAACGTATCAGGACCCGTATCAAAATATATGAAGATGAAATAAAAACATTTCTGCCCAATCTAATGGATAAAGGAATAGTACAGGTCCTGCCGATAACCGTACCTGATGATGAGATCATAGAAGAAACATATCTGAAAAAGTTAAAAGGAGAAATATTCCGGGTCCGGACTGACGACGGCGCAGAAGCCCGGATGCTGAACTACGAAGGGATGCGGAGGCGTCTTTACCGCTTACTGGCGGAAAGGCTGCTGTGATAAGAGCGTGCGCTTAATAAATATAATTAAAGAAAATTTGAAGATCGGCCATGTTTCAAGAGTGGTACACGGGACGTATTGCAACATTAGACATCCGGAATATAATTTATGCAACGCCCTGGCTTTAAAGAGCGGCCTTCCGGGATCGAAGGTTTTCTTTTTTACAACAGACGGACAAAAAGTAAAACTGGTGCCCTATGGGCAGCATCTTGACCAGCATGGCAGCGATATCATTGATATGCATTCCCTGCGTAAGGATTTTGAAGGACCGGTGGGAAAGATAGCATGGATAACAAAGAACAAATTAATTGAAGGGAAATATCTCTCGGAATTCGTTAAAGAAGGCCCTGTCCGTATACATTTCCTTCCAGCAGCAAAATGCCTTGCTGCCGGCGGAGGCAGAAACAGATTAATGACTCTAATGAGACTTGGATATAGAAATGCCATGCAGCTTAGACAGGCAAATTGGGATGAAGCAGATAAGAAATATGTTAACGGCGATATCATTATAAATTATCCCGGCAAACCGGTCTGGGATGATATCCCGCCCGGTACGACCACACAGGGATGGGTCGATAAAACAAAACGGTGGGAAGATGCATACCGGCAGGGATTGCGATTGACTATGGGGGATGTGTATAAGGCCATTTTCGAATAGGGGCAAATAATTACGAATTACGAGAACAGACCGTTCTGTTGGAGATTCCGTATCTCAATTGCTGATTTGATAATATAGATAAGTCTGTTATCTTGCCAAAGACTGAAAACCTGTAATATGGAAAAACCTAAATTAGAACAGTTCGGGATTACAGAAGAACAATTTGAGTCCATTATTTCAAAGAAAGAAAAGTTTCGGAATTACACGTTTGGAATAAGTTCGGCAGTCGGTATCCTTACAGGAGTTATATATGGTTTATCTATATCTCAGGGTATCTATAACACTATATTATTTTTTCTTTTCTTTGGATGTTTCCTCGGCAGTTTAGCCGGGGCAATCTTTACTATTATTTCACTAAGACTGTTTACTCTTCTGCTGTACATCTTCTCTCCTGTTTACAGAAGCAGCAGGCAATATCTCAATGCCAGGTCCAAAGCGAGGTCGGAATAAACCGGTCACATTAAATGATGAAACCACATAAGGAGTTTGTTATATTGAAACAGCTATTGAGATCCGGGACTGCCGATTAATTAAGAAGTCCGGGCGGAGCGCCTGCATCAAGCATTGACTGAAGCTCTATAAAGTGCATTACCCTGATCGTGTCCTTTATCAGCAGGCCGAACTCCATCAGCGGTCTTATTATTGCACCGCCTCTTTCAGGGAGACCTGTATAACAGACATGAATAGCAGCCACAGATGCACCCTTGCATGATGCCGGCAGAAAGGGGGGAGCTGCAATGAGAAAGGCGAGCATTGTAGAAAGTTCATCAGGAGCAAGTGTCGACCTCGATATTTTTCATGTCCGACATGTCAATAACCATGCCACTGTCGCAGAGTGAATTTCCTGCCACATTGTGCCCGCCGCTCCTTACTGCAGCAAGGAGATCGTGTTCTCCGGCAAATCGCACTGCATTCACCACATCATTTTCATCCGCACAGTAGACGATCAATGACGGAGACCTGTCGATCATCCCGTTCCATATCTTACGTGATATGTTTTTTCTTTTTGTTTACAGGGAGTTATCAATTATCAATTAAAAGTTAAACTATAAGATTATTTTATAATATCTATTAATATTATTAAATAGACACGCACCTGTTTTTATGATATTTATGGAGTTAGAAAAAGAATTCAAACTATGTTTTTCATACATTTTTAAATTTACCCATTAAGGTAAGGAGGATGCAATGAAAAAGAAAATTGCAAAGAAGTCTGCTCCGGAAGTAAAGACGGTTCGTAAGGCCAAAAAGCAGGTATCAATAGCGGAGAACGATAACGGCTTAAAAAAAGAATATCTTAAATCTACCCCAATTTGCAATGTCACTTTCACGCTTCCCAGAGAAGCTGTTCAGAATGCACGCAAGGTAACCCTTGTAGGCGACTTCAACAACTGGAGCAAAAATGCCACCCCCATGAAAAAACTAAAGACCGGGGATTTCAGATTAAAGGTAAAACTCGCACGCAAGAGGCATTACAAGTTCAGGTATCTTGTTGATTCAAAGAGATGGGAAAATGACTGGAAAGCTGATAATTATGTACCCAACGTTTTTGGTGATGACGATTCAGTAGTAATCGTCAAGTAAATATAAGCATGATTATTATAAGTAAGCTGTAACGAAACAACAATAAAGGTTTTTAAATATCTGCTTACTTATTACTGAATATCAGAAAGATAGTTGATGTATACTTCCGGGCTTAAAGTGTACATCAACCATTGATCACTTTATTATTCATGTCCCATTTTTTTCAAAAACCCTTTGCCCTCGAGCCATTTCGGGACAACAAAAAAAAGAACAACCATTAATATACCCAGGACAAAGCTCAGCCCGCTCTCAAACACAAACACCGATCCGGAATAGTTATATAGAAATGTGAGAGGAATCATTCCCAGAAATGTTGCAGCACTGAATTTCTTCAGTGACATATTTGTCAGCCCCGCTCCATAACTGATAACATCAAAGGAGACCACAGGAAGGAGCCTTGACAGGAAGACTATTCTCGTCAGTATCCTGTCTGAACAGCTTACACAGAAGTTAACATGCCCTCCAATATATTTCTCCACCAGGTCTCTTCCCAGGAAACGGGCAATCATAAAACTTATCACCGCCCCTCCCAGCGCACCTGCTACTGAATACAAGGTCCCGAGCACCGGCCCGAAAAAGGCCCCTGCGGCAATATCAAGCGGCAGACTCGGGATGGGGCTTATGACAACTGCCATGCACATAATAAGCATATATAAAATGGGCGCAAAGCCGCCTGAATCAGCAAGCCATATTTTTATCTGTTCGGGTTTAAAAAAAGAAGCAATGTCAAAGAAGTATTGCAAGCAGTAAACTGCAGCCGCCAGGACAACCAGTATGATACCTTTAATAATGTATGGTTTTTTCATGGTAATATCTAACCGGATACTCGATTTTTATTCTACTTTTCGTCGTTGCATTAAAAGCTTGCGGTCGTAGAGAGGGAAGATCATGATTACTCTGTTACGATTGAACTTATCTGTTCAATAAGAGCTGGCAAGTTCTCTTTCACTGTTTGCCACAGGGTGTGGTAATCAATGTCAAAATAGACGTGAATAAGACGATTACGCATTCCGACTATTTTCTGCCACGGAACTTCTGAATGTTCTCTTCGCAGTTCATCGGATACTTTTGATGCAGCTTCACCAATAACTTCTACTGACCGTATAATTGCCCGGGCAGTTTTACCATCTTTAAGGAAATCATCAAATGAGATATTCTCTGCATATTTGCAGGCTTCATTCGCCTCGTCAAGCATATGCTGCAAGCGGACTTTATCTTCAGGCTGCATACTCCACCCTAGCTTTTGATAACACCTCATCCCTGAAATAACGACTCAGTTCACCCGGTGTACGCAGGTCAACTTTTCTGCCGATTATCCCTGCAAGTTCGATTTCCATTCCTGCAAGATCCATTAGGCCTGGCATATGCCTTTCATCAAATTCAACCAGAATATCAATATCGCTCGACGGCTTCAGTTCGTCCCGCAGGGCAGACCCAAACAGGGATAATTTAACTATATAATTTTCCTTACAAAAAGCTTCCAGCTTTTCTTTTGGAATTACGTCTTTCAATGTAAACATAATGTTACTCCTTTTTGTAAGTATACACTCTCAAAGCTATCCGGGCAAATTACTTAATTAATATAAGCAGTTAAGAATCAATAGAATATTTTAGAAAATATCCCGATAAACAGCAAGAGAAAAGAAGATTATTGTCTAATGCTTTTAACTGTGTCGGTATTGTATGTCGTCAAATGGTTTTGGACAACTGAGCCGAATACCCAAGCTACAGGTTTGTGATCTCAGTTTAGTCTAATTCATCCCTCCGGTCAAGGTTTGAATTGCGAAATTCCTGTTAATCTTTCTTATCGTCTTTCTCAATTGCTTTTAAATCGGGGTTCGTAATAACCTGAATAGCTGCAGGGTCAATTAAGTGGGGAGTTTTATCCCCTTTTTGTTCAATTATTTCTAAAGATTTCTTTCTAATTTGATAATCTTCAGACAGGCTTGACGTGTACGGGGTTCGAATTCCCTACCGTAAATCCAACTCCGAAGCAACTAAAGTGGATTGTAGTTGTTACTAAAATATATCCAGTAACATCCCAGTAACAACTTTTGGGGTGCGTTTTTGAAGCTAAGCTACTAATAAACTAAGGGAAAGAATGGTCGGGGCGAGAAGATTTGAACTT
>JBDLIC010000153.1:0-8359 GCA_039715075.1 Nitrospirota bacterium
ACATGTCATTCTGAACTTGTTTCAGAATCTCTGATTATCAACGGGTTAAGAGACCCTGAATCAAGTTCAGGGTGACAAAATTTGCATCTATTATAAACTAAGCACTTCCTTTACAGGTGCAAACGGGAGGTGCTCCAGCAGTCCCCGTACTTTCTTCGGGGTGACGCGTATATTAAAGTAATGCATAAACCTGCGGCTCAGGGGTAAATCAATTTTCTGTTTTTGCCTGTCGAATTCCCAGGGATGTATATAGACCATTCCGGATTTCCCTTCACGGTTCATCCTTTTTATTTTGGAAAGGATATAGAAGTATGGGACCATTCTCAACGGAAGCCCTCCGCTGAAAGGGATATTTTCCCAGAAAAGCCTTGCTGTAGTGAGAGGGAATTCCAGGATATCCCCGTATTTTGTTTTAATCGGGGAGGGATTGACAGGGAATCCCCTGTCTCCCATACGGGTGAGGGGAACCATGCTGGAATCGTAGAGTATACCGTTTTTTCTCAGACTCTCCAGTGCCCAGAATGTGTTTGGTCTTATTGACCATTCCGGTGCCCTGAAACCAGAGACTTTTTTGTTTGTAATAGAAGATATTACATCTATTGACCTGACAATATCATCCTCGAACTCCTCTTTTGTAAGTTCAAAGATTCTCCTGTGAAAATAACCGTGCGAGGCAATTTCATGGCCATCGTCTTTGATTTCCCGTATGAGGCCCGGTTCCTTTGCGGCAATGTAGCCGAGAACAAAAAAAGTCGCTTTTACATTATAGTCCCGCAGCATATTCAGGACTTTGGCAGTGCTCTTGATTATCCTGCTCTCATAAGTGTGCCACTCGGAAGCGTCTGACAGCTCTTCAACGCCACAGATATGATACCAGTCTTCCAGGTCAACGGTTAGTGCATTTTTCATTAATTTATCTTCGGGATTATACCCCGTGGCTTGCCACGTTTGTCATACCCGCGAAAGCGGGTATCCAGAGATGTAAAGTAGAGCGCGGTTTCTGGATTCCCGATTAACAGACTTCGGGAATGACAGCATTGATAATCCGAAGAATGCTGCAGGGTAATGCATCCTGGCTGTGCCGCGGAGTTGTTAATTAAAGCAATAATTATAAAGCGCTCAATTTTTCCTGGGCTTTTTGGGCCCACCGGCTTCCGGGCGCTGTAGAGGCCGCCTTCTTCCACTGCGACTTTGCCTGAGTGCTGTCGGAATAAAGCTCATGGTACATATCGCCGAGCCTGAAATATATTTCAGCTTTTGTATCACTGTCCAGGCCGCTTGCGAAAAGGGCTGCTTCAAAGGAGCCCTTTGAATATTGTCTGTATTTGTTCAGTGCCCTGGTGTTGTGTTTTACTTTTTTTCCTTCCTCAAAATACATTTCGCCCCTGAAAATGTGTGCTTCAGTATAATTTGAATTATAATAAAAAGCCTTCTGCAGCGATTTTTCAGCTTTCTTGACACTGTTGTTTACCCAGTAACACCTTGCGAATGAGAGCCATATCTCGGGTTTCCTGGCATATCTTCTATATATTTTTTTCAGGTCTCCGTAGGCATCCATTATCTTTGTTGACCAGCCCGGGTCGCCGCTGGCTTTCATCTGTCTCGCTTTTTCTATTTTTGCGTTTGCAGCCTCAATCTCTTTTATTTTTTTGGGTTCGGCTGTATCAGACAGGGAGTTATATTTTCTTTCAGGCGATGGAACTGACCTGTATGCACCTATCTCCCGGGCCGTATTGATGCTTTTTACAAGCTGTCCGTACTCAATTTTCTGGTCTTTGGCATCCTTTATTACCCGTGCAACAGAGGTTTTTTCCTTCATGCGGAGTATTTCTACCTCACCGGTTTTGATCATGGCAATATCCAGGACCTCTCCTGTCTTGGGGTGCCTTATGGCCTTGCCTTCCTTGAATACTACGAACCTCATTCCTTTTTTTACACCGGCTATTTTACCGAGGTCAAGAATGACTTTATCCTCATCCCTCTGAACAATATACCCTTCAAGCGGAAAATCATTTATGATCTTTTTGGCCATCCTGGTAACAAGTTCTTCCAGTTTTATCGTTGATGCGCTCTTCACTTTTTCTGCTGCCAGGATAGATCCGGACTCTACCCTGATAAGCCGTGCGTTTACCTCAGTGAACCGGGACAGTCTGATGACCGACCCTGATATCACGATCTTTGCCCCCAGGACCTTGCCGAGCCTGGATGCGCTCCTGGCATCAACAGCGCCGCTTGCAGTGAAGCTCTGTTCTTCAAGGACCTTTTCGATTAATCTCCGTTCTATCACATCAAAGCGGCCCTCCTGAACAAGTGCGGTTATTAACCATTCGGCCACTATCTTCCCCATGTCTTCAGTTTCAAAACCCTTGCCCTGAATCTGAAAATCAAGGACCGCTATTTTTATCTTCTGGAAGTCGCACCATGATTCCTGAGCGGTAAATAGAGAAAGCATTGCAATGATAAGAATGATAAGATGTTTTTTCATGTATTACCTCTGTTCAGCAAATGGGTCAGACTGATGACTCATTTTTTTGATTGCAATTTGCTGAGCCGCATCCTGGATTCATTGCTCCAATAACTGTCAGGTGACAGCTCTACAACTTTGTTTAAATGTTCGATTTCATTTTTTCTGTAACCATTTCCCTTGATTTACATTTTTTCTCAAGGTGCTGGTTTATTTTAAGAACAAAGGACTGCATTATTTATCGTGACGCTTCCATGATCCTCTGCCGGGATTTATCAGCCCAGTAGCTGTCAGATGACAGTTCTATTGCCTTGTTAAGATTTTTAATGCCCGTTTCTTTCTTGCCGTGATATAAATCCAGGTCACCTAGTTTGTAACTTAGCATGGCCTGAGTATACTGGTCTGTATCGCTCATGGCAATGGCCGCCTTATAGGAATCTTTTGCAGTATTTTTTGCATTGGAAGTTTCTGTTTCCTCTTTTGACCTGTCGGAATATATGTCTCCCTGCACAATAAAAGCCTCGATATAGTCGGGCTTATAATAAAAGGCCTTTGCAAGAGATTTTTTTGATTTTCGCAGCCTGTCATTCATTGCATAACATTTGGCAAAGGAGAGGTACATGTCAGGGAAGGCAATATTTGCGCGGTGCATGCCCTTTAACTGGATGAAGGCTTCCTGGATCTTGTACTTCCAGGTACTTTGATTTCCTGCCCTCAGTATCACGGCCTCACCTATGGTCGTATCAATGAGTCCAAGGCGGATCCTGGGGTCTGATGACTCTTCCAGCGATAATGCTGTGAAAATATTTTTTGCTTCAGAAGTCTTCCCTTCTTTTAAAAGAATGCGGGCCTCCCGGTACTTTTCTTCCTGAGCATCAGTGAGGGCCATGGACTGTGAAGGAATGGAAATTGTTATGAGCGATACTGCTAAAATTGCGATAAAAATAAATATGTTTCTTTTCATCCGGACTCCTTTCTTACCTGTTTAAGATCTTTTTCATATCCCTGCTATACATTAAAGGGAGAAGTGAAGAAATTCTTCCCAATGTAGGCATGGGATCATCGATTGATATAATATCATCTTTGGCCTCAAAGGAAAAGAAGCTGGGGTTTAACCGGAACCTTTCCGGATTATTGATGAAATGCATGATGTCGCCGGGGATCAGCCACCTGCTTTTTACATTGAGTTTATAGTTGTTATGCGGGGAAACATCTCCGTTTACGGCCAGCTTGTAAAGGAGATATGGGAAATCTATCCCTGCCAGTATTGCCAGTTGAAGGGAACCCCAGAACCTTGGATTAATTTCCATGAGCTTTGGTAAACCGTCTCTTGCATCCACTCTGAATTCCACCATGGCTATGCCTGTCCATTTCAGGGACTTCAGAAGCGACAGGGCAATCTTTTCGACTTCTTTGTTATTCGTGCTCTTTCTTAATGTGCTCGGTCCCCCGGTTAAAGGATATTCTCTGAGGCGTTTATAAACAAAAGAAGCCCTCGGCTCCGAATCATAGTTAAATAAAGTGCCGACCCCGAAGGCACCCCCGTTAGGGATATATTCCTGCACAATCGGGCAGGGAAAATCTTTATGGACTCTGTTATATGCATCGATGAAACCGGAAGGTTCATTAACATAAAGTATTCCCCTTGAACCTGAGCTGCTTCTGGGTTTAATCACAACAGGGTAATCAAGCCTTCTGGAGAGGCTTTCTGCTGCAGCGGGGTTTTCCGGGAAAAAAGTTTTCGGGCATGGAATGTTATTTGACAGAGCGAATTTCATCAGCCACGC
The DNA here is from genome assembly GCA_039715075.1 of Nitrospirota bacterium. GTDB lineage: Bacteria > Nitrospirota > Thermodesulfovibrionia > UBA6902 > UBA6902 > JBDLIC01. The sequence continues at coordinate 4,252 of JBDLIC010000153.1, forward strand.
TTTGTTTTCAATGTTAGAGATTGATTCATAGTCTCCAAACGGAAGCCTTGTATGCCGCTCAATCTCTTTCCGGTGTTTTATAAGGAGCATCTGAGTATGGAGCTCCATTGGCATAATCATTTCATATCTGTTTGATTTGATCTCATGAAGCAGCCAGCTTATAAATTCATCCGGCACTGAAATCGGGGAAGGGTAAATGACCTTTCTGGAGCAGTATTTTGAAAACAGGGAAGTCGCAAACCGGGTCCATTCTCCCACAGTCAAATGGAACCCTCTCTTTCCAAGAGAGCGCACAGCGGCAAGTGTTTTGTTCCACATGCCGTCGAAAATCAGGATTTTTTTTTCTTCCGGAACTGTCTCAGCCGGCCTTGTCATACAGGATCCTCAGTATTGGGGTGTTCTTCATAAATGCCTTGATAAAACCCTTTATCGCCTTCCATCCCCGGGCATAATAGCTGATGTATGCCCAGAGCAGCAGCTGCATCGGGACATAGGAAACTTTGCCGTGTCTGAAAACAAGGTGTACGCCGTCATACATGCGCCATTTCTTATGGCGCAGCCTGCATTTGAGTGTGTTGAATAAAGGCGTGCCAGGGTAGGGGGTCATTATTGAGAATAGAAGGCCTAACGGGGGAAAGACGAGGCCGAACGTTTGAAACACACTGAGGTTTTTAGGATTAACGAGTAAAATATTCATGAGACATGCCTTCTATCCCTGGAGATAATGTTACGCGTTTATCTCTTGAGGAAAAGTATACTTATGTTTAACCGTCTTTTTTACGGACTGCCTGAAACCAAAATTCATAGGGTAGAAAAAGTTCTTGTAAGTCCCGTTCCCCCATAATCTTTTGAAGATCGCGGGATAGGTGAAACTCCCTTTAAGCACTTTGTGAAATCCCTGGATCAGTCTTTCCGGTTTCATAAGTTTCGGCTGAAAGACCACGTTATTTGTGTTGTAGTTTGACCAGTCATGGTCAATGATCCTGCCCTCTTTCATCATCTGGGTATAGAGTCTTGTGCCCGGATACGGAGTCAATATTGAAAAGTAACATACATCGAGTTTTGCCTTTAATATGAATTCAAGTGTACGGTCGAATATCCCCTCATCATCGTGGTCAAATCCGAGGACAAAAGAACCGTTTATGCCGATACCATAGTCATGCACTTTATTGATTATATCAATGTAGTCCTGTGGCCGGTTGAACTGCTTGCCCATATGAGCCAGGCTGTCGCTTGAGAGGGACTCAAAGCCTATTAAAATACCCATACATCCGCTCTTCCGGCAGAGGTCAAGGATTTCATCGTCCTTTGCAATGTTAACGGACGCCTGTCCCACCCATTTAAGGTTATACGGAATGATCCTTGTAAGCAGCTCTTTGGCATGGCTCCTGCTGCTTATGATATTGTCGTCCGCAAAAAACACGGTATTCTTGAGTATGAATTTCCCTTCAAACGGTTTCAGTCCCTGGATCTCTTTTTCAACTTCATCAACCGGCCTGTTTCTGAACTTGCCGCCGAAAGAGTTTGTTACAGAACAGAACTCGCAGTTGTGAGGACACCCGCGCGTGGTCTCAATGGAGTGCACTGGCAGATAGCGTTTGTCTTTGTACAGGTCCCAGTTTGCAAGGGGCATGTTCTCTAAAGAGGGATAACCGTTTTCATGCCTGTAGATCTGCTTTAGTTCACCTTTTTTATAATCCTCAAGGAGGCCGGCCCACAGACCCTCGGCCTCACCAATGACAACCGCGTCGCAATGCTGAAGGGCCTCATCAGGAAGCTTGGATATATGCATGCCGCCCATGACGACTTTTTTCCCCATCTCTCTGAATGCATCAGCAATCTCATAGGCCCGGTTTGCAGCAGGGGTCATGGCGGTGATACCGACAAGGTCGGCATGCTGATTAAAGTCCATGCCGTCCACCTTCTCGTCAATGATCGAGACCTCCCATTCCGGCGGAGTCAGTGCTGCAACCTTTAAGAGCCCCAGATAGGGCATCCTGAAATAAAAGTCTCCACCGAGAAGGCTCTTTGCCGCAAGAGGTGAAATTAATATGAGTTTTTTATCAGCCATATAGTATTATTTTGGGACTCAAATAATGTGATTGTGAACATTCCTAGAAAGTGCTTTAAAGTATAATACAGAGCCAAACTGTTTTACAAGAGAATTAAGGCGGGAGGTATCGCCCAGACAGTGCTGGCAGTAATCATTTATAATTCTGAATTTCTGCATGGCTTTAACTGTTTCCTGTACTGTATTGCTGGCCAGATATTCGGTTATCGGCATGTCTTTGAAATTGGCCGATGATGTTTTCCCTTCATGGTCTGTGCAGCAGAAGACATAATCACCGTTCCATAATATTCCGAAATTGTCCTGCAGTCCCGGGCAGAACCCGAACTTTGCTCTCACGAGCTTCTTCTCAAAGTGGGTCCCCCAGTCCCCGACAATGCGCGTCTGAAAAGAGAGCGTATCGGTCAGGTCTATCCTGTTCTGGCTGAAACATCTGGCACGCCTTATTTTTTTGAGGACCGCGGGTCTCCTGTTTTCGATCCGGGTGCCTTCCATAATCCGTTCCGCCCAGAGTTTCAGGTAGTGTCTTAATTTTTTTGATGTGTCCGCGATGCTGAATTCTTTTGCGATAGGGATTATCAGCCTTCTCAGGGGGGATGAGAGGAAACTTAATGTGAACTCAATTTTCATATCCTCATCTATTACTGCCTTTGCAGCTGCCGTTATCCGGTCTGCATATTCATTAAAGGTAATTCCTTTTGCCCCGCGCATGGAGAATGTCTGCTCATCCGGTGTCTGGAGAGATACGATGATCTGTTTGACCCCCGCTTTCTGGAGGTCATATACCATGCCACGGCTCAAGCTGCTTCCGTTTGTTGTTACACATATCGTTACATTTTTAGAGGAAGCATATTCGGCTATCTCCAGGAGGTCCGGATGCAGTGTGGGTTCGCCCATTACATGAAAAAGGACCATCCTGATGCCGCCGAAGGCGCTTACCTGATCAAGGATCGACTTTGCCATGTACACAGGCATCATGCCCCTCTCCCTTTTCATCCCTGCATCAGGACAGAATTCGCAGGAGAAATTACAGGCATTGGTCAATTCCATATGCAGTCTGTTTACTGGCAGCTTTATGGCCCCGATGTGTTTAACCATAGGCCCTCTTCTTCATCCTCCATTTGATAATAGGTATCATACCCAGTATGAACATGATCAGCAGTGAAACAATGAACCCGGTACTCGTTGGCTCAAATACCCTGCTCCCGAAATAGGTATAGAGGAAACTTATCGGCAATAGGGGCATCATGCTCGCGAGATAGAAATCTTTAAACCTGATACCCGTAAGACCGGCCCAGTAGCTTACCATGTCCCAGGGGAGGTTGAACAATCTCATCGAGAGTATCGCATTTTTACCGTAATACTGTGACCACTCATCCAGCTGGCCCAGTCGTTTGCTGGATTGCAGCATCTTCCTGAGTGCATCTCTTCCCATCCATTTTGCGAAATAATATCCGACAATCGTTGAAAAGGCCCCTCCAATGGCAACGTATGCTGTCCCCCAGACAGCCCCGAACAACACTCCCGCCACAATAGTCAGGCCCATTGACGGCAGAAAGAAAAGGACCGGCCGTACTGTACATATTATAATGAAGACAACCGGGGCAGTGACCTGATTGTCCTCAATGAAGGCGGAGATATTTTCCGGGGTGAAATACGGGTAGTACATCAGGCAGACAACTGTAATTACTGTGACTATTATTATTTTTATGATGGTAACCATTGATAAATACCCGGGTGGTCCTATTTATATAATCTTATCGAATCGTTTCCCTTTTTGTCCCCCTCTTTGGCAAAGAGGGGTTAGGGGAGATTTTATGAATCATAATTTTCTTCATATATTCTGTATCTTCAAATCCCCCCTGGCCCCCCTTTTCTAAAGGGGGGAATTAATGAGGAAGTTAAATTTCACTCGATTTCTTGCACGATGAACCGCTTAATTAGAGTCTGTGTATAAATTGCTGTTTTTTGTTTTTGTCATGCCCGAAGTCTTTAATCGGGCATCCAGAAGTTATTGGAAAGACTGGATTCCCGCTCAAC
>JBDLIC010000154.1:0-8318 GCA_039715075.1 Nitrospirota bacterium
CTTCAATATCGCTTACGATAAAGGTTGGAAACAATTTTGAATGTGAAATGCGGACATCTATTGTAAATAAGACTATAAAGGCTATTGGATACTTTAAATTTTTGAGGGTTGCTATGAATACTATTCTCGGACAGCCTGTCGACCTCTGACCCTTATCCGTTCTTTAACTTTCCCGCTTTTCTTCTTGACACTTATCTATATTTATACCATTGATTTTAAGGGGGAGTTTCTTAATTCCTTTTTTATACGTAGGGTCAAACCTACAATATACATTTTACAAATATCATTAAATGTATAATGTAGGTTTGACCCCACACATGACCCCACACACTTAAGGTAGCAGAGAAGAGTTTCCGAAGACTGAAGGGACACTGGTTACTGCCTGATGTCTTAGAAGGAAAACAGTTTATAAATGGAGTTGCCATAAAAGACAATAAGAGGGTTGAAAGGAAAGCCGCCTAAATGGCTTTTACACACTTAATTGACAAAACTCATTTTAAATTGGGGAGCTTTCAGAAATCTTTTACCTGAAGTGTCTGGCGCAAGATGGACGAGTAAGTTTGATAACATACCCTATAAAATTTATGAGTATAAAGATGATGCCCATCAATAAAAAGTAAAAAGGATGGAGGGATAAATTGCAAAAATCAGCAAGAAAGTACATATTTATTTCAATTTCATCTGTAGTATTCCTCGCTTTGTTATTTATTGTATTCACATCGTATGGCTCAATACAGAGACGGATGATAGCTGGCAAGTTTCTTAAGGCATTAAAGAAGCAGGAACTTACGCAGGAAACTATGCTTCTGAATATAGAGCATACTACAAAAAAATATAAACTTGATTCATTAGCAATATTCGACGTTGGTAAAGGTGGCCAGTTACTGCAAGGAGATATATATTTTCCAATAGCTCTTATTGACTATGAGTTTTTGTCAGAGGAACCAGTTCCAAAAGGTTTAGTAACCCTTTCTCTTGAAACTTATAAAAAATATACGGAAATGTCAGATGAAACGGCAAAAATGTTGTTTGATTCTCAGAAAGAATCTCTTAAACGATCTAAAGCCAAAGATTTAACAATAGATGAAGAAAATAATATTTTAAGTTATTTTGATGAAAGTCCTGAGAGCTATAAACTAAACTATTTATTGAATGTCACAAATGCTTTGGGTATGACTTTAAAAAAGAATGGTTATGTAAGGATTGAAAAAAGCATTACAGATAAAGAATACGAAATAGTGGAGTTTAAATACTAATAAAACGGCAGATAATAGTATGTGCATTGGAATGCGTGACAGCAGAGACCTTTTTCGCTTTTGTTTGTTTTAAGGTTTGCAAATTAGTTTTCAGCAAGAAATAGTGTTTCAGTCACGCATCCATGGTTAGAATTAAAATAATTATGGTTGACAATAGGTATAATTAAGGTATAATAATTATATATTATGGATTTCGAGTTTGATGATAATAAAAGCAACAGCAATAAAAAGAAACATAAGATTAATTTTAATGAAGCCCAGGAACTTTGGGATGATCCGGATTTAATTGAAATTCCCATTAAAACAAGTGATGAACCAAGATATTTGGTCATTGGAAAAATATCAGGAAAGCATTGGTCAGGCATAATTACTTATCGAGAAGAAAAGATAAGAATTATTTCCGTAAGACGCTCCAGAAAAGAGGAGGTTGAATTATATGAAGGCTAAAGACATTGATAAAAAATTTGATGAAGGCAAGGATATCTCCAAATACCTTGATGTTTCAAAAGCCAGAAGACCGGAGCAAGAACAGAAAAGGGTTAACGTAGACTTCCCTTTATGGATGATACAGCAGTTAGATAAAGAAGCAAGACGTTTAGGTGTTCCTCGCCAGTCAATAATTAAAGTGTGGGTAGCTGAACGTCTTGAAAAAGCATCTTGAATAAAATTCTAACGAATGCACAGGGATGCGTACCACAGAACCCTTTTTGATTTTGTTTAGTTTGCGATATGCAAACTATCTTTTAGTATGTTAATGCATTATAAGGTACGCACCCGTGATCCAAGCTATGTTTGAGAAGATTAAGACAAAAAGCGTTGAAAGAAAATACCGCTTGAATTTGACATTCAAAGTATTTACAATTTCATGAAAAGCTTGTCAAAGGGAGAACGTTACATGAAAAAGAAATCGATGGTTTTAATAGGGATACTGCTCTTATTAATAAGTACAATACCTGTTTTTGCCGAAGACTCTGACCTAGTGGAGAGGATTGATAAGATTTTAAGTAAAGGGCCCGAGCATGATAATTATCACGTAGCTGCATGGCAACTTAACAAGTGGATAAAAATGGGCAGAACGGACTTTCAAGTAATAGACGTCAGAATGCCGCCTGATAACGAAGTATGGGGACAGCCTAAATACGGAAGGATCCCGGGCTCTATATATATACCTTATACTGAACTGTTCAGGTCTGAGAACCTGAAAAAACTCCCGAAAGACAAAAAGTTAATTTTTGTAGGTCACATGAATGTTTATGAAAACTATCTTGTCGTCCCCCTCAGACTTATCGGGTATGATGCATACATTATGCTTTTGGGCATGTCGGGCTGGCAGAAAGATTATCCCGCTTCCGGACATATTAAGTCGTTGCTTCATGATGCACAAAAACAGGACTTCCCATTGGCAAAAGAAGCTGAAGGGAAAATGACACATAAAAAGCATAAGGGCCATAAGCGATAGAGTCGTCTTCCTTACGCGGGGGTGAAAACATAACAAGTAAGTGCATTGGAATGCGTGACAGCAGGGACCTTTTTCGCTATTGTTAGTTTGTGCTTTGCAAATCAGTTTTAAGCAAGACGTTGCGATTCAGTCACGCATCCATGACTTCATCGATATGAAAAAATATATAAAAAATCCAGGGTCCCTCAAAGATGCCTTTTCAACAGACGGATTCGTTTTTCTATAATTAAAAGAGCGTGATTTTATATGCAGGGATGGATAAAAGGTTTGATAGTTAGTTTCGTAACGATTGTTGCTATTATTTTGGTTGATATATTGCTTCTGTATATCGGATTAGGCTTTAACCTAAAGTTCTTTGCTGCGACAGGTTTGTATTTAAATAAGATTCTACAAATAATTTCTGCTTACACCGGAGGGCTATTTTTTGGTGCAAAACCATCTGTACCAGCAGAATTAGTGACAATTGTAATTGCAATGTTTATGGGAGCCTTAGGTGGTCATTTCATTCAGACTACTGAAGAACTTGCATTCAAAGAAGACAATGTGAAGGTTACGATAACTCTGAGCAAAGCAAGCGTTGAATTCTTTAAAGAAGAAGCAAAAAAACAGCATGTTCAATATCAGAAAATGATAAGAAGACTTTTGGATCTTTACACTATTCATCATCAAGGAGTCTCTAAGTAGCTGTAGTGAATGCGAGATAGCGGTGATCTTTTTGGTTTTGACTAGTTTGTGATTATCAGACCAGTTTTTAAGCAAGAAAATGCGCTTCAATCTCGCATCACTGAGCACAGTGTTATATCTCAAATAATCTGTTGACAATAGGCACACAATGTAGCACAATATGTTTATGAAATATTTTGATTGGAACAACGATAAAAATGAGGAATTAATAAAAGATCGAGGGATATCGTTTGAAGAAGTTGTTTTCTGTATTATGAATGATGGACTATTGGATGTCATCGAACATCCAAACAAATCTAAATATCCCAATCAAAATATATTCATTGTCGACATAGATAACTATGTATATCTTGTTCCTTTTGTTGAGGATGATGAGCTTGTCTTTTTGAAGACAAGCATTCCCAGTCGCAAAATGACAAAAAAATATTTGGGAGATAAAAATGAGAATGAGTAAAGAAGAAAAAACCATGCTTGAATCAGTAGAAAAAGGCGAGTGGAAGTCTATTCGAGGAGCCAAAGGAAAAATAAAGAAATATCAGGAATATGCCAAAGCAACATTTCGCAAAGACAAGAGAGTGAATATCAGGATTTCTGAGAAAGACTTAGTTGGTATTCAGAAAAAGGCAGTTGAAGAAGGACTTCCTTATCAGACATTAATTGCAAGCGTATTGCACAAGTTTATATCAGGTCGCCTTATTGAGAAAAAATCATGATGCAGCCAGGGATATTAAAGACATGAATTATCCTGGATCAGATTTACATCAACTTAAAGGAAAAAAGAAAGGGATATGGGCTGTCAAAGTGTCCGGCAACTGGAGAATAACTTTTTGTTTTAAGGAAGGCAACGCTGAAAGCGTTGATTATTTAGATTATCATTAGGAGAACAACAATATGAGAATTAGAAAAAGACCTCCAACACATCCCGGGGGGATATTATTGAATGCGAGCCAGCGGGGACTGTTTTGCTGTCATTGTTTTTCATATTCAAAATATCATTTTGCATGTTAATGTACTCAATGGCTCGCATCAAGTCAACTCAGCGTTATTGGCTACAAATAATTTAATTGACATTTCTTATGATATGTACAACAATAAGTACATGTACAATATTACGGAGGTATTTAAATGAAGGCACTTACTTATACTGCAGCGCGCAGTAACCTGGCAAAGACAATGAAAGAAGTGTGTGATGATCATGATCCAGTGATTATTACTCGGAAGCAACACGATGCTGTTGTAATGATGTCACTGGAGGACTATGAAGCATTAAATGAAACAGCATATTTGCTGCACAGTCCCAGGAACACAAAACGACTCCTGGAATCAATCGAGGAGCTTGAAAAAGGCAGGGGCAAAGAACGGAAGTTGGTTGGATGAAACTGATTTTTTCAGAACATGCATGGGAAGACTATATTTACTGGCAACGCACTGATAAGAAAACTTTAAAAAGAGTCAACGAATTAATTAAAGACATTCAGAAAAATAAATATCAGGGCATTGGAAAGCCAGAGCCTTTAAAACATAGCTTATCCGGATATTGGTCGAGGCGAATAACAAATGAGCACAGAATAGTCTATAAGATCCATGATGACCAAGTGCTAATTATACAGTTAAGATATCACTACTAAGTTATCAAGTCGTTGGAGATTGAACGAGTACCACTAGCTTTTTTAGCTAGCATTGTTTTAAGGTTTTCAAACTGCTTTTAGGTATGTTTTTACGTTTCAGTGGTACTCGTAAGCTTCCCTAAAAATAGACAAGTTATAAATAGAGCTTTCTGGCAAAATAACCGTCAGGAGGTTGTATGAAGAAAACAACATTCCTCAAGAAGGCTATTCCACATCGATCCTCAAAGAACCGGTCTTTGAGGATGCAAAGGTTGCAGTTGACACAGTTAAAGCCGTTCCCCTCGGACAACATACCTTTTGGGTGCGGGACCTACATATTTGAAGGGATAGCAGGTAATGAGCGTGATAGTATCATCAATGGTATTCTCTATCCAGCGGGTATCTTCCGGGTGAGTGATATGGATGTTTGTAACAATAAAATACTGGACCGCGCCCATGGATTCCAGTTCTATCACCTCCCCTCTATTCAGCAATCCTAGGTTTTTAAAGAAAGTGTCTCTATGGCCTGCAATGGCTATATTGCCTTCAGATCCGGGCCGTGCGGTTTCCGGAATATGGGCTGGTCCAAGTGCTAAAGATATTTTGTCTGCATTGTTCATTACAACCTTTGATAAACCGATGGATTTTATTTTGAGTTTTGCGACCGGGATAGTATCTGCCCAGCTCCATGGTTTGATGAATTTCTTTTCCCTTTTACTTTTTTCCCAGGTCTGTTCCAGAAGGAACTGAGCAAGTATTCCCCTGGCGTAAAAATAGCCGGAGTGTGCGACCATGGTGGAGCCGGCCAGGATGCATATGACTATTAAATATCTGAATGGCTTTTTCATTGTTATATTGCTCTGTTATAAGCGTCCTTAACGGCGAATGACGAATAGCGATTGACGAATGACGATTGACGAAGTTTTTTTAATTACTTCGTAATTCGCCGTTTCTGCCTGTTTGAAGTTTAAAAAGGCCAATGAGACTTCCCATTGCCATAAGGAATAACCCGATCAACGCAACAAGTGGTGCATCAGATGCAGTCTGCGGAAGATATGCCAATTTTGATAATTCCTCATTTTTGAAAATTTTCTCGTATTCCCATACTTCAGGGAGTTCAACCTGAGGCGGTTTCCTGTGCATATCAGGGTTTTTACTTTCCGGTTGAACGGGATGACACTGGTATACAAATACCATGATAATGACCGATAATGTAAAAAGAGTAATGATTTTGTTAGTAATGCCTTCCTTCATGATACCTCCCTTTTTATACTTTTAAGTTAATAGCCAGTAATCATTTTCAACTCCTGAAATACGCTTTGGAGGTAATAGACACGGAAGAAATGAAAACCTTGCAGGGAAGGCGCAAAAAAATTATGAAGAAAAAAAGAAATTGACGAATAGCGATTGACGATTGACGAAGTAAAAAAAGTTCGTCATTCGTCATTCCTTGCTCGTTAATCGTAAATCATAAGTTATTATTTTTCTGCTGTCCTATTTTATCTTGACAGTATAGTATAGATTTTTCATACTATTGCAGTTTAATTTCAATTACTAATTCAGCCGCAACAGGGAGAAGTCAGGAATGATTGATATCACAACAGGCAGTATTTTAGCAGTTGCCGGTTTTATTGCAGTGGTTTTTATTGTTGGTTACATTGTCAGGAGCAAGGGGCAGAAGAATAAGGCTGACAGGGCTGCTGCCGTATTCCGGGCCAGGGTCCTGACCGAACTGGAGGGGCTGTACCCGATTAAAAAGTATTGGGAAAGTGAAATTTTTGAAAGGTTTAATAAATCTGTTCCCGTAATAGAGGCCGCAGCTGATGAGTTCAGGCATTTTGACCCCCGTAACAGCAGAAAATCTTTTGACGCTGCATTGAAAAAATACAGCGACCACTGCCGTGAAATAACATATGAAGCTTGCGCTACGTTCGGCATAGTTGAAGTGGAAAAAAATCCGGAAGATGAAGGGCCTAAGGAGATATTCCGGCAGAATGTGAATGCCCTGTTGTCCTTTGCAAGTGATAAATGACAGGAAATTAAATGCAGTGCCATGGACTGCTAATAGATATATTTGGCGATGATATGGATGAATGGATTGAAAATAATAAAACACGCTTTAGGTAATATATTATAACATTATTGTTATATAACATTACCTATTGTAATGTTTACCTTAGTTACTTGACACAAATATAGCTGATTAAGTAATATATTATAACAAAAATGTTATAAAAGATTACCTATAGTAACATTTACCTTGGTTTCTTGACATAAATATAGCAGATTAGGTAATATAATATAACATAATTGTTATAGATCATTACATGAATGAGCACACTAAAAACATACTGGAAAAAATCCAGAAAATTATTGTCAAAATGCTGGCAACAAGCCGTGAAGGCAGGAACTTACACTTGATTGGTGGTTATCGCTTTCGACTCTTAGATAACAGTCCAAGGTTATCAATGGATGTTGATTACCATTCATCAGAAGACCTTGAGCAAAAGCGCAATGGGCTTATTTCTTTGTTCAGAGAGAAGCTTCTGCCACAGGTGAAGGAGCAATTGGGATATGATGGAAATGTTGGTCCAGCAACAGGCCCGGATACGGACACATCCCTGGTAAAAACTGCTGATCTTGCTTTCTACATCAAGGATTTTCGCGATAGTAGAATTGAAATATCAGTTGATATATTGAAGATCGAAGCACTTGACGAACCAGTGCCCCGCACAACAGATGGAGTTGTGTATTTGACAAGATCTGATCTTGATATGATAGAAAGCAAAGTTATTACTCTACTAAATAGCGTATACGTTAGAGATCGAGATATAGTTGATATCTTCTTGTTTGAAGACAAATTTGCCAAAAATTCTCCCGAAAGGATTGCCCAGAAGCTAACGGAACTAGGAATAAATAGCTCAATGGTCACTAAGCAGATTAATAAATTATTGGATGCCAGGGATATCCGCATTCGTGGAGTAGCTGCAGTAATAGAGGACCAGCTTGATCCAGAAGCTGCTGACAATATCAACATGGGAGGCGGGGCAAAGGCTGTTTTCACTCGCGTGATGGAAATATTAACTGACAAATTGAAACTCATAAAGGGTGACAAATCATGAAGACAACCAAATGGCAAAAGTTCTTTGAGGAACAGAGAGAAGTTTATAATAAAAAGCTGTTCACGATAAATGAGCTTGTAAATGTTTCCAGCACGACAGCTGAAGCTCTGAATGTAGAGCTCTATCGACTTGTGCAACGCAATATCATTGATCGATATGCGCGGGGGGTATATGGACTTAAAAATGAGGT
>JBDLIC010000155.1:0-8046 GCA_039715075.1 Nitrospirota bacterium
CGCATTTCTAGCGTTTCACGCTTTCTCAATCCCCCACTTTTTTCTTTTCTCCCAGAGGGACTTCCTTGTGATACCGAGCATGGATGCCAGCTTCTGTTCGTTATTGGCAGGCTGATATTTCATGATAAAGGCCTTCGTATAGCCCTCGATAGAGAGTTTCTTTTCGATTGAGGCCTCCTGGAATGTTCCCCCGCCCTTTATTGCTTCCGGCAGATTTGCAGCATTTATCCTGCCATTATCAGCCAGCAGGATTGCCCTTTCAATAACATTCTGGAGTTCCCTTATATTTCCGGGCCATGGGTAGTTGGTCATACGTGAAAGTGCCTCGTCATCAATTTCAGAAATATGTTTCTGGAGTTCAAGTGAATACTTTGCAAGAAAATGTCTTATCAGAAGAGTAACGTCATCTTTTCTTTCCCTCAACGACGGGATGCGCAGAGTTATTGTATTAACCCTGTAAAAAAGGTCTTCCCTGAATTCCCCGTCTTTTACCGAAATTTCCAGGTCCTTATTTGTTGCAGCTATGATCCTCAGATCGACCTTGACTGCCTTGGTACTGCCTACAGGCCTTATCATCTGGTCTTCAAGGACCCTCAGAAGCTTAATCTGAAAAAACGGATTTATATCGCCTATTTCATCGAGAAATATCGTACCGCCATCCGCTTCTTCGAACAGGCCTTTCTTGGATGTAACGGCCCCTGTAAAGGACCCTTTAAGATGTCCGAACAGCTCGCTTTCCAGCAGGTTTTCAGGAATCACAGAGCAGTTTATCGGGACAAAGGGCATATCTCTGCGTGAACTGCTGTTATGAATAACCCGGGCAAACAGCTCTTTTCCCGTACCTGTCTCTCCAAGCAGAAGCACATTGCTCTTTGTATCAGCAATTTTTTTCACTTCTTCAATGATTACCTGCAGGGACGCGCTTTCACCTATGATGCTGCTGAAATCATAGTTTTTACCGATCTCTCTTTTTAATAAAACATTTTCAATCTGCAGATGTCTCTGCCTAAGGGCATTTCTTACAACCTGCTTTATTTCCTCATGCATAATAGGCTTCATTATATAATCATATGCCCCTGCCCTGAGCGCCCTGATTGCTGTTTCAATGGAGGCATATGCTGTCATAACAATAAATATCTGGTCCGGAAGTTCCTGGCGGATTCGTGTCAGCATTTCAATTCCGTCTACTCCTGGCAGTATAATATCCGAAATAATGACATCATATATGTTGGCCTCCAGAAAATCGAGCCCCTCTTCAGCTGAATCGACTGAATCAACGCTAAAACCTTCTTTAACGAAAATCCGTTTAAGCGATTCCCTTAATGTCTCTTCGTCTTCTACTATTAATATGCTTTTTGGCATGGTTCACACAAAATGCGAGAAAGGCGGGAAATGCGCGAAAGGCTGAAAACTCGGGAAAGACTCCATTTCCCGCCTTACATCTTTTCCCGCATTTCCCGCTCTCATTTCCTTTCCTGTTTAGCCCTCTAATTCTTCCTTAAGTTCTCTTTTTAACGGTAATTTAATGATAAACTTTGTACCGCGGTCTTTTACAGAATCAATCTCTATTGTTCCTCCATGATCCTTGATGATACTATAACATATGCTCAGTCCCAAACCCGTCCCCTTTGTCCCCTTGGTCGTGAAGAACGGGTCGAACAGCTTGTCTCTGGTTTCATAATCAACCCCTGTACCTGTATCAGAAAAAATCGTCTTGACATATCCGTTGTTGTGACTGATTGATATCGAAATGCTGCCGCCCTCAGGCATTGCGTCCCTTGCATTGAGCATCAGGTTTAAAAATACCTGCTGCATCTGGTCCGGATCGATTTTGAACTCCGGGGTTTCCTCAATATCAGTATTTATATCTATCTTCCTGAAATTTTTGTCATACTTAACAAGATTTATCGTGCCTTCAATGATATTCCTGAGGTTAGTGGAAACTTTCTGTCTCGGATGCAGTCTCGCAAAGTCTCCCAGGTTCCGTACGATTCTGGCAATCCTGTCTATATGCATATTTATTGTGCTTAAAGAGTTAAATCCAAAGGACGACTGCTTCTCTGCAAGAAGCTCCTGGACCAGCGAGGAAATTGATGCAAGAGGATTTCCTATTTCATGAGATACGCCGGCAGCGAGCCTGCCGATACTGGCATGTTTTGTGGTCCTGAAGAGGTCCTCCTCAATTTTTTTCTTTTCCGTGATGTCCTCGATTACGAGAACATATCCGGCCTGGTCTCCGGTAAGACTGCTGAGGTTCACTTTAAGGATCATCTGCGGCCCGGAACCGGGATTTCTCTTGCAGGTAACCTCTCCCTCCCTGATAGCGGGTGTAAACAGATCAGGCTCAAGACACCTCAGAAGGAGGTCAGCCTCAATGTCAAGAGCATCAGACTGGTCAATCCCGATTATTGTTTTCATCGCCTTGTTCCAGTACTTGACCTTAAGGGATTCATCAAGTGTAGCAACACCAAGGGGAATACTCTCGATAATGTTTTCGCTGAATTCCTTAAGCAGGGCAAGCTGTCTGTTTTTCTCGGCAAGTTCCTGCCGGGACAGCATAAGACTGCTCGAAATCCTCTTTACCGAATCCGACAGTCTCACCTTTTCATCACCTGTCAGGTACGCACCATCCTGGAAAATAAGGTTGCTGATCGACGGGCCGAGGGCTCCGGAAAGCAGATTTTCCGCCTCACTTTTCAACCTCAGCAGCCACTCATGATCTATGGAATCTCTTGCAATTCCATTTTTCCTTAAAAACCGGTTAACTGTTTCGGCAGCTCCGGTAGCCCCGATATACTCAGCCAGGATCATTTCTATCTCATCAACACTCTTTGGCCTGTTGGACAGACCGAGCTTGAGAGGAGAATATGAATCCACAAATATTATTGTCTGCCTTGTCTCAGCGTCCGTCTTTTTTGTAAATACAGAAACAGAAACATAAAAGAAAAGGTTCAGCAGCAGTCCCCAGAACAGGGAATGGCTCCATTGGTCAAGGCCCTTAAGACCAAAAAGGGCTGTAGGATTCAGAAAGGTCGAACTGAATATATAATCCATCACACCCCCTTCAGCAATAATGCCTGCCTTCAATAAGGCCGGGATGATAAGCGTATATATCCAGATACTGAATCCCACCAGGATGCCGGCAATAGCACCCTTTTTATTTCCGCCTTTCCAGTAAAGTCCCAGGAGAAACGAAGGCGCAAAAATTGTTACCGCCTCAAAGGACTTAAGTCCAATATTGACAAGACTGTAAAACTCTCCTATATATATGGCAAATGTATATCCGAGAAAAACAAGCCCGATAATAACTATTCTCCTTGTGTTCAGTATCATGGCATAGAAACTTTTCATTGCCTTCATTCTCCAGACAGCAGGCATAACAAAACTATTCATTACCATAGTGCTGAGCGCCAGCGACTCAACGATAATCATCGCCGTAGCAGCGGAGAACCCGCCTATAAAAATAAACAGGGCGAGCATGGGAACCCCCTGCTTAAGGGGAATGCTCAGAACAAAATAATCCGCGTTGTTCTGGGGTTCGCCAAGGAGAAGCCCGCCGTAAGCAATAGGCAGGACAAAAATATTAATAAGAAACAGATAGAGGGGAAACAGCCACATTGCCTTTTTAATATGCTTCTCCGAGGAGTTCTCAACAACAGATACCTGAAACTGCCGGGGAAGAAACATGATTGCCATCATCGATAAAAACGTAAGAGAAGTCCATTCAAGAAAACTTACATTTGCCTCCTCACCAAGTGTCATATTTGCCGCAAATTCCGTGAGTCTGAACCTGTCAAAGATGTCATCAAAACCATTAAACAGGCCGTAGGTAACAAAGACCCCCACCGATATAAATGCAATGAGCTTTATTGCAGACTCAAAGGCAACAGCAAATACCAAACCGCTGTGCCGCTCTGAAACATCGACCCTCCGGGCCCCGAAAAAGACCGCAAAAATCCCGAGTAAAAGTGCAATCGTCCACCCCGCAAAACGGGAGCCCCCGGGTTGTCCGGTAAGTATGGAAAAGGTATGCATGATGGCCTTGAGCTGGAGACCCAGGTACGGAGTTATACCGATGACCGCAACAAAAGTTATGAGGGCCGACAGGAAAAGAGAGTTCCCGTACCTTGAAGCAATAAAGTCCGATATTGTTGTGATCCTGTTCTCTTTACATATATAGACTATCTTTCTGAGGACCAGCCACCATAATGCAGCCATCAGAGTGGGCCCTAAATATATGGTGAGAAAGCTGAGTCCTGCGTTTGCCGCCTTCCCGACACTTCCATAGAAGGTCCAGGAAGTACAATAAACCGCAAGCGAAAGAGAATAAACATAGGGGTTGGATACTAGCCTGCTCCCCTTTTTGTCCATCCGTTCAGCAAAATGGGCAATGAGAAAAAGCAGCACCAGATAGGCAAAAATAATGGAAAATAAAAAAACCGGGGAAAACACTTATCCTCCGTTGTTTCCCTTTTTATTGTATGAGGTCGCAATAAAAATAAGCACGATAAAAATAAACCATGCCAGAAACAGATATTTTGAGAGGTTATAATCGAAAATGCTGATAATAGGCCAACCGAAAAAAATGGCACCCACTGCAAAAAGAAGCATCCAGCTTTCTCTCTTCATAATCAGATATTATAATAGAAATAAAAAAAATAGGGTTCAAGGATTCAGGGGTTCGAGGGGTCAAGGGAAAAATTCCTGATCTGAATTGTAAGTACACATAATATATGCTATAAGTTTTTAGAAGTTAACCCTCGAACCCTTGAACCCTCGACACCTGTCTTTATTATGAAAAATAAACCAAAAAAACCATTCATCCCGGCTGGCAGGCAGGAAACGGTCCGGCAAAATATCGTATCTGTTCTTACCGGGCAGGTCCTTTCTGTTAAAGACATATCCAAAGATGTAAGTATCTCTGAAAAACAGATATACGAGCACCTCCAGCATATTCATAAGACAGTCAGCAAGGGAGGAAAAAAGTTAATTATCATCCCTGCGGAATGCAGGAAGTGCGGGTTTTCCTTTAATAAAAGGGAACGGTACAAAAAACCCGGTAAATGTCCGGTATGCCGGCGGGAGTCAATAACAGAACCGTTTTTTACGATAGAATAAATGTCAACTTCAACATATTAGTGAAGCTTGAAGTTCCCCACTTTAGTAAAGGGGGGTTAGGGGGGATTTGTGAATACTATAATTATAAATTAATCCCCCTTTTCCAAAGGGGGAGACATGATAGGAAAACCTGAATACCCCGTTTTGTAAACGGGACATTCAGGTTAATTGTTCATTGATAATTACTAATTGCTAATTGTTTCTTATGCCTGCTCGGCAGAACCAAGAACATTGATATTTTTATGCTTAAGAAGCTCTCTGAGCGCATCCCTTGCAGGACCGAGATACTTTCTCGGATCAAATTCAGCCGGTTTTTCTGCAAGCACTTTTCTGACAAGGGCGGTAACTACCAATCTTCCATCCGAATCAATGTTTATTTTGCACACCGCAGACTTGGCGGCTTTTCTAAGCTGCTCTTCAGGAATGCCGACAGCGTCCTTCAGATTGCCGCCATAGGAGTTAATCATCTTAATCATGTCCTGCGGAACCGAAGAGGACCCATGGAGTACAATTGGAAATCCCGGCAGCTTCTGCTCGATCTCCTCAAGGATATCGAATCTCAGCGGCGGCGGAATAAGGGTACCGTCTTCATTTTTTGTGCACTGTTCAGGCCTGAATTTATTTGCACCGTGTGAGGTGCCGATAGAAATCGCGAGGCTGTCAACACCTGTCCTGTTTACAAAGTCAATCACTTCCGCAGGTTTTGTATAAGTAGACTTTTCAGCAGACACATCATCTTCAACGCCTGCAAGTACACCCAGCTCACCCTCTACTGATACATCAAACTGATGTGCATATTCAACAACTTTTTTGGTCAATGCAATGTTTTCTTCATAGGAATGGTGGGAACCGTCAATCATAACAGAGGAGAATCCATTATCAACACAATCCTTGCAGAGTTCAAATGTATCGCCATGATCAAGGTGCAGGCAGATGGGAATCTCATGTCCAAGTTCTTTAGCATACTCAACAGCGCCCTTTGCCATATTCCTGAGGAGTGTGGAATTCGCATACTTACGGGCACCAGAGGAGACCTGTATAATTACAGGTGACTTCGTGTCAACACATGCCTGTATAATTGCCTGGAGCTGCTCCATGTTATTAAAGTTATAAGCAGGAACAGCAAATTTACCTTCCATTGCCTTCTTAAACATCTCGTTTGTGTTAACAAGTCCCAGATCCCTGTAACTAACCATAGTGTTCATCTCCTTTTTGTTTTATTAATTAATATTCAGGTAAGAAAATGTTTTTTCCCTGGTCTATTCTCTTAAGTGTTTTACAGCAGTAACGTTATTAACTCCCTTACAAGTTTATAACATCTGGACATAATTTTCATCTACATTTATGAAGGAATGAACTTGAATACCCCTTTTGTAAAAGGGGATGAAAAGTTCTCCTTTCAAGTCCCCCCTTTTCCTATTTCTCCAGCCTCCTGAGATCAATTATCTCTATGCGGTTATTGGAATTCGGGTTTTTAACAGACGGGCCCTCTGTCAGGACTGCATACCTTCCCTCGATCCCGCGTGCATTAAGCCACTCCTTTGTAAAGGCATTCCAGTCTTCGGGATAATCAGGCACATGGACAGGAAAAACCCCGTATGAAAATTGAAGCTGCTGGCATACCGCGTCATCAGGGCTTATTGCTGCCAGCCATACAGGAAGCCTGAACCGGGCCACACTTCTTGCCGCAGCACCGCTGAGAGTGGGTATAAAAACGGCCGCTGGCATAATCCTGCCAAGTATAAGGTTAACATTCTGTGATATCAAATCCACCAGATCGACTGCATCTTCATTTCCATATGTCATTACAGCTTCCTCTCTGCGATATCCGGAAATGTGAGGTTCAGTTACCTCAGCTATTCTTGAGAGCATGGCAACAGCCTCGACCGGATACTTGCCGATCGCAGATTCAGCAGACAGCATAACGCAGTCTGTACCATCCATTATGGCATTCGCCACATCTGTTGTCTCAGCACGGCTGGGACGGCGGTGCTCAATCATGGACTCGAGCATTTCTGTTGCGGTAATGACCGGCTTGCCTGCCTTATTGGCCTTTTTCATGATCCCCTTCTGAACAACAGCAATCTCTTCAATGGGGATCTCGACCCCCAAATCACCACGGGCGATCATAATACAGTCAGCTTCTTCAAGAATTTCATCCAGATTCTTAAGTGCATCCGCACGCTCAATTTTTGCAATTATAAAAGGGGAACTGCCGAGAGAAGCTGCGGCCGCCCTTACTGCCCGCACATCCCCGGCACCAGAGACAAATGACTGGCTTACCGCCTCAATTCCATTTTCGAGGGCAAATTTTAGGATAGCATTATCATTCTCGGTAAAGGCAGAGATCCCCGGATTAATCCCCGGTATATTAAGTCCCTTTCGCGAACGCAGCTCTCCGCCTACAATAACGCGGCAATGAACATCATTTCCATCAACCCGCGTCACCTCCATATGTATCATTCCGTCATTCAGAAACAGAGCGTCTCCGGGAGTGACTACCCGCGGCAGGTTTGACAGACTTACCGAAACCCTCTCCCTGCTGCCCTCAACGTCATCGGCAGTAATGACAAAGTTGTCACCGGCAATCAGTTCAACCGGCTCATCTTTGAAGTCCCCTATCCGCATCTTCGGACCGGGCAGGTCAGCCATAATTGCAACACGTCTCCCCGTTGCTCTCGCTGCAGAACGGAGATTATCAATAACAGATTTATGGTCGCCAAGGTTTCCATGGGAGAAATTAAGGCGCGCAATGTCCATGCCCGCCATGATCATCTGCACCATTTTTTCCAGTGTATCCGATGCCGGCCCGATCGTGCAGACAATCTTTGTCTTATGAAATGGTAATGTCATGGAGAATTCCAGGGACCACTATTCTTTATTCTGAATTATTTAATCTGTTATACATAACTTTTTCAATAGCATTTC
>JBDLIC010000156.1:0-8008 GCA_039715075.1 Nitrospirota bacterium
TCTGTGCTAGCTCTTCCGAGCCCCCTCCTCCTCCGGTACTTCATCACCCCTCCTTGCGCAGACGAGCCGCATATGACCCGTCGGTACCTCGATCCCACGGGAGCACCAACAGGTCTCCCAACTCCGTCAGAAGTGTCTCAGACACCGCCGCGGGCGGCGCGTCCCTACTAAAACCGGGGTTTTCCTTCAGAAACCGATCCACTTGCTTTTCGTTCTCTTCCGGCTCCAGCGAGCAGGTCGAATATACGAGCAGGCCACCTGGCGCCACCCGCTCCGCGCAGGCTGACAGAAGCTGAGCCTGAAGCCCGACCAGAGGTTTCAGGTCTTAAGAATGCTTGAAAGGGCCCGGCCGATATTCGGATAAAAGTAGTTAACGCTGCACCCTGCGAAAACAGCGAGCCTTCCGACTTTTTTCTTGTTCTTAAAGACCTGCGTGCTTTCTTTGAAGGGTTCTTTTGATATTTCAGGAATATATCCGAGAACTCCGGCTTTGTGCAGGGGTTTATAAAAAAGACTCTGGCATCCCCTTAAAAGAGGGAGAAGGCTGTCCAGTCTTGCGATAGTATATTTTAGTGATTTTCTGAGCAGGCGTGTTTTAGAAAAAGAGTTTTTCAGTTCAATTCTCCCCTGATATATCAGTTCAGGAATATCAATTCCAGCAGGGCAGAGGTTTTTGCATGCACCGCAGAGCATGCAGCTGTAGATCATTTCAGCGAGTCTTTTCGTGGGCGGTAGACGTTTTGCAACAAGCTCCCCGAGCAGCGCTACTCTTCCCCGCGCACCGACTGCTTCATTCAGTGTAGTCAAATAGGTCGGGCAGAGTGTTTTGCATGTCCCGCACCGGACACATTTTGACAGTTCCTGACTGTAAGTTGATTCATTCATAATAATAAAAACAGGGTTCAAGGGGTCGAGGGTTCAAGGGTTCGAGGGAAAAAATCAAAACATGAAATAGAAGATTCAGGAAATTGTAATAATTATTTTCA
Organism: Nitrospirota bacterium; assembly: GCA_039715075.1. Classification (GTDB taxonomy): domain Bacteria; phylum Nitrospirota; class Thermodesulfovibrionia; order UBA6902; family UBA6902; genus JBDLIC01. Next base: position 987 of record JBDLIC010000156.1, read on the forward strand.
ATATTCCTTAATTCATCTTTTTTAATCTTTTGTTTTTTTGTTCTGTTCACTTGAACCCTCGGCCCCTTGAACCCTTGAACCCTTTATTTCTAGTACTTCATTCGAACTCCCGCTCCTGAAGCCCTGCAGGTCAATTGTTATATACCTGTAACCGAGTGACTTGAGATAATCAATTATTTTCAGCCTTGTTTGATTGTCCATCAGTATGGGAAACTCTTCAGGCAGTACCTCGATTCTGGCGGATTCAGTATAATTTCTTACACGAAGCTCTTTTACTCCGAAGCTGCGGATAAAGGACTCTGCTTTATGGACCCTGTCAAGAGCTTCGGATGTTATTTTCTGTCCATAAGGGAAACGGGATGAAAGACATGGAGTTGCAGGTTTGTTCCATGTTGGTAGTCCCAGAGATCTGGAGAGTTTACGGATTTCATCTTTACCCAGGCCTGTATCCAGCAGGGGGCTCTTTACTCCTTCTTCTCTGGCTGCCCGTGAACCGGGACGCCAGTCTCCGGCATCATCAGCATTGGTACCGTCAAGTATATAAGTAAAATCCTCCTGCTCTGCTATTTCTCTTAATCGGCTAAACAATTCCTTCTTGCAGTAATAACACCTGTCAGGAGGGTTATCAGTATAGTTGCTGTTGCTGAGCTCTTCCGTCACTATTGTCCTGTGCGTTACCTTAAGTGAACTGGCGATCTCTCCGGCAAAAGATGCTTCCTCTTCAGGAAGACTTTCGGATAGACCGGTTACGGCAAGAATTTTGTCCAACCCGGACACAGAAGCTGCCTTTAAAAGAAACGTGCTGTCAACTCCTCCGGAAAAGGCTATTATCACCCTGTCCATGTTATTCAGGTTTTCTTTTAGTTTATTGAATTTAATTTCCAGGGTCATTTAAAAAACCGCTTGAGCCGTTCCAGCCGCTTGAGCCGTTTGAACAGAAAAAGCAGCTGAAACAGTTCAAGCGGTTCAAACGGTTCAAGCGGTTGGAACGGTTATTATAACGTTGCTACTTCGTAGTACTCCTGATGAAAATCTTTGTCGGCTTTGACAATGATCTTGAATTTATTCTCTCTCTCAATTTCTTCGATCCCTTCCCGTTCATCATCGTATATGAGGTCAGCTACCTGTGGGTTGGCTGTAATCAGTATTTTGCTGTTTTTATTTGTCTGGGCGATTCTTCTTAATTCCATGAATATTTCATAACATACCGTTGCAGGTGATTTAATAAAACCTTTACCGTCGCAGTAAGCACATGGTTCGCAGAGCACTCTTTCCAGGCTTTCCCTTACCCTCTTCCTGGTCATCTGGATAAGGCCGAGCTCCGAGACCTCGAGTATTGTGCTTTTTGCCCTGTCCTTGTCCATTGCTTCCTGGAAAACTGAAAACAGTTTCTGTCTGTTTTCTTCCTTTTCCATGTCTATGAAATCTATTATGATTATTCCTCCGAGGTTTCTCAGTCTTATCTGGTATGCGATCTCCTTGACCGCTTCAATATTGGTCTTGAATATTGTGTCCTCAAGGGAAGACTTTCCTACGAACTTTCCTGTATTAACATCAATAGATGTCAGTGCCTCTGTCTGGTCTATAATTATATACCCGCCGGATTTCAGCCAGATACGTTTTCCGAGGGCCTTTGGTATTTCGAGTTCAATACCATAGGCATCAAAGATAGGTTCTTTCTCCTCGTAAAGCTCTATCTTTGATCCAAGTTTTGGTAAGTATGTGTTGACGAACTCAACAATCTTGCCATATTCTTCCTTTGAATCAACCAGCAGCTTGTCTATTTCATGTCCGAGCAGGTCTCTGACGCTTCTCAGCGAAAGGTCAAGGTCACTGTATAGCAGATGAGGTGAATTGACTTTATCTTTTTTCTTGTCGATGTTGTCCCAGAGGAGCATGAGATAATCAATGTCTTTCTTCAATTCATCTTCTGTGCAGCCCTCACTTGCAGTTCTTATGATAAAACCGAAATTGTCCGGTTTGAGTGCGCCTATCAGGTCCTTGAGGCGGGTCCTTTCTTCTTCATCAAGGATCTTTCTGGATACGCCTATATGTTCGACACCCGGCATAAGTACAAGGTGCCTTCCCGGGAGGGTGATATAGGATGTGGCCCTTGCGCCCTTGGAACCGATCGAATCCTTTGATACCTGAACAAATACATCCTCTCCTTCCTGAAGCATGTCTTCAATCGGAAGGTTCATCGGGACTGTCTCTTCAATATCTTCTCCGAAGATGGAGTAATCAAAGCCGGACAGGACATCTGCGGCATGAAGAAATGCCGCCTTTTCAAGTCCTATGTCAACAAATGCGGACTGCATCCCGGGCAGGATCTTGACGACTTTGCCTTTATACACATTTCCGACGAGGCTGGCCTCTTTTATCCTCTCGATATAAAGCTCTGAGAGCTGGGTATTAGACTCAAGCAGAGCCACGCGGGTCTGTTCTGGGGATACATTTATGATAATTTTTCCGGTCATTTTTAGCCGTTCCTTACAAGGCTCTTCTGATTAGCCTTATTAGTATAACCATAAAGGGAAATTCTTTTTATGATTAATGACTGTACTTCTTCGGATGTTAATTGCAGCATTTCACCCAGTATTTCGTGAAGCCTTGCGTTTGCCTCCTCTGTATCGGTAAGGGTGAGGTCCAGTATATTGCCTTTGATCTCTGCATTTTTGACCATAGGCCTTATATCCACTTTTTTCTTTTTCCTTGATATAAGGCAATTTTCTGTTTTAATGAAGGAGGTTATCTGTTTCTTTAGCTCGTCATCAATCTGTATTTCATACTGATACATGGAAAACATGTCATTTAAAGACGGTTCGCTCACCGGGATCAGTGCTGCGTTCAAAATTGTAAGCCCTTCAGGGAGTTCAATGTTTAGCCTGGTTTTAAAACGACCCGGGTCAATAACAGAGTTTATCACGATGTCAAAGAACTCATTCAATCCTTCAACACCGGCTGCAAGGGCAGGACCAAGTGAGATCTTCGGGTGCGGATGAAATCCCGAAGAATATGCAAGAGGCACACTTGCCCTTTTCATCGCCCTGAACAGTGCTGTTATGAGTTCACGATGCGAAAGATAGCGCATTTCCCCGGTCTTTGAAAACCTGACTCTCAACCTGCCCGGCACTTTAATTTTATCAGAACCCCGGAACCCGGGACCTGGACTATCTTTATCCTTTTCCTGACTTCTGACTTCTGACTTCTGATTTCTGTCTTTGCATTCAAGCCCGCACCCATAACAGGATTCCCTGCAGTCAGGTGTGGTCTTTTCGTTCATGGCCTTTTTATACTCTGATTTCAGGAAACCTTTCGTGATACCCGTATCAATAAAGTCCCATGGAAGTTCATCGTCAAGATCGAAGTTTCTGGAGGCGTATTCATGAAGATTAATACCGGTCTTCTCTGAGGCCTCTATCCATTTATCAAAATTAAAATGCTCGGACCAGGCGTCAAACCGGCACCCCAGTTCCCATGCCTTCAGGAGCAGTTCGGAACATTTTTTATCTGCCCTCGAGAAAACAGCTTCCATCAGGCTGTTCTCAACATATTGGCCCTTAAAATGAATGCCCCGCTTTCTGAAGGCCTTTTTAATATAGTCCTGTTTTTCCCTCAATGCTGCCATTGAGTCCTGTCCTTCCCACTGAAAAGGTGTGTGAGGTTTAGGGACCAGGGCTGAAATGCCCACATTAATATCCATCCTCCGGCCTGCAATCTGCCTGCCTTTCTTCTGTGCAAAAATTGCCATGTTTATAAGGCTGTCTATATCTTCCATTGTCTCTGTTGGAAGTCCTATCATGAAATATAGCTTGATTTTCTTCCAGCCTTCTTTAAAGACCTTTTCGAGTGTTGCCTCATACTCTTCATCTGTGAGGTCCTTGTTTATTACATCACGAAGCCTCCCCGTGCCTGCCTCGGGAGCAATGGTGAACCCTGTTTTCCTTACACTCTTTATTTCTTTAAGTACATCGCTGTTTATCGAGGCTACCCTTAATGAAGGGAGGGATACAGAGATGTGAGAGCCTGCACACTCTTTATTGAATGATTTGATCAGGGGCAGCAGGCTGCTGTAGTCTCCGGTGCTCAGAGAAATAAAAGAAACCTCATCATATCCCGTATTCGCCAGGGAGGTCTGTGCAAGTGAGAGGACATTTTCCGGGGACCTTTCCCGCAGCGGCCTGTAGATCATCCCGGCCTGACAAAAACGGCATCCCCTTGTACATCCCCTTGCTACTTCAACAGCAACCCTGTCATGGACGAGCGGAGTATACGGCAGCACAGGAGAATCAGGAAAAACCGCCTGATCAAGGTCTTCGACAAACCTTCTTTTAATTCTTTTCTTGCTTCTGTCATGGACTGAAGGTACATATACTCCCTCTAATTCAGCAAGCGCGTTAAGCAGATCATTTTTGTCTCCGGCCCCCGAATAAACATCAACGATCTCCTTTATAATTTCTTCACCGTCTCCGATAACAAAGGCGTCAATGAATGGTGCCAGCGGAAGCGGATTAACAGCGCAGGGACCTCCCGCGATGATAAGCGGGAAATCATCTCCCCGGTCTTCAGAGTTGAGCGGAATGCCGCCCAGGTCCAGCATGTTCAGTATATTGGTATATGAGAGTTCATACTGTAGTGTGAAACCCACAATATTGAACTCACTTAACGGGCGCTGAAATTCCAGTGATGCTAAAGGAATATCGTGCTGCCTGATATATGATTCAAAATCTATCCATGGGGCAAAGACTCTTTCCGCAGAAGCAGAAGGTATATTGTTAATTATCGTGTACAGAATTTTTAATCCAACATGAGACATCCCGATCTCGTATGTATCGGGAAAGCAGAGGGCCACTTTTACATTTCCGTCCCTGGGGACAATGTTCACCTCATTGCCGATATATCTGCTCGGCTTTCTGAAACGCGCAAAATTTAAAGACATCAGTAATTATCCCACAGAAAATCTCTGAAAAGCAATTTAGCCCGAATATTGCATGAAGGCGGCAGGGCAGGAGAATTATGCATTTAAAACAGTATGATTTTTTCCTTTTTATATTAGCGGTCATTGTTCTATTATAGAGCCTTTTTTCGCATTATGTTCAATACATATCCTGTAACCTGCCGGATTTCCGATGTCATAAATTGTGCCGGGCAGCCGGCAGCCGGAAATATCCCTTTCCATAAGTATCGATTCAATGACCGGTCCGTCAGTAAATTCTCCTTCCCTTACAGTGGCTCTTGCTTTTTCAATATTTTCAAAAAGATGGGGGCCGAAAATGCTGATCCCGCAGGTCCGGAGTTCTTTCTTAAAGCGGAGAGTAAAGTTGCCTTCTTCTTTTTTATGGAAGCGTTTAATTTTGTATATGGGATCTTTAACAGGTATGACATCTACTCTTCCGGAGTTGCTGTAACAGGCGGCATTGTCCGGTGACACATTTATCAGGCCGAAAATATCAGGCCCGTATGATTTAAAGGACTTCAGGAATGCAAGCGCTCCGGGCGCGGGGAAATATATATCATCAGGATAAATTATTGCAACTGAGTGTCCTGCTGCGATGTCCCCGGCATAACTGATAGCATCAGCTTCCCCTGACAGCTCTTTTTGATAGAAAAAGGTGAAAGAACATTTCTCGTTGGTTTGAATTATTTCTTCAGAAAAAGCGGGGAACAGTTTTTTTACTCTGCTGCTTTCTTCAAAGTACTGCCGGATTATCTCCTTTTGCCTGCTTATAATAATGATGATATTGTTTATGCCGGCGGAGACACCTTCATCAACAGCATATTGTATGGCCGGCTTATGCCCGACAGGCAGAAGCTCCTTGGGGAGATCAGGGTTAACAACCCTCATCCGTGTCCCGAGGCCTGCAGCCGGAATAATCAGATAGCGGGGTTCATCTGGTCCTGCTTTATGGAATTTTCCCATAAAATCAATCTTAATCTAAAAAGAGCAAAAGAGCAAAGAAGTGCGGAAGTGAGAAAGCTCAAGGGTCAAAATGATTCTTGAGCTTTCTCACTTCCCCGCTTCCGGTCTTCCGCGCTTTTTTAATGTATAATAGCTCTATATCCCAAAATGGAGGTGCTTATATGGCGGACAAAGTTCTTATCTATGGAAAGGACGGCTGACCCTTTACGGACAAAGCCAGGTCGGACTTTGGAAATGCAGAGTATTACGATGTTAAATCGGACAGTTCAAAGCTTGATGAAATGTTAAAACACTCCAACGGGCAGAGGCAGGTCCCTGTAATTGTTGAAGGGGACAAAGTAACTGTCGGCTACGGCGGCTCCTGAGGGGTTTAGTTGCCGGCAGGCTGCCGGCATTAGATCAATGATATTCAATATATTTACTTGCAGATTATATTTCCCAATTAGCCTGCAATGCATTGAGGCGAGTTTTCGGAATTATCGGGTTTACTATTGTTGTGGTCATGTCCTCGTTTGTTAATAGTGATATCTAAGCTGTACAATGAGCACTTGTTTATCATGGATCTCACATACTATTCTGTGTTCATTTGTTATTCGCCTTGACCAATAACCAGTTAAGCTATGTTTTAAGGGCTCCGGCTTTCCGATGCCCTGATATTTATTCTTCTGAATGTCTTTAATTAATTTGAAAGTTTTCTTATCATTACGTTGCCAGTAAATATAGTCTTCCCATGCATGTTCAGCACTGCTGGCTTGCATTCGAGACCAATGTTTTGTTATCTTTTTTTCTTTTTTAAGTGCCGTTCAATAAATAAACTCGGCTTTATAATCTCAATACTTCTGTAACCTGATACTGTTAATAAATGTTTATCTCCACTCACAATAACTTTTGTTCGACTTGCCAAGGCGCAAGCCAAGAACTTATCATCATCCGGATCAGCCGAGACATTAAAGGGAAGTTGCGGAGCTTCAACCCAAATGGCGTTTACCGTAAGAAGATCGAGAAGTGTAGAAATATCTACTTCTTTGAACTGCTTAGACAACTCATGTGCAACCCGTTGATATTCATTGAATATATCTTCTGATAAAACAATATCAAGCTT
>JBDLIC010000157.1:0-7940 GCA_039715075.1 Nitrospirota bacterium
CGTAGTTTGTTGAGCGGGTCGAATCGACCCTCGTGAGATCCAACCCGGAAATCCAGTTTTTTAATGACTTCTGGATGCCAGATTAAAATCTTCGGGCATGACAAAAGCAAAAAATAGTAATTTATACACAGCTTTTTATTTAATCATACAAGATATGTACCTTCCAGTATGTTAACAACATATATATGCCTCTTCTTTATTTATTCTTTTAAATAAAAGAATAGTAGAAATAGTAGGGTTGTTGATACTGTGTATTAGTGGTTAAACATATATGAAAATAAACTAAAATTCAAGGTTTATAATTTGTTGGAAATTCCGGTAATATGCTTGACAAAATATAGTCGAAATGATAGTCTTCAGCGTTGGTAATTTTGCTTTACGGAACACCATATTTTGTAATATTTCCTGTTTATAACTTTAAATAAAATCCTTGAGAAGATTACCGGCTTTGTCATAAGAGAGAATGTTGATATGTTGAGAAACTCCCTCTATATTGGATCTACCCTGCAGTTTAACCCGGAAAACAGATGAAATCTCTGAACTCATTGTCAACGATCATTCCACAGGATTTACAGAGGTGTTAAATGTCACGTATATATAATTTTAGCGCAGGTCCGGCCATGCTTCCGGAAGAAGTAATAAAAAAGGCTGCTTCTGAAATGACGGACTGGCACGGTACCGGGATGTCGGTAATGGAGATGAGCCACAGGGGCAAGGAATTTATGTCAATAGCTGAAAAGGCGGAATCTGACCTTAGAGAGATATTGAAAATTCCTGATAATTACAAGGTCCTGTTCCTTCAGGGAGGGGCATCCGCTCAGTTTGCCATGGTGCCGATGAACCTTTTAAGAGGAAAAAATACAGCAGACTATATAAATACAGGGTCCTGGTCCAAAAAGGCCATTGCAGAGGCGAAGCGCTTTTGTGATGTGAATGTTGCAGCAACAGGAGAGTCCGCAAACTTCACAGGCATTCCGCAGGAGTCAGACTGGTCTCTAAATAAAGATGCCGCCTTTGTTCACTATACACCAAATGAGACAATTGTCGGAGTTGAGTTTCACTATATACCGGAAGTCGGCGATGTACCGCTGGTTGCCGACATGTCTTCAACCATCCTGTCCAGGCCTCTTGATGTTTCAAAGTACGGCCTGATTTATGCCGGTGCACAGAAAAATATAGGACCGGCTGGTTTGACAATAGTAATCATAAGAGATGATCTGGCAGGTGATGAGATTTCTGGAACGCCCGCAATGTTCAGTTATGCTACACACGTAAAGGCCGGCTCAATGTACAATACACCACCTACGTACGCATGGTATATTGCCGGGCTGGTTTTCGAATGGATAAAGGAAAAGGGCGGCCTTGAGTCAATGGCGGAAATTAATAAACGCAAGGCAGACAAGCTTTATTCAGCAATAGAAAAACTGGATTTTTTCAGCAATCCTGTTGATCCGGACTACCGTTCCTGGATGAATGTACCATTTATCCTTGCTAATCCCGATCTTGACGGTACATTCCTTGAGCAGGCGAAAGAGGTGGGTCTGGTAACCCTTAAAGGGCATCGCAGTGTCGGGGGAATGAGGGCAAGTATTTATAATGCCATGCCTGAGGAAGGTGTGGATGCGTTAATCTCTTTTATGGAAGAATTTGAAAAGAATAACGCATAAAGAGTATTATATTAGGCTTTATATTGTATAGACCATCTGTAATAGGGCTTTTTTAAGGCCCTTAAAACCGGACTTTTAATAAAGAGAAGAGTTAATAATGAAAGTACTTATAAGCGACAACTTATCTGAAAAGGGAGTAAAAATTCTTGAAAAGGCAGGTCTCAAGGTAGATGTAAAAACCGGCATGCCGCCGGAAAAGCTTAAAAAAGAGATCGGCAAATATGATGCCCTTGTTATACGGAGCGCAACGAAGGTTACGGCTGATTTAATAAAAGCAGCCAAAAAGCTGAAAGTAGTAGGCAGGGCAGGGTCAGGCCTTGATAATGTTGATAAAGCTGCTGCAACCAAGAATGGTATTGTAGTGATGAACACACCTGGAGGCAATACAATAACAACTGCTGAACATACGGTTGCATTGATGCTTTCAATGGCAAGGCGGATTCCCCAGGCAACAGCGTCACTTAAACAGAGCAAGTGGGAAAAGAAAAAATTTATGGGGGTTGAGCTCTATGGTAAAACTCTCGGTATTATAGGTCTCGGTAATATCGGCAAGCATGTCGCAAAGATGGCCCAGGGTATGGGAATGGAAGTTGTCGCATACGATCCGTATCTCAGCGAAGAAAAAGCGAATGAGCTGGGAGTAACAGGTGTCATGCTTAATGAGTTATTTAAAAAATCAGACTTTATTACAAACCACGTGCCTCTTACAGATGAGACAAAGAACCTGATAGGTGCTAAAAATATTGCAAAAATGAAAAAGGGCGTCAGGATTATAAATGCGGCAAGGGGCGGGGTTGTTGATGAAGAAGCGCTTTACAAGGCGCTTAAGTCTGGAAAAGTAGCATCCGCTGCGCTGGATGTATTTGCAAAAGAGCCGCCCGAAAAGTCACCGCTTCTTGAACTCGATAATTTCATATGTACACCGCACCTGGGAGCTTCAACTGCTGATGCACAGGAAAACGTGGCAGTAGCTGTTGCAAACCAGATCGTTGACTACCTTCTGCACGACACGATAAGAAATGCGGTAAACTTCCCCTCCGTATCCGCAGATGTTCTTCCTCATTTGCAGCCTTACATTAATCTGGCGGAGAGGCTCGGAAGTTTCATTTCCCAGAATTTTGACGAGGGCATTAAGGAAATACTGATAGAATATAAAGGTACAATATCTGAACTTATTCTTGAGCCGATAACAATTGCTGTGATCAAGGGCATTCTTACCCCCATCCTTGAAGAGACGGTAAACTTTATTAATGCCCCGACTATCGCCAAAGAGAGAGGTATTCAGGTAAAGGAAACCACAACACATGATGCAGGGGACTATCAAAGCATGCTGATTGTACAGATAAAGTCCGGCAAAAAGAAGAGCAAGGTCGCCGGCATACTTCACGGCAAGAAAGAGCCGCGAATAATAGTAATCGACTGCTTTGATGTTGAAGTTGTACCTTCAGGCGAAATGCTCGTGCTCGCGAATAACGACAAGCCGGGAGTAATAGGAAGTATAGGAACCGCCCTTGCGGACAATAAGATCAATATTGCAAGGATGCAGTTCGGAAGAGAAAAACGGGGCGGCCGGGCCATCTCGGTTGTAAGCGTTGATACTAATGTATCAAAAGAGGTCCTTTCCAAAATCAGGAAACTGCCGAATGTCCTTTCGATAAATCAGATACATTTACCTAATTAATAGAATGAGGAGTAAGTAATGGCAAATATTGTGGTTGTTGGCGCCCAGTGGGGTGACGAGGGAAAAGGCAAAATTGTCGATCTTCTTACGGAAAGCGCGGACGTTGTGGCCCGTTATCAGGGTGGGCACAATGCCGGGCATACTGTGATCATAAAGAATAAACAGTTTATTCTTCACGTTATTCCGTCCGGAATCCTTCACAAAGGGAAAAAATGTATTATCGGTAACGGAGTCGTCATACATCCCCAGGCGCTTATTGAGGAAATTGAAGGACTGAAAAAAAGGAAGATAAGTGTAGGGAAAAATTTATTCATCAGCGGCCGGGCACATGTCATTATGCCTTACCACACGGTCCTTGACAGTATGCATGAGGCATCAAAAGGATCCAAAAAGATCGGCACCACAGGCAGAGGCATAGGGCCGGCCTATGTTGACAAGATGTCGAGGGTCGGTATCCGGATGATTGATATGCTGGACAGTGAGGGGTTTAAGCAGAAAATAAAGGCAAACCTTGCGGATGTAAACTTCCTGCTCGAAAAGAAATATAAAACAAAAAAGATCAGCGTTAATAAAGTCTACAATGAGTATATGAAATATGCGGAATATCTTGCCCCGTTTGTTACCGATACGGTTGCGCTGACTAATGATTTAATGGAAAAAGGAAAAAATGTATTATTCGAAGGGGCACAGGGTACGCTGCTGGACATTGATCACGGTACATATCCCTTTGTTACATCGTCAAACGCCTGTGCCGGAGGTGTATGCACAGGACTCGGGGTAAGCCCGGGGAGGATAGACGGTATAGTGGGAATAGTAAAGGCCTATACTACACGTGTCGGCAGCGGGCCGTTCCCGACAGAGCTGAAAGACAAGCTCGGAGAAGAGCTCCGCTTAAAAGGCGGCGAATACGGTGCCACAACAGGGAGGGCCAGGAGGTGCGGCTGGCTTGACTTTGTGAGCCTGAGGCATGCGGTAAGGATCAACGGCTTTACCGGGATTGCACTTACAAAGCTGGATGTGCTGGACGGCCTGGACAAACTTAAAGTCTGTGTAGGCTACGAATACAGGGACCGGACCAACAGCTGCAGCTGCAGCAAAAAGGGCAAGGCCTGTAAATTCACGAACTTTCCCGAGCAGTCGCACGTTCTGGAAGAGTGTGTTCCTGTTTATAAAGAAGTTGACGGCTGGAAGAAGAGCACAAAAGGTGTCACAAAAAAGAAGGACCTGCCGAAGCAGGCAAGGGCATACATTGATTATATAAGCGACACACTTAATGTAGATATAGACATAATTTCAACAGGACAGAAAAGAAGCGAAACAGCTGTTGTTAAAAATCCCTTTAAGAAAAGCAGGAAAAGATAGCTTTTCTTTAATTACGAATTATCAATTACGAATACGAATCAAAGAACAGGCTCTACTTACAGATAACTAGTAGAAATGGCTGGATATTGAATCCAGGCGGGTGTGCTTTTTTTATTATTCGTAATTGATAATTGATTTAGAGGTTTGTAATTTTTTTTTACTCTTTGTTATACTATTTAGCTTAATATGCGGGCCGCTAGCTCAGTTGGTAGAGCAACGCCCTTTTAAGGCGTGGGTCGAAGGTTCGAATCCTTCGCGGCTCACCATATTAAAAAATATGTCCCTATCGTCTAGCCTGGCCTAGGACACCGGCCTTTCACGCCGGTAACAGGGGTTCAAATCCCCTTGGGGACGCCAGCAATTTTAAGGGGTTATACCGATTTGTCGGAATAACCCCGTTTCTTTTTCTGGATCAGTCGTCTGGAGATTCCATTATTTAGGTTTACCTTGAAATATCAGTTGACATTGCCGAGATTTCAAGGTAATCTTTTTGTATGATCGAACGTGAAAAAGAAATCCACATTCTTCGTGGTCTGCTCAAGCGCTATCCTGTTGTAGGCATTATAGGTGCGCGTCAAGTAGGCAAGACCACCCTTGCCCTTGCCCTTATTGAGAAGATTCGCGGCACTGCTTCGTTTTTTGATCTGGAAAATCCGGAAGACATGGCAAAACTCAATGAGCCAATGCTTGCCCTTAAGGGCAAGCGGGGCATTGTGGTCATAGATGAGATACAGAGGCATCCGGATCTCTTCCCTGTGCTGCGTGTGCTTGCTGACCGGCCAAAGATGCCTGCACGTTTCCTTGTCCTTGGCAGTGCTTCGCCTGAACTTCTTCGCCAGGGCTCAGAAACCCTTGCGGGTCGGATTTACTACCATGAACTGGGAGGTTTTTCAGTCGAAGAGGTTCGAGCTGGAAACTCTGTGAAGCTGTGGTTGAGGGGCGGGTTTCCAAGGTCTTATCTTGCCCGGTCGCATAAAGAAAGTGATGAGTGGCGCCGCGGATTCATTCGTACTTTTTTAGAAAGAGATTTGCCTCAGCTGGGTATCACTATTCGTTCAACTACACTAAGACGATTCTGGACAATGCTTGCGCATTATCACGGTCAGATCTGGAACGCATCAGAGTTTGGACGATCCTTTGGGGTAGCGGATACAACTGTCAGGAACTATCTTGATCTGCTTACTTCTGCGATGGTTGTACGACAATTGATGCCATGGTATGAAAACATATCCAAGCGACAGGTAAAATCGCCCAAAATATATATATCGGATAGTGGTATCCTGCATACCCTGCTGGGTTTAAGAACCATGACGGACATTGAAGGGCATCCGAAGCTGGGTGCATCGTGGGAAGGGTATGTTCTGGGGCAGGTATTGCGACAGCTAAAAGTTTCATCAGAGGAATGTTTCTTTTGGGCAACACATGGAGGAGCCGAGCTCGATCTGCTGATCATCAGGGGACGTCACAGGTACGGATTCGAAATCAAGCGTACCAGTTCTCCTTCAATGACGCTCTCAATCAGGAGCGCCCTGTCTGACCTGAAACTCAAACAGCTGGATTTAATCCATGCAGGAGATGAAACATTTCAGCTAGATAAAAAAGTAAGGGCCGTTGCAATGTCACGGTTATTGAAGGATATCGGATCCCTTCGATAAATTTAACCCCTGATGACATAAACTGCAACAACCAAATTACATACAGGGAGGCTTTATGTTACAGGAAGGGACGAAAGCACCGGATTTCAAATTGCCCTCAGATGAAGGCGCTCAGTTTAAGCTGAGCGGGCAAAAAGGAAAAAAGATAATCCTGTACTTCTATCCAAAGGACAATACTTCCGGCTGAATAAAGGAAGCAGAGGGTTTTGGTTCAAAGCTCGGCAGCTATAAAAAGAAGAATGCTTTTGTCGTAGGGATAAGCAGAGACAGCCTCGCTTCCCACAAAAAGTTCAGGGAAAAACAGGGGATCAAATTTACACTTTTGTCCGATGAAGATGAAAAAGTCTGCAAACTGTATGGTGTACTAAAAGAGAAAAATATGTACGGCCGCAAGGTCATGGGGATTGAACGGAGCACCTTTGTAATTGATGAAAAGGGGAAGATAATAAAAATCTTTAGAAAGGTAAAAACGGACGGGCATGAAACCGAAGCTATGGTTCAAGGAGGATCGTTCAATATGCGAAGCGAGATTTGCTATGAAACCGGATCCTTCATGCAATATGCGGGTTAGATAAAAAAACATGAAAAAGATTCTATGGATTGTTATTGCAATCGCACTATTGTCATGCAGCAACAGCATTGATGTTGCTGAAAAAAGCGAAAGCAGTGCTGAGCAAAACAGCACCAGTACAAACATTAATCAGGAGGATATAAACAGCAGGGATTTAGGGCGGAATTCAATAAGAAAGCAGACTGAAACCCATTTCAGAAGTCTTAAACCTGAAGACAGTGCGGGTCATAAATCTGTCACATCAGATACGGCAGAATGAATCTTCATATGACAGTCTTTCATATTTCATAAAAGCCCATGGGATGGGGTCATCATATATTGCGGATGTTTTTATAAATGTTAAACACTTGTTATAAGTGGCTGACGAGATGGAAAGGAAGCCGTTTGTTAAAATATATTGCAGATAGCAATCAATAATAAATCTTTCAATAGAGGTGAGAGCATGCACCGAAACGAGCCAAAAGAAAGTATCGAAGATGAGATAACAATTAAACAGGTAGATGCATGGGAGTTTTCTGTTTCCCGGTCAAAAAAGCGCCTATATATAGATACGACCAGTTATCACCCCATTAAACTGGGCTTGACCAGGGACGATCTGCAGGAATTGCTGGATACTATGGATGATGTGGTTAAGACCAAGAAGAAGTTTTGGAGAAAGGAGAAGAATTAAAGGGACAGTATTTATATCGAGGTTGAACCTCGATAATTTCATTTCAGGATAGCATCTTCCACTTTTATTGCCATCTCTTCTTTGGATAGATGCTTTAAACAGTTTTCCGTATGAAAGCGATACAATGACTCTCCTCCAAAAATCTCCAAAAGATACGGTCTCTCCGTAATAGACGGAAAGTTATCAACACCGATATAGTCAGGAAAACTGCTCCACCGATACTTCTCAAGAAAAACTATCGAGGTTGAACCTCCATAATTCAAGCTTAGCGGATTTGTGTGAATGTAGTGGGGGAGGTAGATCAGGTGTTCATTGTTTGTTAAATGGACTGCTT
>JBDLIC010000158.1:0-7927 GCA_039715075.1 Nitrospirota bacterium
TGCGTTCACTGGCGGGTACCTTCAGGTAGATGCAGCATTCGGACTGGACAAGTTCGAGATATCCGGCAAGGTGCAGGCCGTATCAGAGAGCAGTGTTTCGGGCAGATGTTTTATAACAGGGCAGGCACTTCTCTTGGATGATGTAAGCAAGGTTGAGGGGTTGGAGAAGGCCGGGGATGACAAGAAATATTTTAATAACTCTCTATTGAGCGTACCTCTGATAAGCCTGAAGGGTGAAACCATTGGAGTACTCAATGTGAACAATAAGTCTTCACGTGAAGTGTTTAATGAAGAGGATAAAAAAATGCTGCAGGACCTTGCCCAGGAAGCGGCTGCTACCCTCGGGCATGAAATAGACCGCCTGAAAAAGAATGTAAAAACAACAGTGCTGTCCAGTGATAAAATCCTGTCAGCAGAAAAAAAATCCCTTCCTGAAGATTTGGCTTCCCTGACGGACTTTATAGCAAAAACGAGTGATTATAAGATTGTTTATGAAGATTTCGTACGCTCTACAAATGACATGGCAGGAGAATTGATAAAAAAGGGGTATTCTCACGGAACCGTAGTAATCGCAAATGCCCAGAGCCATGGAAAGGGAAGATTGGGAAGAGTATGGTTTTCCCCTCCCGGGCTTAACATTTACATGACCATAGTTGTAACGCCGAGTTTGCAGAACCTTGCAGATAGAATTCCTTTAATAAATCTTGTAGCATCCCTTTCAGTTGTAAAAGCAATCAGAAACCTGACAGACCTTGAAGTCTGGCCTAAATGGCCGAACGACATTTATTATTCCGACAAAAAACTTTGCGGCATACTCTCGGAATCTCTCATTACCGGGAGCACGCTTTACGGTTTATCTGCGGGTATCGGGGTGAACGTAAATCAGGAAGTATTCCCTGATGAGCTGAAAGATATCTCTACAAGCCTGTTTCTTGAGACCGGGAAGAAAATTAACAGAGGCGCTCTCATAATTGAAATACTGAAAATATTTAATAATTACTACAGCCTGTTCCTTACGAACAGTAAAGAGATCATTGACGAATGGATCCAGTTAAGCAAGACGATAAATTCAAATGTAAAGGCAGTTACCGACAAGGGAGAACTTAAGGGTAAGGCAATCGGCCTTAATGATCAGGGCATGCTCATGCTTGAACTGCCTGACCAGAAGGTAATAACCCTTGCTTCCGCAGAGATATTCCATCTCTCTGCCGAATGACTGTTTATTTCAGACCGCAGCTATGATAGAGGCAAAACAAATGGAAGTTTTGAAAAAGATGTCTTTTTTCTCGGGGCTGGATGATAAACAGCTTGCCTATTTATCACAGTATATGGATAAGGAGTCATTTCATAAGGGTGATCTTATCATCAAGACCGGCACTGAAGGCAAGAAGGTCTTTTTCCTGATGTCGGGCAAAGTCAGAGTGAGAAAAGTCCTGACTATGAACCTCGATTATCTTGGGTATAAGCCAATGGAAATCACAGAGGACCTCGGGACTTTTGATCCGGGCTATCATTTTGGTGAGATGGCCTTATTAGGCAATTACGAACGTTCGGCAGATGTGATTGCATATGACGATTGCGAACTCTTCAGTATATCAAAGAAATCCTTTGATCATATAGTCGATGAGAATAAGGATATAGGCCAGAAGATGCTGCTGACATTCTGCAATACCCTTGCTGACTGGATCAGGACCTATGACGGCAAGCTGATCGAAAATGCCCAGCACAGGGCATTGATAGAGATGCTGCGCACAGAGAAGAAAAAGATTGCGGCTATGCACAAGATCACACGCAGCACGGTCTTCAGTTCAGTGGGTCAGGTGCTTGACACTATTCTGGAGGCGTGTATGGACTGTCTTAATGTTGAGAAGGGCTCTTTGATGATTTTTAAAGAGGGAACCCTGCGTGTAGAGGCAGCATTCGGTCTGGACAGGTTTGAGATATCCGGCAAGACACAGGAAGTGAAAGAGAGCTGTGTTTCAGGCCGCTGTTTTGTAACAGGGCAGGCATTGCTGGTGAATGATATAAGCAAGGCCGGGGGGGTGGAGAGATCCGGAGACGAAAAGAAATATTTTAATAACTCCCTGCTGAGTGTACCGCTCATGAGCCTTAAGGGTGAAACAATTGGAGTACTCAATGTGAATAACAAAACTTCGCGTGAAATATTTAATAAAGAAGACAAAAAAATGCTGCAGGATCTTGCCCAGGAAGCCGGTGCTACCCTTGGATATGAAATAGATCTTGCCCGGCTCTTTAACGAATTTCAGGATACGTATGAAAAAATTAAACAGGCGCGTGAACCTTTGGCAGTTAATAAAGATAAGACAAATAATTACTTAAGAAATTCATGACCGTCTGGAATTACATGACGAGATGGGAGGCATGTCCGTGAGTGAGAAGAACTCTTTCAAACTGTTAAAAACAAAAAATGAGACTGCCATGGCCGGCGGTGGTGAGGAAAGAGTAAAAAAGCACCGCGAAACAGGCAAGATGACTGCTCGTGAAAGGCTTAATCTACTCTTTGATGAGGGGACATTTCAGGAGCTGGACATGTATGTAACACACCGCTGTACAGATTTTGGAATGGCTGATAAACATATTTTAGGCGACGGCGTTGTAACCGGCACCGGAATGATTCATGGCAGACTGGTTCATGCCTATGCTCATGATTTTACGGTCTTTGGAGGTTCAGCATCCGAGGCTAATGGGAAAAAAATATGTAAAGTTATGGACCTTGCAACGAAACTTGGCACACCGCTTGTAAGTTTAAACGATTCCGGAGGTGCTCGTATTCAGGAAGGAGTGCTGAGCCTGGCCGGTCTGTCCGGCATATTTCTTAGAAATACCAAGGCGTCCGGGGTTATCCCCCAGATTTCTGCCATTATGGGGCCCTGTGCGGGCGGCGCGGTTTATTCCCCTGCTCTGACAGACTTTATTGTGATGGTCAAGGAGAAAAGCCATATGTTTCTGACAGGTCCTGATGTAATCAAGACCGTTACACATGAAGATGTTACTAAAGAGGACCTGGGCGGTGCAGCAACCCATAACACAACCAGCGGAGTTGCTCACTTTATGACGAACGATGACAGTGAGTGTATTGCGCTCATAAGAGAACTTCTTACCTTTTTACCTCAAAACAACATTGAAGAAAGCCCGATCGCAAGAAGTTCAGATGATCCTTCCCGGAAAGATCCGAAACTGAATGACCTGATTCCCGATGATCCCAGAAGTCCTTATGATGTGAGAGAACTGATAAATATCGTAGTAGATGATAATTACTTTTTTGAGATTCAGGAATTGTACGCTAAAAACATGGTAACCGGCTTCGCACGGTTAAACGGCAAATCAGTCGGCATCATTGCAAATCAGCCCATGGTTTTGGCCGGCTCTATTGATACATATGCGTCTCGCAAGGCCGGACGCTTTATACGCTTTTGTGATGCCTTCAACATACCTATTATCACCTTTGAGGATGTGCCCGGATTCCTTCCCGGCAAGGAGCAGGAGCTGAACGGAATAATCCGTGATGGAGCGAAGCTGCTCTACGCATATTGTGAAGCAACTGTGCCCAAGATTTGCGTTGTTACCCGGAAGGCATACGGTGGAGCATACATCGTTATGTCAAGCAAAAATATCGGCAGTGATTATAACTTTGCCTATCCCGGAGCTGAAATAGCTGTTATGGGCCCTGAAGGAGCTGTGAACATACTATGCAGGAAAGAGGTTGCTGAAGCGGATGATCCTGATGCAGTGAAGCAGGAAAAGATTAATGAATACAAGGATAAGTTTGCTAATCCTTATGTTGCTGCAAGTCTTGGTTTTATAGATGAGGTTATATTGCCTGAGGAGACACGCCGGAAGTTGATCATGGCCCTGGACAGGACCATGACAAAGGCTGAAAAAAACCCTCCCAAAAAACACGGCAACATACCGCAATAAGCATCTTTGAAGGAGGATTTTGGTGTTCAAAAAAATTCTTATTGCAAATCGCGGTGAAATAGCGATACGCATAATTCGTACCTGTCGGGAGTTGGGAGTGAAAACTGTTGCTGTTTACTCCGAGGCGGACCGGGAGTCATTGCACGTCCGTTTTGCCGACGAAGCCTACTGTGTCGGACCCCCGCCGTCGACTGAGAGTTATCTTGTTATCCCGGCAATACTGGAAGTCTGCCGCAAGTCAGGTGCTGAGGCTGTTCATCCCGGATATGGCTTCCTGTCTGAGAACGCAAATTTTGCCCAATGCTGCATAGATGCCGGGCTCACATTCATAGGACCCGGCATAGAGGCAATCAATAAAATGGGGAACAAATCAATTTCCCGATCAACCATGATTGAAAAAAACGTTCCTGTAATACCGGGGACTGAAGAACCCATTCCTGACGATGCTGACATAGTATCCATCTGCAAAGATATCGGCTTTCCCGTAATGCTGAAAGCAGCAGCCGGGGGCGGCGGGAAAGGCATGCGTATTGTGAACAGCGAGCAGGAAGTAGAAGACGCGCTTCGTGCAGTTAAAAGAGAGGCCTTTGCCGCATTTGCTAATGACGATATCCTGGTGGAAAGGTACTTCGAAGAGTCCCGTCATATAGAGATCCAGATTATGGCTGATACTCACGGGAATTATGTCCACCTCTTTGAGAGAGAGTGTTCTCTTCAGCGGCGATATCAAAAGGTCATCGAGGAATGCCCGTCTCCTGTTATGGATGAAGAGCTGCGCTCCAGGATGACTGCTGCGGCGATCCAGGCCGCAAAATCGGTTAACTATGCCGGAGCCGGTACTGTGGAGTTCCTTGTAGATAATAAATGTAATTTCTATTTTCTTGAGATGAATACCCGTATTCAGGTAGAGCACTCTGTAACAGAGATGGTTACAGGAGTAGATATGGTGAAGGAACAGCTGCTTGTGGCGGCAGGGGAACCGCTTAGTATAAGCCAGGATGATCTGAAACTTAATGGCGCTGCAGTGGAATGCCGCATATATGCAGAAGATCCTGAGAACAACTTTCTTCCAGCCCCGGGACATATCAAAGAATTGATTCTGCCGAAAGGCCCTTATGTCAGGGTGGACAGCTGCGTGTATTCCAGAGGTGATGTGTCCATGCACTATGACCCGATGATAGCAAAGATCGTTACCTGGGGAAAAAACAGAGATGAGGCCAGACTCAGGATGATCCGGGCACTGGATGAGACCATCATATTTGGTATAAAGTCCAATGTTCTATTTCATAAAATGCTTCTTACGAATGAATCTTTCATAAGCGGTGATATAAATACAAAGTTTATTGACGGTTTGGGCGAATTCAAGCCGACTGTTGAAAAAGAAAAACATGATATTGCGATAATAGCTGCGATCTGCTCACGAATTCAGGCATCAGGTACAGGTAAGCTATCTGAAGAAGCTCGTGAAACTGATCAACGTGCTGCGTGGCGAATGGCAAGTAAATATCAATACTGGGCAACGAGGTTTTAGTAATGAATAATCCAACAAAAATAAAAGTCAGGGCCGGCAATTCCGTTTATGAGGTAGAGTATGCGGAAAACGATAATATTATAGATGTCAAAATAGACGATCGCACTTACAAAGTGGATGCCTCTTCCGTATATGAGGGCTTTTACTCGCTCCTCGTTGACGACAGATCAATCGAAGCCCTGGTGAGCGGCAAGGATAATCGTTTCACTGTAGGCCACGGCGGGCAGGAATTTGAAGTGGAATTCTTTGATCCCAGGGCCCGTAAACCTGCCCAGGATGCGGGTAAGCCGGTAGCAGAAGGTATACAACGTATAAAGGCCCCCATGGCGGGCAGGATAGTAAACACCTTTGTAAAAGTAGACGACGAGGTTCAGGAAGGCGAAGGTCTTATTGTGCTCGAGGCCATGAAGATGGAGAATAAGCTTGTTTCCCACGGGGCCGGCAAGGTCCTGGAAATACTCGTATCTGATAATGACACCGTAGATTCCGGTCAGGATCTTATGGTTATTGATATGGGTTAGCAAGTTGAAATCACGACCTGATATGAAACCATCTGATATTAAATCATTACAGGACTGCCAGTTGTTTGAAGGATTAACGGATGGTGAAGTAACCGGGCTCCTTGGTATCAGCGCGTTCAATCAACTCTCAAAAGGAGAAATCTTATTCAAGGAAAATGATGAGTCTAATACCCTGTATATTGTGATAGAAGGATGCCTGGGCGTACGTCGGCATATCATTGATAAAAAGGAAGACAACGTACCTTTATCACCTGTAATTGCAGAGCATGGTGCTGGAGAAGCTGTGGGAGAATTTTCCTTCTTTGATGATAAACCAAGGTCAGCGGAAGTATTTGCAATGAAGGATACCCGGGCACTGGCCATCAACCCGCAGGCGTTTCATCAATTTACGAATGAATTTCCAAAGGCATCTCAAAAAATAACAGCGAATATACTGAAAATATTAATATGCCGGATGCGCAGAACCGATGAGAAACTTTCAGTTGCTCTTGAATGGGGCTGGGAAGTGCACGGCTTTACAAAATAGTGAACGCAATGAAGGAAAATTAATGTATATAATTGCAGGACCCAATGGAAGCGGCAAATCAACATTTGCCGAAGAATTTATAAGGGAAAAAAAACTGGTTTTTGTTAATGCTGATATCATTGCTGCGGAATTACAACCCGGTAATTTAGACAGAAGTGTCATGTTTCGCGCCGGGAAAATATTTTTCCAAAAAGTAAACCAGCTCGTAAAGGAAAACGCATCTTTTGTAATTGAAACAACATTGTCAGGGAAATATACGGTTAAGATTATAGAAAGGCTGAAAAAAGAAGGCTACAAAATAAATATGATCTATGTTTTTGTTGAAACTCCTTTGTTATCTGTTGAGAGGATTAAAATAAGGGTGCAGAATGGCGGACATCATGTATCCGATGATGATGTAATACGAAGATTTTCAAGGAGCAGGATAAACTTTTGGAATATGTACAGGAATCTGGTTGACAGATGGGAAGTATACGACAATAGCGGAAAAAGATTCTTGCCTGTTGCGATAGGAAAAGGAATGGATTACATTATAATAGATAATGATATGTTTGAGACGTTCAGGGAGGATTTATAAATGGGGAAAAAACCCGATGAGGAATTGCTTGAATTCCTTAAAATAGGAAATCGCGCAGTAAAAAAAGCTCAGAAACACAACTGGGAAAAAGGGCTGCCGAATGTATATTCTAAAAATAAAGAAATATATTTTGAGTATCCCGATAAAACATCTAAAAAAAAGAATGACAAAAAAAGTTAAGGCAGCGATTTAAACATTATATTTCTCACAGCAGACATTTCGTATATTAATTGTCAGGACAGAGTAAATATTAGTGATGAAGAGCCCCTCCATTACAGAAACATTGAATACGATAGAGCCCTTTTCAACACTTCAGATGGAATATATTGAAGTTACGGATGGAAGCGCTTCGATCAAGATGAATCTTGATGGGAACAGAAATGATAAAAACACAATGTTTGCAGGATCGATTTATTCAGTATTGGTCTTAACCGGCTGGATGCTTGCTAAACAAATATGTGACGACCATGGTCCGGAATATGATGTCGTGATAAAAGATTCAAAGACATCTTTCTTAAATCCTGTCAGATCAAGTTGCATTGCTAAAGCCAAATTGAGAGAGGGTCTGGCAACAAAAAAGAGCGGCAATTTATCAATTAATGTATTTGTTGAACTTATTGATGAAAACGAGAAGAGCTGTGCAGAGTTCACTGGAAACTATGTCGGTATAAAAAAGTCTTGATATAATACAATAATATAGGATTATCAATGGTATGAGCATCATTACCTATTAGCCCATCTTCCGCAGTTGAAGCTTAAAATTCAGCAAAATGACAGATGTATGGATGGCAAAAGTTCGTGAATTCCTGCACATGAGAAGTTCTTAATTACAA
>JBDLIC010000159.1:0-7730 GCA_039715075.1 Nitrospirota bacterium
AGGGTTTTGCACATAAAATTGCATGTCCCAGACCCAGTGGGGCCCCCTGCCGGATATATGCAAACTGATGTTCTGCCAGACGCTGGATTTCCCTGAGCATCGCCTTTTTGCCCTTGCTCTTGAGGTTTTCTTCCAGTTCCCAGGCATAATCAAAGTGGTCCTCAATGGCCCTTTTGGATTTACCGGTGATCATAATAAATTCTTTAATATTGCATGATTCTGCTTCTTCTACAGCATACTGAATCATAGGTTTGTCAACTATTGGAAGCATTTCCTTGGGAGATGCTTTAGTTGCCGGCAGAAATCTTGTCCCGAGCCCTGCTGCCGGAAATACAGCTTTTTTGACTTTGTTAGTCATTGATTCCTCCTCTGGATCCTGAAGAATCAGGATAAAAAACATTCATATTGTACCATGATATGTGAGTTATTAAAAGTAGTTATATGAAAAAGGAAAGAATAATAGCTAATATATATTCCAGTTTTGTTTAAGTGTGGTTTCAGGGCTGTATTGATTGACAAAAAAAGATAATTATTGGAAGATCAGTATAATTAATTTCCCGGGAGGTTCATAATATATGTTGAAAAGCAGAGTTAAATTTGTTGAGAATATGCAGTTTGTCGGTACCGGCAGTTCAGGCCATGCTGTGGTCATGGACGCTCCTCCGTCTGTAGGCGGGAACAATACAGGATCCAAACCTTCGGAGCTCCTTCTCACCGCTTTCGGCGGGTGCACGGGCATGGATATAATGTCCATCCTCAGAAAGAAAAAGCAGGATGTGAGTAATTTTGAAATGAATGTAAGCGGTGAAATGGCAGAAGAGCATCCCCGTATGATTGTTTCCATACATATTGAATATACTGTGACCGGGAGAAATATCTCCGAAGAGGCCGTTAAACGTGCAATTGATCTTTCACAGGGAAAATACTGCTCTGTGGGATTTACCATTGGCAAGGCCGCAAAAATCACCCATTCATACAAGATTGTCCAGGAGGATTAAGACGATAAAAAGAATCCTTCACTCAATAGCAACTCTTGGCTTTATAGGATATCTGCCGAAAGCACCCGGGTCGTTTGGAACTCTGCCTCCATATCTGCTGGTGATGTTGTTCCGGCCTGATGATATACCGCTTTTAATATTTTCAGCCTTTATATTTTTACTTGGAGTGCTGTCTGCGCACCAGGCGGAAAGGGTCCTCGGGAAAGACAGCGGTCATATAGTAATTGACGAGTTCTGCGGTTACCTGATATCTGTCCTGTTCCTGCCGAAAACCCTTGCTTATTTAACGGCGGCATTTATATTATTCAGATTTTTCGATATCCTGAAGCCTACGCCGATACGCATGATAGAAAAGACTATTCCGGGAGGTGCGGGGGTTATGATGGATGACGTACTTGCCGGAATTTATGCGAATATTTGCCTGCAAGTCTGGAGATATCTGTATTAACTTATGGTGTGAAGTTTTTAATCTATTCCATTTTGACATTTCTGTGGTATTCTATTGGGCAATAGGGGAAAATAATTCGGGAAGATTCTCATAAAGTTGAGATGTTTTATTGCTATAAAGTTACCTGAATCCGTAAAGAAAATTCTGGCAGGGCTCCAGCAGGAACTTGGGCAGTGCGGAGCAGACATAAGATGGGTTCGGCCTGAAAACATTCATCTCACTCTGAAATTCCTGGGCGATATTAATAAGGAAGCGGCTGCTGATATCGTGAAAATTCTGGAAATGGCCGGTGAAGAGCATGCAGCCTTTGACTTTGAAATTTTTGGAACAGGTGTTTTTCCAAACATGAAGTCTCCCAGAGTGTTATGGGTTGGTCTGAAAACAGGGGAACTTTTTGCGGCACTGCATCAGAAGATTGAAAAAGGAGCTGCCTCACTAGGGTTTAAAGCGGAGAAAAGGAGATTCCTTCCGCATCTTACTCTCGGCCGCTTCCGGTCATCCAGTGGGAAAAGTGTTTTGATAGAGAAGATCAGGTTATTTGAAAAAAACAGATTTGGATCATTTAATATACAATCTGTATGTTTGATGCAGAGCACTTTAAAGCCGGCCGGTGCCGAGTATACAATAATGAAAGAGGTTTTTTTGAAAAAAATTATTAGCTAATAAATTGCGTATTAAAGGAGGCGAATATGAAAGAGGTGCAGATGTCTGATAAGAACCGTACGAAGGCGCTGGAGGTGGCGATATCTCAAATAGAAAAGCAATTTGGTAAAGGCGCTATAATGAGGCTAGGCTCTGAGGGTATAGTCGAGATTCCCGCCATACCTACAGGTTCCATTGGTCTGGATGTGGCCCTCGGAATCGGCGGTTTCCCCCGGGGAAGGGTTGTTGAGATATACGGCCCTGAATCGTCAGGTAAAACAACGCTTGCCCTTAATGCTGTAGCACAGGCACAAAAAACAGGCGGTGGTGCGGCTTTTATAGATGCGGAACATGCACTGGATATTGCATATGCGGAGAAAATAGGGGTCAATGTTAATGACCTGCTTGTCAGTCAGCCCGACACGGGTGAACAGGCACTGGAAGTAGCTGAAACACTGGTCCGGAGCGGGGCGCTTGATATCATCGTGATTGACTCGGTTGCCGCCCTGGTTCCGCGTGCCGAGATTGAAGGGGATATGGGTGACAGTCTGCCCGGACTCCAGGCAAGGCTCATGAGCCAGGCTATGAGAAAGTTGACCGCTGCTATTGCCAAGAGCCAGACAACGATTATATTTATTAACCAGATCAGGATTAAGATAGGTGTAATGTTCGGAAACCCTGAAACCACGACCGGTGGAAACGCCCTTAAGTTCTATGCATCTGTCCGGCTTGATATTAGAAGGATTGAAAACCTCAAGATCGCGCAGGAATCTGTCGGTAACAGGGTAAGGGTGAAAGTGGTAAAAAACAAAGTTGCGCCTCCATTTAAGCAGGCGGAATTTGATGTCATGTTTAATGAAGGGATTTCAAGGGAAGGTGAGCTGATAGACCACGGTATTGAAAAGAAGGTTGTCGAAAGGGCGGGGGCATGGTATTCTTATAATGGAACCCGTATAGGACAGGGAAGGGAAAATTCAAAGCAGTACCTTAAGTCAAACCCTGAGGTGGCTCAGGAGATTGAGTCAAAAATACTTGAAGCATACAATTTTAAGAGGTAAGCCATGTCAGTAGATATCGATTTAATTCTTGAAAAATCTGTTCAGATGAAGGCATCCGATGTGCACATTAAGGCGGGCAGTCAGCCGATTGTCAGGATCGATGGAAAGTTGTCTGCTCTGCATGATGAAAAAAGACTGTCGTCCGAGGATACACTTGCAATAGCTTCCCATATAATGAAGGAGTCGCACTTTGAGACGTTTAAAAAGACCCATGATGTTGATATTGCGTACGGCATAGCCGGACAGGCCAGGTTCAGGTGCAACTGCTATATGCAGAGGGGATCTGTCTGTCTGGTTTTCAGGCACATCTCGTACGATATCCTGGATATTGAAGACCTTTACCTGCCAGTCGTACTGAAAAAGATAGCCCTGGAATCGAGGGGGCTTATTCTGGTTACAGGGACAACCGGAAGCGGAAAATCGACAACCCTTGCGTCGATGATTGACTATATTAATTCCAACAAGACGGACAACATCATAACGATTGAAGACCCGATTGAATTTCTGCACAGAGATAAAAACAGTATTGTAAGCCAGAGGGAACTTGGCAGTGATACGGAAACATTCGGCAAGGCATTGAGGGCGGCCTTAAGGCAGGACCCTGACGTTATCCTTGTTGGTGAAATGAGGGATTTTGAAACTGTCCAGACAGCATTGCTCGCTGCAGAAACGGGTCATCTGGTCCTGAGCACTCTGCATACAACCGATGCTATTGAGACGATAAACAGGATCATCTCCGTTTTTCCGCCTTACCAGCATAAGCAGGTAAGGACCCAGCTTGCATCTGTTCTGAGGGCCATCATTTCGATGAGGCTGGTCCCGATGGCCGATGAGACCGGAAGAGTGCCGGCAATTGAGGTGCTTATAGCCACAGCAACCATAAAAGGCTGTATCGAAGATGCTGACAAGACAAAACAGATCAATGATCATATTGCCGATGGATTCAGCCAGTACGGTATGCAGACATTCGATCAGTCCCTGTTAGGGCTGTACCAAAAAGGACTCATAACATATGAAGATGCATTGAGCAGAGCCACGAACCCGGATGATTTTGCCCTTAAGGTAAAGGGCGTCTCCTCTACAAGAGATACCTATGCTGCAGACGGAAGTATTCTCGGCGATGAAGGTAAAGAAGGCCCGCAGATTGAAAGGTTCTCAAGCTGAAGCTAAAACGTATGCCCTGAAACTCCTCGGCTACCGTGCCAGGAGCAGGAGGGAGCTGGAAGAAAGACTGAGAAGAAAGGGCTTCAGCAGCGGGCAGGCGGATGAGGCGATAGAGCAGCTTCAGGACGCAGGATTAGTTAATGATGAAGACCTTGCCCCTCAGCTCTTAAGGTATTCAATCGAGTATAAATCCTTTGGTAAAAATGGCATCAGGACTTTTCTCGCGAAACGGGGGCTTGGCAGAGAACTCATCGACAAGACCCTCTCAAATCATACGTTAGAGATCGAAGAAAAAACCGCAGGGGAATTTGTAGAAAGAAAAATGAGAACACTCGAAAACTATTCTGAAGATATTGTAAGGCAAAAACTGTGGGGAATGCTGCTGCGGAGGGGGTTCTCAGGAGAGGTCATTAAGAAGGTTATTGATTCGGTTGAACTATAAGCTGTTCACCCCTGTATTTCGAGAGAATCTGCAACAGGCGAGGTGCAGATAATTCCTTTACTATCTAAATGCTCTATGATTCTGTCAACGCTTTCTGTAAGGTTTAATCTGTCGCTCTCTATTGTGATATCCGGTGACTCGGGATGTTCGTAAGGACCATCAATGCCTGTGAATGATTTCATTTTACCGGAGACAGCTTTTTTGTACATTGATTTTGGGTCCCTTTCCAGGCATACTTCCAGCGGGCACTTAACAAATACTTCTACGAACTCTGATTCATCGACCAGGCCCTTTGCGTATTGCCTGTCTTCTGTGTATGGAGAAACAAATGAGCATATGGTGAGAATCCCTGCATCACAGAAGAGATTGGCCACTTCAGCGACTCTGCGTATATTTTCTTTTCTCTCGTCTTTTGAGAACCCGATGTCTTTGTTTAGGCCGTGGCGCAAATTATCACCGTCCAGCACATCAGTCTCTACATCAGTGTTGATTTTCTGGGCGGATTTATCCAGTTTTTCTGTCCGCTGCCTGTAAAGAGAGTGATCTACAATTAAAAGCGGCTTCTCTGTCTGTCATTCCCGAAGTCTTTAATCGGGAATCCAGTCTTTTCAATGCGTTCTGGATGCCGGATTAAGTCCGGCATGACAACCGAACAGCATTTATCCTAAATAATTCTTTATTGACCTGTTATGTTTCACCCTCTATAATGGTTCAAGGGTTTATCAGCGCTTTTGTCAGGTATGGATGAACATACAATGAGACAATTTATTAATAAAATATCGCCGTTTATAGTGATGGATATCCTTGCAAAGGCCAGGACAATGCCTGATGCAGTGCATATGGAAGTAGGTGAACCGGATCTTCCCCCTTCTGCCAGGGTTGAAGAGGCATATTTAAAGGCGATCAGGGATAAACGATTTCACTATACCCCTGCCATGGGGCTTACAGTGCTGCGGGAAAAGATAGCTGAATATTATCAATCCAAATATAACGTTTCCGTATCTCCCGGCCGTATAATAATTACACCGGGCACGTCCGGGGCATTCATGGTCGTCTTTGCGCTTTTAACCGGCATGGACAGGAGGCTGCTTCTATCAGACCCGTCCTACCCCTGCTATAAGAACTTTGCCTACTTTCTTGAAACAGAGCCCATATTTGTTGACATTGATAAAGGCACGGATTACCAGATATCCCCTGAGGCAGTTAAGTCTCATGACAATGTCGGTGCAATGGTCGTCTCATCGCCGGCTAACCCCACAGGCAATATTTACACTAAAGAAACTCTGGCTGAATTGACAGCCCTTGCAGAGGAAAGGGGTTTTAAGTTTATATCTGATGAAATCTACCACGGCCTTGTGTATGACAGGAAGGAACATACGGCACTCGAATTTTCAGACAACGCGATCGTGATAAACGGTTTTTCAAAGTACTTCTGTATGCCGGGGTTCAGGGTAGGGTGGATGATACTTCCCGAAGAGCTCGTCCGCAGGGCTGAGATAATTGTGCAGAACATTTATATAGCGGCAAATACACCTGCGCAGTACGCTGCGGTTGAGGCCTTTGATAACGATTATCTTCTGCAGGTTAGGGACACTTTCAGGCAGCGGCGGGATTTTCTCTATAATGAACTGAAAAATGTCCTGACCATTGATGCAGTACCTGACGGCGCTTTTTATATTTGGGCTGACATAAGCCGGTACAGTAATGATTCAATGGATTTTTGCAGTCGGCTTCTGGATGAAAAGGCTGTTGCCATAACTCCTGGAATCGACTTTGGCAGAAACGGGACCGGGCACTATGTCAGGTTCGCGTACACGCAGGATATATCCAGGTTGAGGATAGGGGTAGAACGATTTAAGGAGTTTTTGAAAATACATGGTTAAGCTTATGATAAGATGAAACATGTAACCTGTGTTATCGCTCTTTTTTAAAGAGATATTTATGATGAGCATTACAGTATTTTCACTCAATTATTAATATCTTAGAACTGGGTGAAGCAAGGCTTTTTGAACGTGGAGGAACATTTTGGATCTGGACGTGAAGGACATTTCAGGAAATATTGTCTGCTTAATTAAAAAGAGAGGGTATGCCATATTCTCCTTTCTCTTTCTTTCAGGGATGATCCTGTTTTTTCTGTTCAGGGGGAATCTGCTTACAGAAGATGCTCCTGTAACCGGGGCCCATAATAAACCTGCAATAGATTTTTTCGAGCCTTCATGCCCGACCCACTTCCCGCTTTCTGAAAGACTCAAACTTCAGGTTGAGTTCTGGAAGAAGATCTTTACAGAGTATACCTCAAAACAGGTCGTCATACATGACAGAAGGCATGTGAACATTATTTATACAGTGATAGATCTGACTCAAAAGCAGCTGTATTCCAGGAATGCCCGGGAAAAAACAATCCGGACAGCTGAAAAGAAATATAAGCGTATGCTCCGCAGGCTGAAGCCTGCAAGACGTGTCCTGTATGAAAGTATATTGTTCATGAAATGAAACATTCCGCAGTCAGCGTCATACCTGCCATCGCATGAACCTCCGAATCCACTTCTCGACTCGATCAGGAATTCAGGGAAGCTTCCCATAAACCTGCACTGCCCGTACTGCTGTCCCGGCTCAAAGTATGGGTACCAGCCCCAGGTGTTCGCATTGCAGCTGACATTAGCAGTATTCAGAGTTCCGCCTGACAAAAAACCGGTAGGATAGATGGAAGTTCCCTCACCCCCGATCAGGCCCCGGAAAATAGTGTCATAGGTGTAGTAAATGTTAATCAAGTCTTCTGCTGATCCCTGATACCCCACGTCAAAATTATAGGACTGTAAACCGGTCCCGTTCAAATACCACATTGTGTCCTCAAACGTCCCATTCTGCTCGAACAGCGAATAGCCAAGGTATTCGATGATGGGTGCGATCGAGAAGAAAAAACATGCATTGTTATACTGGTTGTGCTGTGACATCGGTGTTTCCATGCCGTTGCGCGG
>JBDLIC010000160.1:0-7230 GCA_039715075.1 Nitrospirota bacterium
GGCGGCGAGAGGTTCCTGGATATGCTGGAAGAAGAGATGCTGCCGAGAATTTGTTAAAAAATGATAAAAACAATTAATTAAAAAATCCCCCTTAATCCCCCTTTGCCAAAGTGGGAGACAAGCTCCCCTCTTTGGGAAAGAGGGGTCAGGGGAGATTTTATAATAGTTTTCCAAATTATGGATAAAATTCAAGATTTAATAAGACACATAAAATCTCTTGTTCCTGAAGATAAGAAAATCCGGATTATGAACGTCTGTGGTTCTCATGAGCATACAATCGCATTTTCAGGGATGAGGAGTGTAATACCCGAAAACCTGGAGATTATTCCCGGGCCTGGCTGTCCGGTGTGTGTCTGCCCTGAGAGCGATATCATTAATGCCATAAACCTTTCAAACAGGGACGATGTTATTCTGGTTACATACGGCGACATGCTCAGGGTCCCCTCAAGGGAAGGGTCCATACGGTCTGAGGGTACTAACTATAAAATGATCACCTCCCCGTTTGAGGCAATAAAAATCGCAATATCCAATCCAGGCAAAAAAATAGTCTTTTTCTCAATTGGTTTTGAAACAACCACAGCCCCTACAGCAGCAATACTGGAAATGGGCATTCCAGATAACCTGTCCATTCTGAGTTCACACAGGCTGACACCGACCATAATGGAAATACTCGTCAAAGATGCCGAGATCGGAATTGACGGTTTTATTGCACCCGGACACGTTTCAGCAATTGTGGGGGCAAACGCATGGAATGTATTTTCCGAAAAATACGGCATCCCGACTGTTGTTGCAGGGTTTGAGGCAGAAAGCCTTTTACTCGGTATATCAGAGATACTCCGTCAGCTAAAAAACGGGGATGTAAAAACAGGCAATGTCTATACCGGAGTAGTCAGACCGGAAGGGAATGTTCAGGCACAGAACATTATGGACAAATTCTTTGAAGTCTCTGATGTCAACTGGAGAGCCATAGGCCATATACCGGGGTCAGGACTTGAATTAAGGGAAGAGTATTCTGCAAAGGACGCAAAGAAAGTATTTGAACTTCCTGAAATCAAGGAAGCAAAAATCCCCGGCTGCATTTGCGGTACTATCATACTCGGCAAGGCTTATCCCGCTGCGTGCAAATTGTTCAAAGAAGTCTGCACTCCCAAGTCACCCAAAGGACCATGTATGGTTTCTATTGAAGGGGCTTGCAATATCTGGTACAAAACGATTTAAAAAGGCCTTCGGTTAATGGATCTCAATGAGGTTGGGAACGAGCCGCCATATCCCCTTCTCCCTTTCTATAAATAAACTCTCCATGTTCACCGGTCTTTTCCGGGGCAGCTGAAATGCATCGCTCCAAATGAATTCATTCAACAGCTTCATGTTAGTCATGCATATAAAGAACCTCTCAATTTCAGATATATACTTTCATGGTAGTAAAGTGCAAAATAATGTGATATAAATAGTGTAGAAGTACGACCATTTTCCGTAGCATTTCTACGGATAAAAAAAACTGGAATCCGGAGAGCAAGCAAACAGGAGAATATGTTATGCAGGATAAAATACAAATCAAAAAAAGCACATTACGCCTGATAATAGGTGATATTACTGATCTCAATATTGATACTTTTGTTTTTTACGCAAAGAATGATCTGGCACTGGGATCAGGATTCGGGTCTGCCATTAACCTGAGAGGCGGCCCGTCAATCCGGAAGGAATTAGAGAATCTCGAGCCCATTAAGGTTACTGAGGCAGTAATTACTTCTGCCGGTGATATGAAGGCCAGACATATAATCCATGCTGCCGGGCCGAAATTCCAGGAGGAGGATACGGAAGACAAACTGAAGCTTACTATTAAGAATGCGCTAAAACTTGCGGAAGAAAGGGGTTTAAAAAGCATGGCCTTTCCGCCGATGGGTTCAGGATTTTACGGAGTACCGATTGATGTCAGCGCCAGGATCACTATACAGTCCATTACTGAATATCTGAACAATGGAGCAGGAATTGAGGAGGTTGTCATATGTGCGATGGACAGCAGGGAATATGAACCTTTTCTGGCACAATTAAAAAAACAAACCTGACTTAATGTCAGCCGGTTTATAAAGGAGCTGCAATGAGTGATTTACTATATTTTTCAGAACACACACTACAGGAAGCCTCATTGATATTCATGGCAGTTGTATATGTAATCAGGATCCGCTGGATTATGAGTTTTACTGCAACACAGGAACGCCAGCCTGCAACCGGACGGGGCGTTGAAGACCCGTCAAAAGGCAAGAAATATTCACTGGCAAACATTGCCATGCCATGGGCAATGGAGAGTTCACGCACACACCCGTTTTTCTATATCCAGTTTGTTGTTTTTCACCTGGGAGT
Organism: Nitrospirota bacterium; assembly: GCA_039715075.1. Taxonomy (GTDB): domain Bacteria; phylum Nitrospirota; class Thermodesulfovibrionia; order UBA6902; family UBA6902; genus JBDLIC01. The sequence continues at coordinate 2,362 of JBDLIC010000160.1, forward strand.
TGTTGCCGCAATTGCCCTTTCCTTTATCATCCCCTACGGTCCGGGGCTTCTGGATTCTTCATTTATAACCGTGCTCCTTCAAATATTTATTGGAGGCGCCTTTATTGTAGGCATTATGCGTCTTTATCGGAGGATTACCGATGTATATATCCGTGCCTTAAGCTCACCTGATGATTATTTTTCACTTCTACTTCTGACAGTCTGGTTCGCCTTTGCATTTATTTCAATTCCCAATGATATCTCCGGCGGAGAGGGGCACCTTTTGACATATTTCATTTTAACTGCATTCTTTCTGATATATGTTCCCTTCAGCAAGATATCACATTATCTGTACTACCCGTTCGCCCGCTACTATATTGGAAAAAGTTTTGGCCGCCGCGGCGTATTCCCTATAAAGAAGATTTAGCTGTTAGCTTAAAGGAGACTCATATGAAAAGCGAAAGATCACACAAGGCCCAAAAGCTAATTGACAGGATGGGTCAAAAACTTACCCGGCAGATGGTCCTCTCACTCACAGCGTGTGTTCACTGCGGAATGTGCACGGAGTCATGCCATTATGTGCTTGCTAATCCCGGTGATCCCACTTATGCCCCGGCGTATAAGGCAGATCAGCTCAGGAAATTTTTCAAAAGGCATATTGACTGGACCGGCAGGGTATTCCCCTGGTGGGTCAATGCAAAAAGCATTTACAGGGATGAAGAGCTCGAAAAGTTAAAGGACATTGTATTCGGCAGATGCACCAATTGCAGGCGATGTACGGTCAATTGTCCAATGGGAGTAGATTTTGCAACCCTTAACAGAATGGCGCGGGGACTTCTTGTTCACGTGGGAATAATGCCTGAAGGTGTTGCTGTAGTAAGCAAAGAACAGTGGGAACTCGGAAACCAGATGGGGGTCCTGAAAGAGGAGTACCTTGAGACCATTGAATGGCAGGAAGAGGAACTACAGGAAGAGATGGAAGACCCGGAAGCAAAAATCCCTATCGATAAGATGGATGCGGACATAGTCTACACTATCAACCCCCGGGAAATTAAACATGACCCGAGGACAATACTTGAAGCCGCAAAGATATTTTATGCGGCCGGCGAAAACTGGACAATGCCGAGTGAAGGCTGGGACATGACAAACTTCGGTCTTTTCTCCGGGGATGATGATCTGGCCGGCGCCTGTGCACGACGTGTTTATGAACAGGTTGAAAGATTAAGAGGGAAAAAGCTTGTCATGTCTGAGTGCGGCCACGGTTACAGATCAACACGTTGTGAAGGCCCTAACTGGTCCCAAAAAGATGTTGAATTTGAAATGGAGGGGTCTGTGATCACAATGTGGAGATATGTAAAAGAGGGGGCAATAAAAGTTGATAAAACCAAAAATACCGGATCCTATACCTATCATGATTCATGCAACAATGCAAGAAGCTGTGGTATGACAGAAAAACCACGTGAATTGCTTCATTCTTTAGTTGATGATTTCAGAGAAATGTATCCGAACCGTGCTGATAACTACTGCTGTACAGGCGGCGGCGGGGCCATGTCAATGTCAGAATACAGGACTGACCGGCTCAGATCAGCAAAAATAAAGGCGGACCAGTTAAAGGCAACAGGTGCAGATTATGTAGTCACGTCCTGCCATAATTGCGTGGATGGTTTAACAGACCTTATCAAGCATTACAATCTTGATATGAAAGTTAGACAGCTTGTGACTCTTACAGCCAATGCTCTGATAGTCAAATAAGATTAAAGACACCCTTTCCCGATAAGCTTTATTATTACAGACGTAATGGCATGCCGACAAGTTAACCCCGTTAGAAAGCTTTTCTAACGGTGTAAAAAAACATTTTCTCACGATTGGTATTTCTGAAACTTCTCGCAACGAACAACCTGAAGGGCCCCATTTAAACATATATTAGTGTAATTCTATCGTTACATATTTGATTTTATTCGTAAAAAAGAATACTGTAAAATAAAAAAAGGACGAGAAATCTTTGACTAATTTCTTAAATTACCTCTGGCCTGTATTAATAGGCATATACATAATAAGCCCCTTTGATTTGCATCCGCTTTTTCTGGACGACCTTATCGCGTCCGGATTCCTGTTTTATATGGTCTACAAAAATGCAAAAAGGAAGAAGCAACAGCAGTATTATAACTACTACCAGCAGTCACAATCCTCCCATAAGTCATCAAGTGTTGAATCAGAGGGACCTCTCACACTCGAAAAAGCATACAGCCTGCTTGGAGTCACTCCGGGTGCTTCATTGGACGATATTACAAAGGCATATAAGGATAAAATGAAGAAATCTCATCCCGACAAGGTAAGCCATCTCAGTAAAGAATTGCAGGAAAAGGCAAGGGAACTTACCCTGGAACTGAATGAAGCTTACGCTCTCATAAAAAAACATAGATAATGAGACTTCAACTTCAAATAACCGGACTTGTGCAGGGTGTAGGATTCAGGCCGTTTGTCTTCAGACTGGCAGAGGAAATGGGCCTGACAGGATATGTCCGGAATAGTACATCCGGCGTATTGATCAAGGTCGAAGGTGACAAACAGAAACTGAATGAATTCCTGATAAGAATAGATAAAGAAAAGCCGGCGATTTCCAGAATATTCAGCCTTCAACATACATTTCTTGAAGAGAGCGGATTTAATTACTTTGAAATCAGGCAAAGCAGAAAAGAAGAAGGCAAATCGGTTTCTCTCCTTCCTGATATATCGGTATGCGAAGAGTGCCTGAATGATATCACAGACCCGAAAGACAGAAGGTTTATCTATCCGTTCACAAACTGCACAAACTGCGGCCCCAGATTCACCATAATCGAAGATCTTCCCTACGACAGAAAGAATACGTCAATGAAGATTTTCAATATGTGTCCTTCCTGCAAAAACGAATATGATCTGCCCTCGTACCGCAGATTTCATGCACAACCTAACGCATGCCATGCATGCGGTCCATGGATCAGTCTTTATGATTCCGAAGGCAACCTCATCTGCGAAAAAGATAACGCACTTGAAAGGGCCGTAAACCTGATCCGAAAGGGTAATATTATTGCGATAAAGGGTATCGGCGGATATCACCTTATGTGTGACGCCACAAAAGAAGAGGCTGTAGACAGATTAAGGAAGAGAAAACAGAGGGAGGAAAAACCGATGGCAGTAATGTTTTCCGACCTGGAGGCGATAAAGGCTGAAACCCGGATTAACGAGCTTGAGGAACGAGCAATCAGCTCTATTGAGAAGCCGATTGTCATTGTGAAAAAAAGCAGCAACAGTTCTCTTGCAGCATCTGTTTCTCCTGACAACACCACCCTAGGTGTCTTCATGCCCTATACACCGCTACACCATATCATGTTAAAAAAACTAAACACTCCTGTAGTAGCAACAAGTGCCAATATAACCGATGAACCAATCGTTAAGGATGAAAAAGACGCATTTGTGCGTCTCTCGGGCATAACTGACCATTTACTTGTTCATAACAGGAATATAGTAAGAAGATGTGATGATTCGGTTGTCAGGATTGTTGCAGACCGTCAGTTCCCGATAAGGCGCTCACGCGGGTTTGCACCGATACCGGTCCAATTGCCTTTCAGGTTCAAAAAGCCGGTGCTTGCTCTCGGCCCATATATGAATAACACTATCGCTCTCGGCGTTGATGATAAAGTATTTTTGTCCCAGCATATTGGTGACCTTGATACTCCTCTTGCCTTTGAATTTTATGAAGAGACAGTGAATGACTTTCTTAAATTATTCAGTGTTAAACCTGAAGTAGTTGTCTCGGATATGCACCCCGGTTACTACAGCACTAAATATGGAGAAAAACATTATAAGGACAGGCTGCTTAAGGTTCAGCACCACTTTGCTCATATTCTGTCCTGCATGGTTGAAAACAGCGTGCCAGAAAATGAAAAAGTAATCGGATTTGCATTTGACGGAACCGGATATGGAAGTGACCGTACAATATGGGGAGGGGAGGTTTTATTGGCCTCTTACGGGGACTTCAAAAGGGTTTATCACTTGCGCCCATTCAAACTGCCCGGGGGAGACATGGCTGTAAAAGAACCCGGCAGAACGGCTTTATCACTCCTGTACGAGACGTTTGGAGACAGGCTGGATGAGATCGAATTTACTGCTCTGGCCCATAAGGAAAAGTCATTCCTCATGAGCATGATCCGGAAGGACATTCATTCCCCGGTCACAACCAGCATGGGACGGTTTTTTGACGGTGTGGCATCCATTTTAGGTTCTCACCATAAAGTTTCTTATCATGCCCAGGCAGCGATAGCACTGGAACAGCTCGCACTCAAATCGGAGGAAACAGATTCATATCCATTCAGCATTAAAAACAACATAATTGACCAGAGGCCCATTATAAAAAAGATAGTTGAGGATTCTAAAGCAGGGCTGTCTGCAGAAAGGATTGCTAAAAAATTTCACAATACGATCGTAGAGATAATCGTATCTGCTGCCAGGCTGCTGAGAAAGGAAACGGATATATCATATGTAGCCCTGTCCGGAGGTGTTTTTCAGAATTCTATTATTCTTGAAAATGCATTTAATAAGTTAAGGGAAAACAATTTCATGCCTCTTATGCATCAGCTGGTACCTCCAAATGACGGGGGGCTTTCACTTGGCCAGGCAGTATATCCTGCCAGAAAAAGCCCGTTTTTCCTGGCTCAACCCCTTTAACATGGGGCAGGTTTCAAACCTCTCCCTGCAGTCCTGATAATTGTCATTCCGGACATCCTGTATAATAAAACAATGAAGAAAACCGTTCTATTTATCCTGATTATATTAACCTTATTTATTTTCACATCTAAAAATGCTTCTGCGGATTCCTCGACACATAAAAGCAAAAATTACCTTACAGTATAT
>JBDLIC010000161.1:0-7041 GCA_039715075.1 Nitrospirota bacterium
CGGGGCTGGATATTGTCCCCAATACCCTGCCATGGCACCCAGCCCAGAAGCGCCATCAGCTGACACCCGTTACAGACACCGAGACTGAATGTGTCTTCTCTTTTATAGAAGGTCTGGATCTCTTCCCATATCTTTTCATTGCACCGTATGACACCGGCCCACCCCTTCGCAGAGTCCAGTACATCGGCATAACTGAATCCCCCAACAAATGCTACACCTTTGAAATCAGCCAGGCTGACTCTCTCTTTAAGAAAGTCGGTCATCGTCACATCCCATGTCTCAAACCCTGCCAGGTAAAATGCAGATGTCATCTCCCTGTCACTATTGCTGCCCTCCTCGCGGACAATCGCGATCTTCGGTTTTTTAACGCTTTCCATCAGAACCGCAGGGGTTTCGGCCGGGTCAAAACCAAGTTGGTAATCAGTACCGGACCTGTCATAGCAAGTCCCCTTTTCTTCATCAGCACATTTTGGATTTGCCTGCAGCCTTTCAAGCTGGTAGCTCGTCTCTTCCCACACTCCCCTCAGGACACGCATGTCTTCATCTAAAAGAGTTATGAGTTTAGAGTTATGAGTTAAGTAATCTATCTTTATCCTTTTGTTTTTTAATGTCTTACCAATAGTTAGATGCGGGACTGAGAAATCTTCAAGAACAGATTTTATCTCTTCTCCATTATCAGGAAGATATTCTATTACCAGTCCCAGTTCTTCTGAAAACAGGGATGCCATAGCTCCGTTATTGTCTTCTGACTCCTGACTCCTGACTCCTGACTCTATATTCACATCAATTCCGCAATTCCCCGCAAAAGCCATCTCCAGCAAAGCTGTTACCAGCCCTCCGTCACTTCTGTCATGGCCGGCAAGGACAAGCCCCTTGTCAATAAGAGTCTGGACTGCATTAAACGTATGTTTCAGCAGTTCAGGATCATCCAGATCAGGAGACTCATTCCCGATCTGGCTGTAAACCTGCGCCAGCGCGCTCCCGCCAAGCCTGTTTTTTCCTTTGCCGAGATCAATATAAATCAGCCTGCTCTCTCCCGGCCTTTTGATATCAGGAGTTATGACCTTTGTAATATCAGGACATGTCGCATAGGCGGATATAACCAGAGTTCCGGGTGATTTAACTGTTTCAGTTTTGCCGGACGGGTCGCTGACCCGGGTAGCCATAGAGAGGCTGTCCTTTCCACCGTCGATGGCTATACCAAGTTTAATCATGACATCGCTCAAAGCAACTGCAGCGTCATAAAGTTTTGCGCCTTCACCCGGGAGTTTTGCTGCCCACATCCAGTTGCCCGAACATTTAATATCTTCAAGCGCACTGATTTTTGCCCATACAATATTTGTTAATGCCTCGCCAACGCACAACCGTGCCATTGCAGCGGGATCCAGCAATGTCTTTACCGGCTGCTCTCCGATTGATATGGCGGCCCCTGTCAGTCCTAAATGGCTCTGACCGATTACAGCTACATTAGAAACAGTAAGCTGAAGCGGGCCCGCACACTGCTGCCTGGCAACAAGGCCGGTAACGCTTCTGTCGACTTTATTAGTAAGAAATCTCTTTGATCCGACCGAAAGAAGCCTCAGCACCCTTTCAAGGGCATCTCTCACCGTAATCTCTGAAGGCAATTCAAGAGGTCCGGTTTCAAGGGGGACCCGGTCAAGGCGGAATGTCTTCTGCGGCATGTCGCCCAGTATCTTTTCGAGGTCAAGGTTTACCGGCGTACTCCCGTCATTTTCATCATAAAGAACTATATAACCGTCTCCCGTTATCTCCCCGATAACAGCAGACAACACTTTTTCACGCTCACATAATTCACGGAACATCCCTATATCTCCTGCCTTTATGAGGAGTGCGTTCTGCTCCTGATATTCGGCACCCCATATCTCAAGTACTGAAAGGGTGCTGTCGCCAAGCAGGATCTTTCTCACATTAATCTTTGCGCCTGCCGGATATATAATTTCCTTGACAACATTGCAGTTGCCGCCCGCGCCCTGATCATGAATGCTGACAACAGGGTTAAGCTCCTTTAACTCAACACAGGCCCGCAGCACCCTGTTCATCTTCTGCTCCATCTCTGCGTCGCCTCGCTGGACAGCATTAAAATCAAGTTCAGCAATATTCTCACCCTGGATCATGCTGGATGCAGCACCTCCCCCGATACCGATCCTGTATGCAGGGCCGCCGATCTTTACTACAAGCATCCCGACTTCGGGCCCGCCTTTTTTAATATGCTCTGCATCCATCTGGCCGACTCCGGCGGTAAACATGATCGGTTTAAGCCATTCATAACGGTCTCCATTGAATATTCTCATGCCAAAGGAACGCGTATAACCCTGGACCACCGGTTCACCGAACTTGTTGCCGTAATCCGAAGCCCCGTTGCTCGCCTGAATTTCTATCTCAAGCGGAGACGCCAGGTTGCCGGGATATGTAAAAGACCTGTCTTCCCAAGGCAGTTGATACCCGGGTATCAAAAGGTTTCCGACGCAATAAGCCGATGTTCCAGCGACGACCAGCCCGCCTCTGCCGGTCCCCTGCACATCTCTGATCCTCCCTCCTGTTCCGGTCTCGGCCCCGGGAAAGGGGGCAACACCGCTCGGGAAGTTATGTGTTTCAGCCGTGAATAAAACATCATATGTACTGGATACCTCTCTGAAAGGCAAAGGCCCCCGCGGACTGGCAGGATTTATGGTGGTGATTCGATATCCCTTTATAGAGCTTGAATTATCGTTAAACGCAATTACGCTATTTGCAGGATTGGCCTTTAACGGCTTCTGGACCAATTCAATAAGATGATGCGGGATTTCCTTCCCGTCAACAATAAGCTTCCCTTTGAAAAACCAGTGTCTTGAATGTTCGCTGTTTGACTGGCTGAGATCAAAACATTCTACATTGGTCGGATTTCTACCTATATCATTCACAAATAGATTGTAGTAGTATTCGATGTCCCATTCATCAAGACCGAGGCCCATCTCTTTATTTATCTTTTCCAGGGCAGGCCTGCCCTCCTCAACCAGCAGAATATCAAACACAGGTTCAGGCCTGGTGCCTGTCTTAAAAGTACTGAGCGGTTCAGGGTAACGGCACTCAGTCATGCGGTCATGAACTTTTCCAAGAAACCCATCGACCTGTTCTTTGGTCAATGGTGACGATGTTTCGAGCATATACCTGCGCGATCTTTCAATGCGCGTAATATTCTTTAACCCGCAGGCATGACAGACAGATACAGCATTCGTCGACCATGCAGTCGTAAAATTCATCCTCGGCCCGACTTCCAAAAGAATGTTATGAGTTATGAGTGATGAGTGATGAGTTAAAAAGCTTTCATCAGAAAAATTCCCGGGCTCAAAGGTTTCTGAAAGCAGCCATTTCAGAGCATTGAACTCCTCAGGAGAAAGCTGTCCGGATGCAGCGATATTGAAACAATGTTCCGTTTTAATATCTTTTATTTCAGGCGATACTTTCTTTTGAACAATTGATAAAAGTTCATTCGTCTCAGCCCCGGTCAGTGCAGGAGTCCGAAAAAGGTGCATTAAGGCCATTAAAGATCTCTCCCCAGATAATAACTTCTCTTTTAGGTGTTTTCTAAATTATCTGCCCTCTCCGGCAGAAAGGATGCGTTTTGAAGATGCTATTTTAGCATTTTAGTGGTCCTCTGTCATTCATTGGTTCATAAAAAATTATTCTGTACATCTCTTTCCGGAGCCGGGGGAAATAGTTTTCAAATATCCATTTATTTTTTGCATATATTTCAATAACATATATAATTAGAAGTATGGGAGAGAAAAACTCCACACTCGAAAAAATATGTGATGCATTCCCTTTTCTTCGGGACGCAGGCAAGGATGTAAGGGAAGATGTCACGGCACATGCACAAATTGCCCGCATTCCAAAAGGCACATTCATCTTCTTTGAAGGGGATGAATGCAAACAGCTGGCCCTGGTCCTCTCGGGTTCAGTACGTGTATACAAACCGGCTGAGAGCGGGCGGGAAATAACACTCTACAGACTGGGAAAAGGTGACAGCTGCGTTCTGACCGCTTCCTGTATTTTCAGCCGCAACCCCTTCCCGGCAATAGCATATGTTGAAGATGATATTGAAGTGGCAGCCGTCCCGTCGAATGTATTCCGGGACTGGGTCAACCGGTTTGAGGTATGGAGAAACTATGTTTTCAACCTCCTCTCCAAGCGCCTGTCAGAAGTCATTGCCACAGTCGAAGAAGTAGCATTCCGCAGGGTGGATGTGCGCATTGCAGAATTTCTTCTCCGCCTTCCCCGGACAAACAACGACGAGATAAGGATGACCCACCAGGACATTGCCATGGAACTCGGCACTTCAAGGGAAGTTGTCAGCAGAATACTGAAACACTTTGAAGACGAAAAACTTATTATACTCAGCAGAGGAACAATTACCATCCTTAACATGGGCATTCTCACCAGTAAATCAGAAGGATAGCTGAAATAGTCACTAAAAGCGTTTACGGAAATTGTATAGGCTTTTCTAGACTTGTTCAGTAAAGGCAAGGCATGTGTTCCATATTCCTGTGCCTGTCTTTCCTTGCGTCATTCCCGCAGTCTTTTGAGCGGGAATCCCTTGTTATGCAAGTTCTCTGGATTCCCGCTCAAAAGACTGCGGGAATGACGGACACATTCTTTAAATAATTAATTTACTACTACTGTTGATCCATTGTTATTGTGACTTTGTCACAGACAGCACAATCATTTGCTGTTATATTTTAATCAGACAACAGTTAACCTTGAACAAAGGAGGAAACAATGGAACTTAATATTGGAAACATAGACAGAACAATAAGGATTACAGCAGGTATTGCAGCAATCGCTCTGGGATTATATTTTGAAAGCTGGTGGGGAGCAATTGGTCTCGTCCCTCTGGTTACAGCCTTTGCCCGCTGGTGCCCTGCTTACAGGATCTTCGGCATTTCAAGCTGCGGTTCGTCATCATGTAAAGCAAGTCACTAGTTTTTAAACAATCCGTAGGGGCAGGCACGGGGGCCTGCCCTGCCTTTAGATGCCATGTCAGGCCATTATTATTAAAAGGACAAAAAAGGTCAGACATGAGGTAATTGCCTATGCTGCCTCACTTTATATTCCAACCACTTGTTATCATGCAGTTTTTCATCATCCGTCCTTCACCGGATTCCGCCCTGACAATCACGTCCGCCTTCTGACGGAAGCTAAAGCTTCCAGCTGAAAAGGCCGATAAGAAGTCAAGGACAACGGGAAGAAAGGAAGATATTGAACATGTACAACTACCTGGTTTTCAATACGGACGACATTAAATACTATAAAGATTTCATGTCATATTATAAGCGCAGTCAGTCCGATGACCTATACTTCGTTTCAATAGATCACCCGGATTTTCTTGAATATCTGGAGGAATTTATTGAAAGGAGAATGAATTAATTCAATAAATCTGTACTAAGCAGTAGCTTCTTTAATGGCCTCACCAGTTATTCTGGTGAGGCTTTTCAGTTCCTGATTCGAGATACTTAACGGCGGCATCAAAACAATAACATTTCCAAGGGGCCTTATAAGCAGCCCCTTTTCTCTTGCCCTGTCGCAGATCTTCCAGCTTATTTTATTTTTAATATCAAACGGTTCTTTTGTATTTTTATTTTTTACAATTTCGATCCCCGCCATAAAACCCCTCTGACGTATGTCGCCAACATGAGGGAACTGAGACATACTTGAAAGACCACCCTGAAGGATACCAATTTTTTTCTGCATTTTTATCAGGGTTTTCTCCTTTTTAAAGACAGTTATATTTGCAATAGCAGCAGCACATGCGAGCTGATTGCCTGTATAGGTATGGCCATGAAAAAAAGTTTTCAGTTCTTCATATCTGCCGAAAAAGGCCTTGAATATCTTTTCGGTGGTAACAGTAGCGGCCAGAGGCAGGTATCCGCCTGTTATCCCCTTTGCAAGACAGAGGATATCAGGACTGATATTTTCGTGTTCACATGCAAACATCCTGCCGGTCCGCCCAAAGCCGGTCGCAACCTCATCTGCTATCATTAGAATTTTATATTTATTACAAAGCCTTCTGATACCTTTTAAGTAACCGGGCGGAGACGTAATCATGCCGGCTGCTCCCTGTATAAGAGGCTCAATTATTAATCCGGCCATCTCCATATGGTGTTTTTTCATTACACTTTCCATTTTCGCAAGGCAGTAAAGCTTGCATGAAGGGTACTTTTTACCCAGTTCGCAGCGATAGCAGTATGTGGAGGGTGCTTTATAGGCTTTAAAAAGCAGAGGACCGAATATTTCATGAAAAACATCAATCCCTCCAACACTTACCGACCCGATCGTGTCTCCATGATATGCATTGTTCAGTGACAGGAACCTCTTCTTCTTATTATCCCCTTTATGCTTCCAGTACTGAAACGCTATTTTGAGCCCTATTTCCACAGCTGTCGAGCCGCTGTCTGAATAAAAAACTCTCTTCAGGCCCTTTGGCGCTATTTTGATAATCATCTCAGCCAGTTCTGCTGCAGGAGGATGTGTAAGCCCAAGGAGAGTCGAATGACTTATCTTATCTACCTGCTGCTTTATTGCATTGTCAATTTCCTTTTTTCCATGTCCGTGAACGTTTACCCATAGCGAAGAGACGCCGTCCAGGTACCACCTTCCGGTAATATCTTTCAGAAACGAGCCCCGTCCTTCGGTAATGATCAGCGGCTTCTCCTCCATCCATTCCTTCATCTGTGTAAACGGATGCCACAGGTAATCATTATCAAGGTTCTCAATATGTTTTATATGTGATTTAATATTCATCTTTTTTCAACTTCCTATGAATGCAAATAGCCGGAAACAACAGTGCCGCGAATTACTATTAAGACAGATTCATATTATCAATCATATGTTTATATAATCAAGACTAACAAATAAAAACGCTTGGGAAACATCCATCAACTCGTTAGTGAAGCTCCCCGCCTACAAGGCGGGGCATCAAAAGAATAGCTTTATTAATGATCATGCAGTCTGTATTCCCCTCTTTGGCAAAGTCGAATCGACCCT
>JBDLIC010000162.1:0-6985 GCA_039715075.1 Nitrospirota bacterium
TGTAAAATCCGGCCCAACTCGAGCACCGAATCCGGTGTAAGTCGAACACCCAATCCGATGGAGCTCGAACAGCAAATCCGGAAATAGTCGAACACTTTTTTGAAAAAACCGGATTTAGTGTTCGAGTAGACCGGATTGCAGGTTTCTTTAATAATTTCCTGCTGTTTGTACTAAAATCCCCTCCAAAAAGAAGCAGGAGGGTAAATGAAGAAAAAGAGCGGGAGGTTATGTATGAGAAAAATCGATGAAGTCTGCAGACTTAGGCTTAAGATGGGGTTAGGAATCAACCAGATAGCCGGGGCCTGCAATATATCCACATCAACGGCATCCACATATGTAAAGAAAATAGAAGAGTTAAATCTCAGTTACGAAGAACTTACCTTTCTGGATGAAGAGGCGTTATACAAACTCTTATTTCCGCTAGTGGCAGAGACGCCTGTGTCAGAGAAAGCAGTGCTGGACTTTGAGTATCTGACAAAGGAGCTGAAAAAGAAGGGGGTAACCCTTCAGCTCTTACATGAAGAATACCTGAGAGACAATCCCGAGGGATACAAAAGGAGCCAGTTTTACGAGAAGTACCGGCAATATGCAAAGAAACTGAATCCTGTGATGCGGTTCAATCACAAGGCCGGGGAGAAGATGTTTGAGGATTTCTCGGGGGACAGGCCGCACTATATCAACCCTGAAACAGGGGAGGCAGTGGAGACGGAGTTGTTTGTCACGGCGCTTGGTGCATCATCATACACATTTGCCTGTGCAGTGGCTGATCAGAAGGTAGAGAATTTCATAAAGGGCAATATAAAGGCACTTCAGTACTATGGAGGATGCCCTGAGTGTATTGTCCCTGACAATCTCAAAAGCGGAGTAAAGAGTGCCTGTTATTATGACCCTGAGATAAACAGAACTTTTGCGGACATGGCAGAGCATTACAATGTGGCGGTGGTTCCTGCCAGAGTTCGCAAACCGAGGGACAAGGCAAAAGTGGAAAACGCGGTCTTACAGGCACAGCGGAGGATCCTGGCAGCGTTGAGGAACAGGACGTTTTTCAGCCTTAATGAACTGAACGAAGCGATACTGGAAGAGGTGGACAAGCTTAACAGGCGTCCGATGGCAGTAACAGGGAAATCCAGGCGCGAGCTGTTTGAGGAAATAGAAAAGCCTGTGCTGAGGCCGTTGCCTGCAGAGAGATTTGAGATATACAATTACAAAACCCCGTCAAAACTGCATATAGATTATCACGTATCGGTAGAGAAGAGTTATTACAGCGTTCCTTATACATTGATAGGAAAGGTAGTTGAGGTGAAATACAACAGCAGGGTTGTGGAGGTATATCACAAAAAAAGACGGATCGCTTCCCATATAAGGACATATAAAAAAGGTAAATATATAACAGAAGACTCTCACATGCCCCATGAACACCGTCAGTACCTTGAATGGACCCCCGAGAGGATCAAGAACTGGGGCGGCAAGACCGGGCCGTATACAAGAACAATGATGCATCGGATAATGGAGAGCAGGAAATATCCGGAACACGGTTTCAGAAATTGTCTTGGCATAATCAGGCTTTCAAAACAATATACCCCGGAGCGGGTGGAGAGTGCATGTAAAAGGGCACTTGCTGTGGAAGCGTATAACTATAGAAGTGTTAAATCGATATTGCAAACCGGATTGGACAAGGTGGCATATCTTGATGAGCACAAGGAGACAAAGCCAATAGAGCATCCGAATATACGAGGCAGAGAATATTACCGGGAGGTAATGGGCAATGATTGAAGCGACAGTGGAGAAACTAATCTTGATGAAACTGCACGGCATGGCGGAGGCAATACAGGAGCAGATGAAAAACCGGGCGTATACAGAATTAAGCTTTGAAGAACGTCTGGGGATGCTTGTGGACAGGGAGATGGACAACAGGCAGGACCGGAAACTCCGGACGCTTCTGGCAAAGGCGCGGCTTCGCTATTCGGGGGCAAGTATTGAAGACATTAACTTCAGGGCAAGGAGAGGAATATCAAAGGATCTGATATTGAAACTGTCCCAGAACGGATGGATAAAAGACAAACGGAATATTATAATCACCGGCTCTACCGGCGTTGGCAAGACATATTTTGCCTGTGCGCTTGGAAACAGCGCCTGCAGGGCTGGCATAAGCACATACTATGTGCGACTGACGCGCCTGTTCCATGAACTGAAAATATCACGGGCAGACGGAAGTTACGGCAAACTGCTTCAAAAACTTTCAAGGACCAATCTTCTCATAGTGGATGACTGGGGACTCTCCCCTCTTTCAGACACTGAACGAATTGATTTCCTTGAAATAATGGAGGACAGATACAATGTGCGCTCCACAATAATATCCAGTCAAATACCCGTAGATAAATGGCATGATCTTATAGGAGAGCCTACAATAGCAGACGCCATATGCGACAGGCTCATTCATAACGCACACAAAATTAAACTCTCGGGTAAATCAATGAGAGGAGGTGATCCTGACAAAATCGGTTGAAAATATCAAAATGAAACCATTACAGAAAAAAACAGCTTTCATATTTGATCTGTAATCGAATATCGCTGTCAAAGACGGCCTCAGGTATATGTATGTTTTGCCTGAAATCCATTGAACCGGAGAAAGGAGGATTGCTATCACAGATGCACTGATAACAAAAAAAGATTGACACATGTCGAACATTTTTATAAACTCAAACAGCCAGGAGATAATTAAAAAAGAAACCGTTCGGACAAAACCGGATTAAGTGTTCGAATAGACCGGATTTGGCATTTTGCTGCTCTGATCGTGGTTTCACGATTAATCACTAATAGTAAATTGGTTAAATCAGAGCACGTTCCTGCTTGGCTATCACTTCTATATCTGACTGGACTCATAGGTATGATTATAACTGCAATCTGGTCTTCGGTAACAATTGGCTGGTGGGCTGCAATACCAGTAATCCTTTTATATTTTGCTCTTGGACTTGTAAAGTCTGAGATTCAGTATAGAGATTCCTCTCGGTAATTTCAGACATTAACCATAAATAAATACGAATAAAAAATGAAACCAAAAAATATAGTAATAAAAGCCGAGCCCATTGCTGTTCATATAAGTCCTTTTGGATTTTTCCATTACGGAAAAAATTTCTTTGATGTAGCAAAAGGATTTAAGCAATCGTCTTATTATTCCCCTGTACCTTATTTTCTTTATTGCCATTCTATTGAACTGATTTTGAAAGCGTTTCTTATCGGAAAAGGGGTTTCTAAAAAAGACTTAAAGAAGCTTTACGGACATGATTTAGAAAAAATACTTAATACGGCAAAAAATTTAGGTTTAATTACGTTCGTTAAGATCACGCCGGGACAAGAAAAAGAAATTTCAAAAGCAAACAAATATTATGCTTCGAAAGGATTTGAATATTTTGAGGTCACTAAAGCGATAAAGGCATATCCAGCACTTCCCGATTTAACATTGTTGGAGAAGATTGCCTCCGAATTAGTGACTTGCCTTGAGTCCTTTTGCATAAATGCTAAAGGGGCGCCATGAAATTTCTGATTTATTGGACACGATGGATATTTCTCATTCCGGTAATCGCTGTTATTTATGTCGGTTTTCAAACTATCTCTTATGCGATAGTGATACCATATTTACATGACATGGTCATCAATGATTCCCCTGATACCTACGAGGTCTTAAGCCACTTCTTATGGAACTGGATATTACATCCTCTGGTCTGTCTCACTATAGGTTATAGCTCAGTTTATACAGCAATAAAAAGTGCTCATGAATGCTCAACCGCAATACCCTTTTTGATTTTGTTCGGTTTGAGATTTGCATACGAATAATTGGCATATTAATATGATACTGGTTGAGCATCAGAGATTAAATCGTTATGCTTCTACAATATCGAGAAAGGAGGAGTTGAGCGCAATTATTATATTCACAAATATGAAATGACAAGGAGGGGAAATGAGAAGAAAACAACTGCAGTTAATACCTAGAGGTTTTTATTTAATCAGAATTTTTCTACTGAGCTGTTTACTCGCTTTGCCGGCGATTGCGGATGCTGCTAAATATTATGTACGTCCGGCAGGTGAAGTCCCTAATGGTGACGGCCTGAGTTATGAGACAGCATGGGCTGGTTTATCAAATATTCGGTGGTTTGATCAGGACGGAACAGGCATTCAGGCTGGAGACAAGCTGTATGTGTGTGGTACTCATACAAACAGCTTCCTTGAAATCAACGGGTCTGGAGCCGACAAACACATAATAGTTATAGACGGCAGATGCCGTGGCGGTGAAAACGGTGTAATTACAGGAGCCCTGAACCTTAGCAGCGAAAGCGACTGGACATACATAGGATCAAATAAATGGGCAACCGGAGATAACACGTTTTCATCGCGGCTTGTAACAGAAAATGAAGATGATGAATGGTATTATAAAAAAATTCCCGGATGGGTTCTTCTCGAAATTAACGGCGAGCCTGCCTGTGATACATCTGACTTTAACATGTGCCCGAGTGCGAACGGAGAATCATCAACAGACGGTGCTACATGGTGGGATCCCCAGTCGCAGGATGAATATGATCAATCATGGGAATATTCAATAGGCAGGATGATTATGTACATGTCTCCCGACGCGGGCGGCAATCCCCGGAATCCTGCTTCCGTTTACAGTAAGATTTTCATTCCCAACCAGTATGCAGGAATATATGCCTATGGATACAGCTATGTTACCATCCAGAACATTTCTTTGCAGTATATCAAGAACCATGGGATCTGGATGAGAAACGTAGAGCATTTTAATGTACTGAATGCCAGTGTAACGTCATACGGAGGAGGTAAAAGCGAAAGCGGGAGCAGCAACTCGGGAAACGGTATTATGTTTGATGGGAATTCACACGACGGCATGGTCAAATCAAGTTATGTTGCTCACGGACTGGATGTGGGACTGGATGTTGAGCTTTATAAAAGTTTCGCGGAACAAGCGTACAACATTACTTTTAAAAGCAATACGGTTGAATACTGCGGGGGCGGGATAGCAATTTCAGCCCACAAGGCTACAGCATCACATATTTATAATATTACCGTCAAAGGCAATACATTCAGAAATATAGGTATGGGATGGTCGGGCTCAGTTCTCACAAGCTCTCACGGCAAGGGGATCAGCTTGAAAGAACTCAATAGTGACCCTCACCCTGAACTTGATGACATTCTCATTGAAAATAATATCATTGACGGTTACACGTGGACAGGCATCAATATGTGGGAAGGCAATGCGGTTATTAAGGGTAACGTAATAATGAACGGCACTGCGGAGTATGGTAATGACGGTTATTCAAAACCCACAGGTATATTGATCCACGGAGGGGATTATGTGAACGGGAACAGCGAATACGAAGCAACAGGTCTGATTCACAATAACCTGATCTTTAACAACCTGGGACATGGAATATTCATCATTAACAACACTCCGGATCCTGTCGCGGCAGGTTATGTTGAAATATACAACAATACTCTGTTTAATAACGGTAGCGCGGCATATCCGAGCTTTTACACGGTGACGTCAAGCGGTACGATATTCAAAAACAACATAGTCCATTCAACCGATTCACTCTGTTTCAGCGGGGGGGCTTATGGCGACGGCACGACCGAGTCTGATTATAACCTCTTTTATAAAGCAGACGGCGGGAACGCGTGGAAATGGTCATACAAAACATTTTCATTTGATCAGTTCAACGACTACAAGTCCTTCTCAGGACAGGACCAGAACTCACTGGCCGCGGACCCGCTTTTTATTGATCAGTTAAGTGACGATTTCCATCTGCAGCCAATTTCTCCGGCCATTGATGCGGGAATTGATGTCGGACTGTCATCTGATTTTGATGGCAATTTAATACCATGTTTATCTACTAATGATATTGGAGCATATGAATATTGCAATTAGAAGTATGTGAGCTTTTAGAAGCGAATGTTGATTATCAAAACATAACTGATAACTGAAAGGGGTCAGGGTTTAAAAGTGGAAAAGAGTGCGGAAATATACACGTTAAAATCTTGATCCTGTGTTATCGCAAATGAATAAGAACATAACAAAATCATGCTCCGAATGTACAACCGCAAGACCCTTTTTGGTTTTGTTTGTTTTGAGGTTGAAAAATTGGTTTTTAGCTCGTCAATATAATGCAGGTTGTACATCGGAGATTGTACCGTTATCTTCAAAAATTACTCAAAATACATGTTGACATATATGCACATATGATGCATATTAATACATATGAGAACAACATTAAACATAGACGACGACATTATTAAAAAAGCATCGAAACTTACTGGTGTTAAAGAAAAAACATCTTTGGTGAGATTAGGCCTTGAAGCTTTAATTGCTCGTGAAAGCGCAAGAAGGCTTGCTGAACTTGGCGGCTCTGAAAAGTCCATTAAGCCTGTTCCACGAAGAAGAATATCCCGGAACTGAGCATGGTTCTGGTAGATACTTCAATTTGGATATCACATTTCAGAGAAAACAATTCACACCTTAAAAAGCTATTGATAGATGAATCAGTAGCTTGCCACCCTTTTATTATAGGTGAGCTGGCATGTGGCAACATAAAAAACAGAAAAGAAATTATTTCACTTCTTCAGGCACTTCCTCAGACTCTGGTTGCAGAGAGTGACGAAATTCTGGCATTTATTGAACATAAAAGACTTATGGGTGTTGGAATCGGACTTATTGATGTTCATTTGTTAGCATCCGCACTATTAACAAACTTGCCACTATGGACAGCTGACAAGAGATTGCGAACAACTGCATCAAAATTCAATATTTTATATAAATAAAAAGATAACCAGGCATTGGTCTCGAATGCAAGCCAGCAGCGTGTGTGGGGTCGGATCTTTTCAGGCTGTCCGAGAATAGTATTCATAGCAACCCTCAAAAATTTAAAGTATCCAATAGCCTTTATAGTCTTATTTACAATAGATGTCCGCATTTCACATT
>JBDLIC010000163.1:0-6927 GCA_039715075.1 Nitrospirota bacterium
TACGGCCGAAGGCAACGACCCGGACGGATTCCTGTTCATCGGTAGCTCTGATATGACAATATCGGGAAATATGGCTTTTTATAACCGCATGCGAGGTATTACGTTTGAGGGCTGTCAGGGCTGCCTGGCAACGGGCAACATCTCCCACAGCCACGGCGTGCTTGGCTTTGCCATTTATGGCTCAATGGATATGACATTGGCGGAGAACGTCGCCTATAACAACCAGTATCATGGTTTTGCGATTTTGCACGAGGCCGGCTCGACGACATTCCGGGGTAATGAATCGTATGAGAATGAGGGGGCCGGCTTTTTCAAAAGAAGGAAAAAGAAAAGGATGATAGTAATAATGATGAGGGTAAAGGAGAAATAAAAGGAGAAGAAGGAAAGAGTATAGCCCGTGAAAAAGCCTCTGACAAAGGAAAAGGAGAAAAAAAAGGCAAACCCTGGAAATAGCTTTCCATAAATAATGCGGCAACAGAATTGTTAATTTTTGTTTATATATTTTAAAGATGACTATTCTAAAAATAATACTGGCTAGTTCCTGTTGCGGAAACACATAATTGTTCTGACTGTCATTCTGAACTTGTTTCAGGGTCTCTTAACCTGTTTATATCCTGAGACCCTGAAACAAGTTCAGGGTGACAAGCCGGGCTTTCCACAACAGGAACTAGCTATAATTCTGCCTCCGGTTGCAGCGTTTTAAATTTTAAGGGCGGCACTCTTGAAGAAAAGTATATGAAGCTCAATTCAGTTGAGATAGAAGTGGCTTCACTCATTAAAGACATGGAGGCTTCAATTGCCGAGGCAGATAAATTTATAAAGACAATGCCTCAGTAAGAGAAAAAATGGAAGATTTGACCACAGGTTTAAATAATATTTTTGAAAGGAGGAAAAATAAAATGAAACAAATGTTCATATTAAGAATGGTCCTTTAAACTGTCTATCATTCTTATGCGTTTGGATGAAACTTCAAGTAATTTCCAGTGGACAACAGGTATTTCCAGTAAAGGAAAATTCTTGATGAGATAGACTTCCGAGGGCCTTGCAGCCTCAACTATGAATTTATCGTGGATGTCGGAAAAAAAAGTTTCCTCACCACAAAAATCCCCGATTTTCAGGGTTTCAATTATTTCCTCGCGAGAATCTTTTATTTGCAGTTTTCCACTTTTAAGTAAACAGAGCTGTTGTGATTCTTCAAAAACAATTCGATCACTTTCCATGTAAGTATTAAGGATCATATTTTGAGCAATACTGTTTTGGATGGGATATGAAATGCCTTCACCAAAAAGAAAGGTTTTCCGTAAAAAGTCAATCTTGTCCAGGATGTTAACTATATGGTCATAGAGGCCATATTTTTCCAGGAACGAACTATATAAACCTGCGTTAAAACGAAGGGCCTGGACATATGATACTGCCCTCCAGGTTCCTGAGGACGGAATATCTTTCAATAGAGCTACATCCCCGATAAAGCAACCGTTTGAGAGATGGTTTTGAATCATGAATTCTGAACTGGTAAACTCCACAGTACCTGTCAAAACAAAATAAATGTATGAAGTTTCGCTTTTCTTCTTTTGTATTATGGTTCCGGGATTAAACAAAACCATTGGAGCATTTAATAACGGCATCAATAGTTCCGATGAAATATCAGGAAAATAAGATGTTAATAGCTGCGCAGCCTTTTTCATTAAATAGTTTTGGGTGGCCGGCATAAATATATCAATTGCTCCAAAAGACCTTTCCGAGCCGATTTCTTTTTGCTCTTCACTCAACTTTCCCGAAGTATGAGCAAGGATTATTTCTTTTGATATGTCCTCCCTGAAATCACTTGCCTGGCCGTGAATAAATGCACCTCCGATATCCACCTTTTTTATGTCCGCCGGGTAAAGATAGTTCTGTTTAACAAGGTCATATAAATTTTGAGTGTTACCTGATATTTCTTTATCTTCAGCGAGCATGTTTCTCAGGACTTTGAAAGAGATAATATCAGCCAAATGTGCATAAGTTTTATAGCCATCTTCTCCAAGGGCACGGAAAACAAAAATGTTTGTCTCTACGGGATGGGGCGAAAACATTGGTTTTACTTCCAGCCCGTCTAAATTGTTCCATGTATCAAATTGCAGATCATGAACATCAAAGTATTGGAAAAATTCACTTTCATTAATAGACATCAGGGCGGAAAGTTTTTTTGCTACGGAAGCCCTCACTAAAGGAGTCGCATAATATTTCAACCGGTGGTCCGATTTCAACAGGGTTGGTAATCCGGCAAAATGATCGTCATGAGCATGAGTATGGAAAATCCCCTCGATCTCACTGATATCAATACTTAAGGCCCTCAGGGTGTACAGTATATTCGGTCCGGCGTCAATCAGGAAAATTTTACCATGATACATGAGTATACTGGCCATGCAGGGGCGATTCACATCCCAGCCGTCACCCTCGCCAGAATGGATGACTCCAAAATACTCCCTCTTTGTATGGTGAAAAACCATAGGATACGGTGATTCATAAGCTTCATCTGTTTTTAAATTGAGATCAATTATTAAAGATTCTCCCTTGAATCTGAATTCGTACCGGTTGAAGCCTTTTCGCTGGACAAATACACCATTTCTGACTTCCACCGGTCTATTCTCAACAATACAGGTATCCAGCAGTTCATCAGTTGACTTGATCTTTCCGAAGGCAAATTCTGCCTTTAACTTCATTATTTCGTTTGCCATGTCGCTCTTAATCCCTGTTTCCATTATTTCTTCAAGTGAATTTAAGCCATAATTGCCGCGATAAATATACTCCTTTTGAGCATTTACCTGCTCTCTTGTGCCGATCAAAAGAGGCTTCACTCCGGTATTTCCGGGGTGATCGGGGAGGATCATCCCCTGACGATAGAGCATCTGCAAAACAGGGAATTCCGCAAGATTGGAAAAATATCCATTCTGTATCGGTACATCAGACAGTAGTATGGCGTTCGGCCCTGTTTCAAAGTTTATTTCGAATTTTTGTGTTACGGAGATCAATCCTCTTTTCATCATGAGCTTGACCACGTCAGCCGGGCATCCGCACAATATATAAAGATCTACTTCCGGCACCTGTAGCCAATACACACCATTGGTTATCTTAATGGTGTGCAGGTTTTTCATGGCTTCCTGGAGAGCATCTTTGGTCCTGACAAGTTCAATGTTTTGTTTTTCCAGTGTCTCCTGGGTCTGCTTGAGCTCGGACACTCTTTTTTTCAAAGTTCCAATCAATTCACGAATCTGCGATGCCATGCTATTGAAGGCATTTGCCAGCACTCCTAACTCGTCACTGCTTGAGGTTTTGACTTCCTGAAGCAGATTTCCAGCAGCCATGGCCTTGGCTGAGTCGGTAAGCTTTGAGACAGGACGGATGATTATTTTATTAAGGAGTGTGACAAAGAAGATGGTTATCAATGTAATTGTAGCCAGAGTGGCAAAAATGGCAAAGTTGGTGATCTTCTCTGTTTCCGCTCTCACATGATCCATTGAAAACAGGAGGTCAACTGCAGCTACAGCTTTCCGGTCCACGTGAATAGGGGCAATCACCCGGAGGTTTTCTTTTCCATCCATGGTCACCAGGGTCCTGTCATCAACAATCGGAGTGATTGCCTCCTGAGCAGATAATGCTCCTAATGTGCTGCGGTCAGTGCCGGCTATTGAGCGATACTCAAGAACAGGAGCCTGCTGGTATACCGGACCGATTAGGGACAACCTGGTTATTTCCGGATTTGCATCGATGAGATTAGTTATCATGCTCTGCATATTTGAGGGATATTGCAGGGCTTCAATAGTGCTGACATTTGCATCCATTACACGGGAAACCCATAGAGCCCGCTCCTTTGCCGCCTCTGCGTTCCCGCCGGATTCGATCTTTGTTACGATGTTTACAGCCGCCAGAGACTCTCCTGCAACATGTAGAGGTGCGGTTACTTCTACTGCAGAATGTCCGTTCAGACTTATTGTACGAATTACAATTTTGTCAGCAGTAATGATTTTTTTTATCTCCGGTCTTATTTCGGTCCAGATGAGATTCAGATCGCTGCTTGCCAAAGTACGATAGCCTGAAATTTTTACTTTGTCATAGACAGGTCCGTTAAATGTGAAACTGACTATCTGCGGCCTTTCCTTAACAAGTTTATTAATAAAGTCCTGAATACGCCTGGAATCCAGAACCGCTTCCAGGGTCTCAACATCAGCGTCAAGGAGACTCACTGTCAAAAAGGCTTCCTCCTGTTCCTGCGCAATTACCTGCCGACTCACTTCCTGGACAGCGAGATAACCCATGATTCCCAGACCAGTCGTACTCAGTATAATTGCCAGAATTATGATTTTAGCCCTTAAACTTAAGTTCATTGTGAACCTTTCTCATACATTGATAAAAAACACGGCATACCAAAAATGCTGACTGCAACGAACCACTTATAAGCCCGGAGTTGTGTATTAAAACAGTTAAGGGCCATTCCTTTATCTATTATTCCAGGGAGTCATAGGATAAATCGGATCACCTCTCTGGATCTCTTTAGGAGCTACTATCACCCTGGTCCCTTGTTGAATCTGAATGGCAAACATTGGCTTTGAAACGTTTTTGCCTGATTCATCAAAACGGACAGGTCCGTAAAAAGTCTCTGTATCCAGTGAAGTAAGCGCGTCTCTTACCTGTTCCCGATCCAAAGTGCCGGCCTTCTCTATGGCCAGCTGGAAAGCAACGGCTGCTGCAGAGGCTTCAGCATTGTGATAGTTTGGCCACTCGCCATACTTTTGATGGAACAATTCTGCGTAGTTCCCGGCAGAACCGAATACGGGGCCGTCATAACTCAGGTTCCGCTCCCATTGTGATGAACCCCAGATAAATTCTGCATCGCTTCCAAGTCCGTCGGCAAAAGACGGAGTCGCGGCTCCTATGCTGAAGGCCATAATCTTTGGACTAAAGTTTATTTTCCTGGACTGTCTTACAAAAAGCATGGATGTTTCTGTATATGTTGATCCGATAAATATATCAGGATTCAAAGCTTTAAACTTGGTAAGTATTGGTGTTAAGTCTGTAACATCTCTTGGGAACTCCTCGTAGGCAATAACTTCGATTCCATACCGGGGCGCCCATTTCTTAACTCCGGCTGCTGTGCTCTTTGGAAAGATGGTGTCTTCTGCAGCAATAGCAAGTGTACGCGGTTTGGGATCCAACTGGCTTGCTCGCTCCAGAAGGGCTTTCATATAAAGACTGCCCGGTGTCATTACGGCAAACAGGTATTTTTTCCCCTGTTCAAACAGACTGTCAGAGGCTCCCATACCTTCGACCATCGGTACCTGATATTTCTCAGCAATGTCGCTGGCTGCCTTAGTAAGAGGGCTTGAATAAGGCCCTAAAAGAAAATTTACTTTGTCTTCCGAGATGAGTTTATCTGTAAGTCTTTTTACTTCAGATGCATCACTATTGTCATCGTAGTAGATTATTTCGACTTTAAACCGTCTATTCCCTAACTGTATACCTCCCTTGTCATTTACAAAGTCTACCCATAAATCGTAACCCTTTTTAACGGCCTGTCCTTCTCTTGCGTAGCGACCGGTGCGGGAAATGGTTGCTCCAAAGCGTATCTTATCAGTTTCTTCTGAGGAAAAGAACTCGCAAGATGGCAGAAGCAGCAACAATACAAGCAGAAATCCGAATGTTGCTTTCAATTGACTGATTCCTTTGATAGCCATATTATCCCCATGACTGTTCTGCAGATATTCATGTCCTGAATCAACAGTCACCTGACAACATAATAGTAGTTGGTAGAATTTTTATTTATTATTATATATCACAAATTACGGATTTGTGATAATAATTTCAGCTATCTGACTTTAATCATATTTTGACGGCAGAAAAAAACTAGGGATATCCGGTTAAAAGAGTGATTTGATGCTTTTTCGTCTCTCTTATCAGGAGACTGTAAATGCTTTTGATGTAGTTAAATTAGTTTATAAGACATATGGCAAACGCAAGACGTTTGTGCTGAATCATCATCTGGCTGTTAAGTATCATCAGCTTGTTCCAAAGAAGAATAAGAGTTTAACTGAAAATCTCAGTCTTGACGATAATCTCATTATTCATGGAGATAACCTTATTGCCCTCAAAGCCCTCCTTCCTACATTCGCTGGAAGAGTGAAGGTCGTTTATATTGATCCCCCATACAACACGGGATCGGAAAAATGGATTTATAATGACAATGTTGATAATCCTTTGATGAAAGAGTGGCTTGGAAAAGTTGTTGACAAGGAAGATCTTACACGACACGATAAATGGCTCTGCATGATGATGCCTAGACTGAAATTGCTGAGGGATCTTTTAGCTAGAGATGGAATTATAGCAATAACAATCGATGATAATGAAGTATGTAAATGCGAAAGATCTTAATGTCAAATGATCAAGCTTAAAGAAGCTGTTTAAATTATTTTCTCGAGTTCTTCAATCAGGGGTGGCAGATCCTTCTTGACAGTATCCCAGACAATATCGATATCTACATCAAAATAGGCATGTATAAAAGGAATTCCAGATCACCCCTCTCAGACATAAATAATATTGCTCCTTATACTCTTTGCAATATGCTTCAGTCTGATTCCCCGAATTCCTTCTGGTGTTAATACATCAACTTTTCCTCCAAGCTTTTTTTCAAGGTAATTGCATAACTCTAAAAACTTGAAACCAATTGGTTTGCTGAATTCTATAATAATATCTATGTCGCTCTTGTCTGTTTGCTTGCCCCTGGCAAAAGAACCAAAGAGGCCAATCTTCTTTACATTAAATTCAGCAGCTAAATGAGGTTTCTCATTTTTGATTTTATTTATGAAGAAATGAACTTGAATACCCCGTTTTGTAAACGGGGATGAAAAGTTCTCCTTTCAAGTCTCCCCCTTTGGAAAAGGGGGATTAAGGGGG
>JBDLIC010000164.1:0-6915 GCA_039715075.1 Nitrospirota bacterium
ACGAATGACGAATGACGAATGACGAATGACGAATGACGAATGACGAATGACGAATGACGAATTTGCGGGCTGAATATTTGATGTACATTTTGCTGGAATTTAACGATGAAGGTTGACTTTAAGTTATATTTAATAACCGATAGAAAACAAACGAAAAACGCTAATTTAATTAAGGCGGTTAGGAAGGCGCTTGACGGTGGTGTCAAGGCCGTACAGTTGAGGGAGAAGGAACTGGATACAAGGGAATTATTGAAGCAGGCTTTTAAGATGAGAGAGCTTACAGATAAATATGATTCGAAGCTCTTTATAAATGACAGGTTTGATATTGCGCTTGCTGTTGGAGCGGACGGGGTGCATCTTACACAGGCCAGTGTGCCGGTTGATGCAGTGCGGAAAACTGTGAAAAAGAAACTGATGATAGGAGTATCAACTCACTCACTCAAGGAGGCAAAAGAGGCTGAAAAGGGTGGGGCGGATTTTATCACTTTTGGTCCGGTTTACAGGACACCATCGAAAATAAAATATGGCGACCCTGTCGGTATTGATGCATTGAAAGAAGTCAGCAGTAAACTGAAAATACCTGTCTTTGCATTGGGCGGGGTGAAGACCGGCAGAATAGCGGATGTGAAAAAAGCGGGTGCATTCGGAGTATCAATGATATCGGAGATTTTAATGGCCGACGATATAAAAAGAAAAGCAAGGGAAGTAACCTTAACTCTTGGTTGATAGGAGATGACATGAGTACAAAGATTGAACATACAAGAATCGAGCTTGCAAGACAGGGAATTATTACAGATGAAGTAAAGCAGGTTGCCCTGGATGAAGGCCTTGAGCCTGAACAGATTTCAATAGACATTGCCGAAGGCAAAACAGTTATTTCGAGGAACGTAAACCACGACATAAAGCCTCTCGGAATAGGCAGGGGATTGAAGACAAAGATAAATGCGAATATCGGTACGTCGAAGGACAGGATTTCTCTTGAAGAAGAAATGGAGAAGCTTGATGTGCTGATAAAGTACGGAGCTGATGCTGTGATGGACCTCTCAACCGGGGGGCCGATCAAAGACATTCGCCGGCTGCTTATGAGGAAATCGACCATATCTGTCGGTACTGTTCCCATATATGAAGCGGTAGCTAAGGCTGCGGAAGAAAAGGGCTCGATCTCAAAGATGAGCGCTGACGACCTGTTCAACGCAATCGAGGGGCACGCTGAAGAGGGTGTTGATTTTGTCACCGTTCACTGCGGGCTCACAAGAAAGACCATTGAGACCCTGAGAGAAGACGGAAGGATCCTTGATATAGTCAGCAGGGGCGGTGCGTTTCTTGTTGAATGGATGATATACAATGACAAGGAGAACCCTTTGTATGAAGATTATGACAGGCTTATTGAAATGTCAAAAAAATATGACCTGACCTTAAGCCTGGGTGACGGTGCCCGTCCGGGCTGTATTGCAGACGCAACTGACAGGACACAGATGGATGAACTTCTGACCCTCGGAGAATTGAGAGACAGGGCTGTTGAACAGGGTGTTCAGGTCATCATAGAAGGGCCGGGGCATGTTCCTCTTAACCAGGTTGAGCTTAACATGAAAATACAGAAAGAGATATGCAAAGGTGCACCGTTCTATGTGCTCGGGCCTCTGGTTACTGATATAGCCATGGGATATGACCACATTGCTGCGGCAATCGGCGGTGCTATTGGCGGTGCTGCGGGTGCTGATTTCCTCTGTTATGTGACCCCGTCGGAACATATAAGGCTTCCAAATATCGAAGATGTAAAAGAAGGTGTTATTGCCTCAAAGATCGCGGCCCACGCGGCAGATATTGCAAAGGGAGTGAAGGGTGCCATTGATCTTGATATTGAAATGGCAAAGAGGAGAAAGGCCCTTGACTGGAACGGTCAGATAGAGCTCTCCTTAAATCCTGAAAAGGTGAAAAGCTGGCGCGCTGAAGTCCCGCCTACAGAGTCGGAAGTCTGCAGCATGTGCGGAGAGTTCTGCGCGATCAAGACGGTTGAAGAGGCGCTGAGGAAGAAGTAGTAGTATGCGTTGTTTGTTGATACCACCTATAACTAAATGATTTTAGTGTATCTGAAAATCGTTTATTACCATTTGAAAGAGAGCAGTTATGAAGTCTTTGCATAATTATATTACATAAAATTATAAACTCAATGAGGCCATCTTTAAAGTGATATTCGTTGTATAGTCAGAGCTTCATTTGCTAAATGTTGGACGGCGCGATAAGCGTCATAGTGTATCTGTAAAAAAAACTGAAAAGGATATCTAAGTGTATTAACCGGTCGTGCAATTGTGTTTCTGTCAGTTCGAATACTCCACAATCTGTTATTCCATTCCGTATCCGGTTCAGCGTTTATCGAATATGATGCCAGCATGGCGTGTCGACCTGATATACTATAGATCCTTTTGCTGTTTTCAGCTTCTTCCCACTCCGGCGAATTCCTTCTGAAATCTTTCAAGTTAGGATGGAGGATTTTTCTGGATGGATCTTCGACTTTCGGTTGTGATCCGTATAAGCAAAGAATGCGTATCAGTCCTCTTTCGAATTCCTCAAGTGAACAAATTGTGTGCATTATTCCGCCAGTTAGAATAAAGTCTTCTACATTCCACTCTCCATACATTTCGCTCTTATAATCTTCATTACGTATGTTATCCGGCCTGAAAGTGCTCCTCGACATAAAATTATGGTAGTTTCTCATTTCGTCGTCATGTTGAACAGATGATCCTTCATAAGCACTTAAACACATATTGAGAATTGCCGTGTAATTATCCACGACTGAAGCATCTTGACTCTCATGAGTCAAGTAGTAGTCACGGCCAGGATCGCATGATGTGAATGATGGGAGCAGCGTGGGCGCAGAATCCTCAAGCCATGCTTTAATATCGAAAGATTTCATTGACCTGAATATCATTCCAAGAGCAGAAACTGTTTGCTCACGTACATAGTAAAGGTTACGGATTGTTAATTGCTGCACATAGCCATAAATCATCGCGGTTACCTTTCATTTGATTTTTAGAACCTCTTTTAAGATTTCTATACCACTTGATCGTTACTTTGTCAATCGCTATTAGAATCATATTACTACCTTGAACTCCCGCGAATTATTTTTCACCACTACCATAAACAGCTTTTTTAGAGAGTTACACTTTTGATGCCCCTGTTAAACATGAAGATAATTTATGTTAATTCAATGTTTTCCTAAAACAATTAATCGAAACACACTAGAAGTTTTTGGCCTTCTATGTAAACTTAGTAATCTTAAGCTCTATGGCATGGGATTGCCAGTTAGAACAACGTTCCTTCATTTTCTTTATCCAAATGTTATTCCAGTGTAGGAAATACTCAGAAAAAATATCCAGCTGCAGTTTTTTTGAAACGGATATTTGAATTGTTGAAATCGGACTGTGGGTAAATAGAGGTGGAAGAGGCATTAATCTCTCTGGCAATCAAAAAAAAGAGGATGTTGACCAGTAAGGGGACATGGCTGAAGTTTAAAAGGTTGGGCTCTCATAGGCAGGAAAAACCTTTTAAATCAGGGTCAACATCCTCATCTTTTTACAAAGTGAGAAGTACTATATCTATTCTTAACTTAGAATAACTACAAATGTGAGGCATTGCTATGATCTAAATCATATAGTCGGTAAAAAGGGACAAGTTGCTAAAAAAACCGGAGGCAATTCTATTACCGGAACACTTCCTGAAAGCGATCTTTTTTGAGTCTTATTAAGCAGTAAAATTGAGGATGGGATTCTTTGAATTCTACTCGGCCCGCTCGATTTCTTTTCCGTTTAATGTCATACCTGTTACATCCCACTCCTTAAAGCTGACTGTAAAGTCATGGGCATCTTTCACATCAAAGTCTTTAGGTATATTAAAGACCTTTCTGGATATGGGAGGTTCATCATGCGTCTTGCCGAGCACAGCCGTTACCTGGTCGATCCCGAGGTTAATGCTGACGATCAGCAGAAAGTAGGGATCATTCATAACATTACTAATTATAGGGTTTATCTTGGATAATGCCTTTTTCGGCACCATGGTAGTAAACTCGCCTGTTCCGAGGTACTTTTCATCCGGAATGCGGATCTCTGAATAATCAACTCCTGGAATTGGATTATCTTCTCTATGCTTTAGCTCTGCCATTGATTCCTCCATTGGATAATGAGTAAATAGTCAGGAAATATCCTACCATAAAACCTGTTGCTTTGACATCCAGGACTTTACAACTAATATTATGACATGTTTTTCGTTCATTTATTTAAAGGATGTATTTTAAAGATTTCCGAAATTGACAAAGGCAATGGTGAAGAAATATAATTATTACTCACAAAACATATGTAGAGGAGGACTTACAATGTCAGATGCAGTTACAAGTGTTACGAATGATACTTTCGGAGAAGTTGTTGAAAAATCAGAGAGTCTTGTTATGGTTGATTTTTGGGCAACATGGTGCGGCCCCTGTAAGATAGTAGCTCCTGTTGTTGAGGAGCTTGCCAAGGAATATGAAGGCAAAGTTAATTTCGTAAAGGTCAATACTGATGAGAACCAGGACCTGGCAACCCGTTTTAATATAAGAGGTATCCCGACCCTTATGTTCTTTAAGGACGGTGATGTAAAGGACCAGGTAGTCGGTGCGGTTCCTAAGGCCCAGCTCAAATCAAAGATCGATTCGCTGCTCGGATAAATTCAGACAATTATGTATGATATTATTATTATCGGCGGAGGCCCTGCTGGCCTGACAGCAGGGCTTTATACTTCCAGGGCAAGGCTCAAAAGCCTTCTCATCGAGAAAGCCTTTCCGGGAGGTCAGGTCATGACCACCGAATGGGTAGAGAACTACCCGGGATTTGAAGACGGCATCTCCGGTGCCGAGCTTTCGCAGAAAATGGAAAAGCAGGCCGTTAAATTCGGTCTCGAAATAGTCCAGGGTTCTGTAAATAGTATCTCCCTTGACGGCAACATAAAGAAGGTTAATCTCGAGGATGGAAAGCAGTTTGAAGCAAAGGCCGTTATCATTGCGACCGGTTCAAATCCGAGACCTCTGAAAATTGAAGGTGAGGATGAGTTCAGGGGCAGGGGTGTTTCCTACTGTGCTACATGTGACGGTGCTTTTTTCAGGGACAGTAAGCTGGCGGTAATCGGCGGGGGAGACTCTGCTGTGGAAGAGGGCCTTTTTCTGACCAAGTTTGCCGAAACTGTTTATATCGTACACAGAAGGGACGAACTCAGGGCCGCAAAAGTTGTACAGGAAAGGGCATTTGAGAACCCCAAAATTAAACTTGTCTGGGATTCTGTGCCGGAGAAGATTGTGGGTGACGGCACCGGCGTTAACGCGCTTCATATAAAGAATGTAAAAACGGGTGAACAGTCAGTCCTTGATGTTCAGGGCGTCTTTATTTATGTAGGGTATAATCCCAATACGGATTTTCTTGAAAAGGTAATTGATCTTGATGAAAGCAGATATGTACTGGCAAATGATGACATGATAACTTCAGCGCCGGGGATATTTGTGGCTGGTGATGTCAGGAAGAAACTATTGAAGCAGATTGCAACTGCAGTAGGTGACGGAGCAACCGCAGCAATTTCAGCAGAGAAATATATAGAGGAGAATTTCTGACTGACAACTGACAACTGTCAACTGATAACTGTTTTATAAATATGTTTGAATCACTGTCAGATAGATTAGAAGGTGTATTTAAGAAGCTTAAGGGAAGGGGACTTCTTAAAGAAGAGGACGTTGAAGCAGCCCTTAAAGAAATAAGAATGGCGCTCCTTGAAGCTGATGTCAACTTCAAGGTTGTGAAGAGTTTTGTTGAAAAGGTCAAGGAAAGGGCAGTAGGCAAGGAAGTCCTTGACAGTATAACTCCCGGACAGCAGGTCGTAAAGATAGTCAATGATGTGCTCTGCGAATTTATGGGAGGCGGAAACAGCAAGATCAATCTCGCCCCCAACCCCCCGACCGTTATCATGCTTGTCGGCCTTCACGGTTCAGGCAAGACCACAACTTCCGCAAAGCTTGCAAATAATTTTGTTAAGGACGGAAGGAGGCCGATGCTTGTTGCCCTTGATACAGGCAGGCCTGCTGCTATTGACCAGCTTAAGACACTTGGTACACAGATCAATGTACCGGTATATTCTACACAGCCTGGTGACAATCCGCTATCCATTTTCCCCCAGGCCCTGAAAAAGGCGAACCTTGAGGGACGTGACGTATTGATACTTGATACTGCCGGTCGACTCCATATAGACGACGATTTGATGGATGAACTCGAAAATTTAAAGAAAGAGGCTGACCCAGAGGAAATACTGCTTGTTGCTGATGCGATGACAGGCCAGGATGCTGTTAATATTGCCAAGTCATTTAATGACCGCCTCGAAATACAGGGCGTGATTCTTACGAAAATGGACGGTGATGCGCGGGGTGGTGCGGCCCTGTCTATAGTTTCAGTAACCGGGAGGCCCATTAAATTTATAGGTGTTGGGGAAAAAATAGATTTTCTCGAACCCTTCCATCCTGAGAGGATGGCATCAAGGATCCTGGGTATGGGGGATGTTGTCAGCCTGGTTGAAAAGGCCCAGGAAGCGGTCGGCCTGGAAGATGCCCTTAAACTTGAGGGCAAGATCAAGACAAACAGGTTTACCTTTGAAGACCTTGTTGCCCAGATTAAACAGATAAAGAAAATGGGGTCTCTGGAGAGTATTCTCAGTATGATCCCCGGCCTTGGCAAACAGCTTAAGGGAGTAAATATTGATGATAATGCCTTTGTAAAAGTTGAGGCGATTATCAGCTCGATGACAATGCAGGAAAGAAAGAATTATGTTATACTCAACGGCAGTCGAAAAAAGAGGATTGCCGCAGGGAGCGGAACCACGGTGGCTGATATTAACAAACTTGTTAAA
>JBDLIC010000165.1:0-6911 GCA_039715075.1 Nitrospirota bacterium
CCTGAATCGCTCTCACATCTCCTTCATCTATAGCTTTTTTCATTTCCGGATCATCAACCCGCGCAACATCCGTAAGAGTAAGCATCCCGTGACAAGCCTTACACATGCCCTGGGGAAGACGATGTCTGTACTGCTCTCCGGCTCCCTTTGCCCCTATCCTCTCAGCAGGGATAACTCCTTTTTCATGAGGATTATGACAGGTTATGCAGGTTACTTTCCCATCTTTATCAAGGGGGAATATCATTCTAAAGCGGACTTCCATCCTGTTCATTGCCTTTAATATTCCGGGTGTAGGTTCCAGGAAATGGTCCCTGCCTGCCGGGTGTCTCTCCCGTATATTATGACAGTTCTGACAGAGCAGCTTCATATCTCCGATAAGATTCACATCCTCAAAATAGGCCACCTTTTCATCGGGCTTTTCAATATGGCAATACAGGCATTTTTCCTTGATTATCTGTCCCTCACTGTCAAGCTGCTCGTGAGGATTAAGCTTTTTGTACTGATCTGCGTCATGACACCTGAAACAGATTTCCTCACGGGTTGAGTACGGGGCCCCCCTCAAAAATTTCTCATTCCCGGATGTTTCCTGACTTTCCTGACACTGCAGATAAATATTATGACAGGAACTGCATGTCAGTTTTCCATTCTGCAGGGGAAACTCCCCGGGTACCTTTATTTTCTTTTCTTCCGATGGCCCGCCTCCTATAGGATGAATATAATTCATTGAAGTATAATTGTGACACCAGCATAACTGGTTAAAATCCCCTGCGAACTTTAAAAACGCGTCACCTTTTTCAGGTGTTCGCATATGGCATTCTTCACAGTACCTGCCAGTATAATGGACATTAAGATCGCTCTTTACGGTCCTTGCCGGGACATCCTGCCTGTCCCCATTCTGTTCTGCAGCTGCTGAATAAAAAACCACAAGAACCGTGATGAGGACTGCTGAAATAACATGCAATATTTTTTCTTTCATCGTCATGAATAACACTCTGATATATCCATTTTTTGTTATACCTTAAAAACCATCATCTACTGTACGCTTATCCGGATTGTGGAAGTATTTAAATTTAAAAAGGGCCTCGATACCGTGGCAGTCAGTGCAGATATT
The DNA here is from genome assembly GCA_039715075.1 of Nitrospirota bacterium. GTDB lineage: Bacteria > Nitrospirota > Thermodesulfovibrionia > UBA6902 > UBA6902 > JBDLIC01. The sequence continues at coordinate 1,112 of JBDLIC010000165.1, forward strand.
TTTAAAACTTACATTTCGCAGGAAACTGTTTGATGCATTGCCTTCAATGTTTTCCCCATCACCTTTCTGCTGAAATAATGCACTCCATTGATGAACATTATGACATGACGGGCACGCAATCCTGCCAAGATTTTTCTCCCTGCCCTGCTGATCATATACAGGCATGAAATCGGACGCTTTCCTGTCACCCTGCAGGATATTGTTTATCTTTTTATCAGCAGGATGGGTCGTTGCCCTGGGCATCTTATCCTCAGCAATGTTTCCGCTGGAATGACAGCTTGTGCATAAGGCATTTATCAAACTTTCATCAGTGTAGACGGGACCGAAAGGCCTGGCCCAGAGCTTCATGCTGTATGGGCTATTGTGCACAACGTGGCATGCACCGCAGGTCCCTGATTCTTTTACGGTCTGGTCCAGTATATTTTTAGCAAGCGGAGCAATGACATTGAAATCATGGTCCGTTCCGTCAACATATGATTTATTATCATGACATGACGCACATAAGTCAGACGACGGGGAGTTTGCCTGCCTTAAAAAACTGTTCGTGCCGTCTCCTTCTTCATTCCTGTATGTATACTCAGCAACGGGCTTATCCGGGTCCCAGATATGAGGATCATGGCATGTCATGCAGACCATTTTCCCGCTGCCGGTTTTGTTGCCCCTGTCATCAAACAGAGGCAGGTCTGAAGTAATATTATGTTTATCCAGCTCCACATCTACCGGATGGTAATTATCTCCCACAGTCTTTGACTTTGCCACACCGCTTTTACTGTGACAGGACGTACATAACTCTGAGACCACAGCCCCGTTCCCGGAGAGCTCTTTTGCCCAGAGACTGTCAGTCTCCGCATTATGAGGCACATGACATCCTCCGCAGGGGCCTGAAGACCCGGCATTGAAACCAAGTATGTTTTTCTCTTCAGGCGCTGTTACCTGAAGATTATGATCAGACATCAGCACCTGTTTCTTGTCAGTATGGCATTCCAGACACAGATCCGATGAACTGTTGGATATCCTCAGAAAACTGTTCGTGCCGTCTCCTTCTTCATTCCTGTATGTATACTCAGCAACGGGCTTATCCGGGTCCCAGATATGAGGATCATGGCATGTCATGCAGACCATTTTCCCGCTGCCGGTTTTGTTGCCCCTGTCATCAAACAGAGGCAGGTCTGAAGTAATATTATGTTTATCCAGCTCCACATCTACCGGATGGTAATTATCTCCCACAGTCTTTGACTTTGCCACACCGCTTTTACTGTGACAGGACGTACATAACTCTGAGACCACAGCCCCGTTCCCGGAGAGCTCTTTTGCCCAGAGACTGTCAGTCTCCGCATTATGAGGCACATGACATCCTCCGCAGGGGCCTGAAGACCCGGCATTGAAACCAAGTATGTTTTTCTCTTCAGGCGCTGTTACCTGAAGATTATGATCAGACATCAGCACCTGTTTCTTGTCAGTATGGCATTCCAGACACAGATCCGATGAACTGTTGGATATCCTCAGAAAACTGTTCGTGCCGTCTCCTTCAATATCTTTACCACCTCTGTTATCCGGAGAGTCAGGGGCCCACCTATGCACATTATGACAGGTAAAGCACTGCACCCTTCCCCGTGCGTTCGTCGTTCCATCGTCTGAAAAGAGCGGAAGCAGGTCACCAACTGATTCGGTCGCTAAAATATCTATATCTACCGGGTGTGAATGCGTGCCGATATATTTATTATCAATATCGGTTTCTTCTTTATGACATTCAATACATAGTTGAGATGTGGAACTGCCCGTATCAAGGGGCCTGCCCCACAATTTTTGTCCCGCTGCATTATGTGCTGCATGACATGCTCCACAGGGGCCTGATTCAGAGGCATATTGTTGTTTTATGTTTTTTGTATCAGGCATCGTTAATCGCAGATCATGCTTCGTCTTAATCAATGACTCATTTTTTTCATGACAGATAACACATAATTCCGAATTCCTGTTATCTATAACTAATATGTTATCACCCTCTGCCCCATGAACCCTGTGACAGCTCTGGCATATTATCAGGCTCCTGTCAGAGATCCTTTTACTGCCCATTTCGAGCAGTTTTTCAGGAATCTCAAAGCCTTCTATCCTGTGAAGCGGGTGTCCGTTTGAGAGTTTATTATCAGCTTTATTTGTATGACACTTTTCACACAACCCTGATTCAATATTATGCTCTCTGAATAAAGAAGTTCGACCGTCCGGGTCACCCTGGGATGAAGCTCCCTCACCGTGAGCGGAATGACAGGTACCGCAGTAGAGTTCACCCTTCACACTAAGAGGCAGTTCAGGAGGTACCGTTACTTTGTCTGACGGTTTGACAAATACTTTATGTCTCTGAAATTTCCAGACAATATTGCGCGAATCCTGGACATAACCATCGTGACAACTGAAGCACATATCTTCGGAGCTTACCACTCCCTGGGTATCTTTCATAAGCACGTTCCCCGGTTGAAATTCAATGAGGGTCTCTTTTTCCGATCTGAACTCGCTTATCCACATAACATGACAGATGACACAATCCTTTTTTGAGGATACCTCCAAAGCAAATACCGTTGAGGAAGATACAAGAAAAAAAAGAATCCAGATAACATATCGCATAGTTCTCTTAAACAAAGGGCACCAACCACCTAATTTTCCATATTTTATTTTGATAGAGCACAATTCATCACTATATAATAATGCAACAAATATGCCAATAGGCAAGCACATGAAAAATAAGGGATAATCTAAGAAAAACAACAATTCATAGTGCCAATCTGGCAAACGCCCCTGTCAGTATGGCACCCTTGAGGAAGAAAGAGAGTGCGGAAGTAAAAATACAAATAAATTACGAATTATCAATTACGAATTGCGAGATAAAAGAACAGTTCCTTCTGAGCTTCCGAGCTTCCGCACTTTTTTCAATCTTTCTTATCCAGAGCAATCGACTGTGACTGAAGCCTTTTGTAGTAAAAATTCTGCCCGTAAAGAACACTCACCGGATTGTGCCCTGTCACCCTGTCTTTGACCACCAGTGTCGTTACGGGGGCGTTAGAGTATTTTGGAAGAGCATATCATGTCCCACACAGAGTCCGACTATTATATTCATATCTGTTTTAGCATTATTCATGAGCATGGCCTGTGCCACTGGATTGCACGCAGGTTCAAATGTTAAAGGCCTCACCTTATATTTTTCTTCAACGCCCAGTTCCAGTTTATCAATGCTCCCGGTCTTGCAGCAGATGCTCAACGGGTTCAGGTCCTGGGCCTTCAGGATGTCCGACAGTTTATTCGTCTCATCTGTTCCGGAAAGATAAAATCTTTCGTCATTATTATTTCATATATTAAAATTATTCCACAGAAAAATGAAGCGGGGAAGCTCGACAATTATTCATCTTAATATCTGAATTAGCATTTCTAAATAGACAGGAATGATCTTATGTGATATGCATATTGTATAAATATTTCAATTCAGTTCCATGAAAGGCGGGTGAATCACAATGAATCTTTCTAAATACACCTCTCGCATATTTCTGATCGCCTGTTTAACAGTACTGTTTGCCGGTCAAGCTGTTTTCCAGGCGTCTGCCAAAGACACATGTATAGAGTGCCATAAAGACATGAAGTTCCGGACCCAGAATCCGGTCCTCTTTGATTACTACAATAACTGGAAAAACTCGATTCATGAACTGGAAGATGTTACCTGTGTGGACTGTCATGGCGGAGATCCAAACAGCACTGAAAAAGAATCTGCACACGGTAAGGAGTTCTCATCTTTAACTTCTATAGACAGAGCTTCCTTTAAAGAGATACCTAAAAGGTGCGGCGAATGTCATGAAGCAATACTGGAGAATTTCACAAAAAGCAAACATTACAAATCCCTCATGGAAAAAGGTACCGGCCCCCATTGTTCTACATGTCATGGCTCGGTAAACGCAGACGTGTACTATACGTCCGTTATAGCACGGGCATGCAAAGACTGCCACAATGAGTATACAAAGAACCGTCCTGAAGTCGTAGGCGAGGCTGACAAGATCCTGCACAGGATTAATGTAGCCCGCGCCTTTAGAAGATGGGTCCTGATTAACTATGAAGAGAAGGAACCGGCAAAAGTGGAGGCAATCCTCGCTCTTTATACTGACGTTGCCCGGTCCTGGCATAAATTTAACTTCACTGAACTTGATCAAAAATCACAGGACCTGCTGCATAAGATGAAATCATTAAGAAAAAGAGCACTGACGGAGAATAAAAAGAAGGCAGGGGAAAAGTAGCATGCGGACTATCTATCTTCTGCTGCCGGCAATTCTATTGTAAAAGTAGTCCCTCTGCCCGGTTCAATGCAACCAGTTGCATTGAACTTTTGAATGTAATGAAGTTGTTTCTTTTACTTCCGAGCTATTCTCGTATTCAGAATTGCCCAGTAAACAGCTGAGCAGACCATTCCTGATATAGCAGCAGGTGCATAAATAGACATAAGATCAAAAGCAAAGTAATCAACCGCCTCGCGGATGTCATAGCCGGCAATATGGAACCCTGTGAATAAGCCGGTTATGGTTCCGATAAGAGTCCCGGCAATAAGAATTACCGGCAGAGTCAGACACTTTCTACGTGATAAAATCAGAATGGCAGGCACACCTAACAGTAACGCAGCCATGTAAGCAATTGGCGTTGCATAACGAACTAATCCAGGCAAAGAAGAGAGTAATTCAACAAAGCTCCTCGGCTCAATCGCAAGCTTATCCCAAACAGTAAATGAAACCGGAGCACCCAATGGGGCTATAAGTAAAGCTATTATCTTTTTCCATTGCATCATCTTAAATTATTATTCCAATTATTCCCATCTATTATGAATAAGTCATCAATATTTGTCATGGATACGACCGTGCGGAAGCGGGGAAGCTCAGAAGTTAGAGTCGTTCCTTCCTGGCTTCCGAGCTATATGTTATAATCATGTTATAACATTCATGGAGGCTGATATGAAGAGGAAAATATGTGCTATCGGCAACAGCAGGGGAGTATCAATCCCTGTAGATGTACTTGAAGAGCTTAATCTTGCTGTAGGTTCTGATGTAGACATCAAGCTGGATGATAAGCATTCACGCATAGTGATAGAACCGATCAGGAAAAAGAGGAAATATCCCAAGGGAATGGACCAGGAATTCGTTTCCCAGGTAAATGATTTTATAGAAAAGTATGAGCCCGCATTAAAAGAGATAGCAAAGAAGTGAAGTATCTCTCAGCGGTACAGGTGTTATTTATCCACAGCAGGCTCATAGACAGGACCGGTGGATTGCACGGAGTCAGGGACACGGGTCTGTTGCAGTCTGCTGTTGAAAGGCCGAAAGCAACATTTGAAGGAAAGGATTTGTATAAAGACGTATTTCACAAAGCTGCAGCTCTCATGGAATCCCTCACAAACAATCATCCATTTATTGACGGCAACAAAAGGACTGCAATAACAAGCTCCGCCCTCTTCCTCCAGTCCAATGGATATTTTCTCAGTACCTCCCAGAAGAAACTGGAAAAGTTCGCACTCAAAATAGCTACAAATAAAGCATCATTTAAAGATGCAGCTGAATGGTTCAGAAAGAACTGCGAATGAATGAGTTAACCTATTTGATCGCTTAAACGTTTGAGCATTCGAACTGTCTTTATCTTTTTTTCGTAATTCGTAATTGTCTTTATCTTTTACTTCCTGACTTCCGCACTGTCTATGAGTATATTTTTCATAAGTGAAGCTCCCCGCCTACAAGGCGGGGCATCAAAAAGAATAACTTTATTAATGATAATGCAGTCTGTA
>JBDLIC010000166.1:0-6899 GCA_039715075.1 Nitrospirota bacterium
ACCTCGGAATACGCCTGATAAATAGTTGGCATATCAAGTCTGCCTAGCTCTCGTCGTAATTGAAGCCCTTTAAAATATTTAATAATCTTAACTTCACGATACAGAGCCCTAAGCACTTTCAGAAAATAATCTAATGTGTACCAGCCATAGTCCACGTTGGGACGACGTACTAACAGCACGCAACAACAGATAATATAAAAGACAAACAAATCAGTTTCAAATTATTCGAAAATAATGTTTTCAAGTACTTTAATAAAAGCAATGACAGGCTTCAGTTCAATAAAGAGTCTAATACTTTTTACTCAGGAGGCTCTTGCAAAAGTCTTTATTCGTCATTCCCGAGGTTTTTATCGGGAATCCAGTATTTTTTAAAATCAAAGACTTCTGGATGCCCGATTACTGATTTCGGGCATGACAAAAATAAAAAACTGCAGTTTATATACAGACACTAATTATTTTTAAAACCCCCTATTTAAAAAGATCAAATATCTGCAATTTCTCAATAATCATAGCATTATTCACATCACAATTATAATACCCCCAAAACCCGATTTAAAGCGTAAAAATACTCTTAATTTGCGATTTCAGATCAACTTCCTGACTATTTGACCAGAAAATACTTTTAAACATGTCATTCCGGCAGTCCTTAAGCCGGAATCCAGTTCCTTATGAAGAGACTCTGGATTCCCGCTTAAAAGATTGCGGGAATGACAAATAAAGGATTATATGATTGACCCCGCAGCTGAGCTTCGAGGATTTATTTGATTTAATTACATTAACCCGGGCAGTATGTTAAATTATATTCAAATGAGCAAAAGGCTTGAAATAATAATAATTGCTGTCCTCCTGCTGATATACGCCTCACTAACATATGAGCGTAATTTCACCTGGAAAAATGAACTGAGTCTCTGGATCGATATTGCCCTGAAATCCCCGCAAAAATACAGAGCGCATCATAACCTTGGCCGTGCTTATAGAGACAATGGAGACTATCAAAATGCCCTGACAGAACTCAGTAAAGCAATAGCGCTGAACCCATCTGCACCGAAAGCACATATGAATATTGGCAAGGTATATGAAATGCTCGGTCAGGATGAAAATGCATTTCAGAGTTATCAAAGAGCCCTTGAAATCGCCCCGACAGAAATATCCTCTTTGACCTATATTGGAAATATGTATGATAAACAGGGTTTATCAGACGCAGCTATCAAGTATTACAGGAAAGGACTCCGGGTTAAACCAGACTCACCTGTTCTTCTGGTGAGTCTGGGATCAGTCCTCAAGAAAAAAGGCCTGTTTAATGAAGCTGTCAGCAAGTATAAATCAGCAATAAAAATTGCTCCGGACATGCCCGAGGCATTTTATAATCTTGGGCTTGCCTATGATGAAAACGGGGTCCTCTCCGATGCAGTCTTTTTTTATCAAAAGGCATTAAGTCTGAAGCCTGATTATCCTGAGGCATTGTCCAACCTGGGGGTCATTTACGGGAAAAAAGGACAACTCCGTGAAGCATCGGACCTTTTCAGAAAGGCAATTGAGATAAAGCCTGATGATGTAATTACTCTGTTTAATCTTGCGTTTGCCTATGAAGAACTTGCCAGACTCAGGCAACAAAAAGAGCTTGTTAATAAAGCAGTTGAGACCTATGAGAGAATCCTTATTATTGATCCGAAAAATACCAGGGCAAGGAAGAAAGCCGCAAATCTCAGGAAAATGATTTATTAGTAGAACTCCTTATTGTTTTAAGGGAGATTAGATTCCGGCTCCCCGCTTAAAAGACTGCGGGGATGACAAATAGAGGATTACGTGTTTAAAAAAACCCTTGACAGTATACCGGTCATATCGCTGTTATTTATTGTTTTTGTGACTTATGCAAATACAATAGATGACCTTGATTTATGGTGGCACCTGAAAAGCGGCAAGTACATATATGAAACAAAGACGGTCCCGGATAAAGATGATTTTTCATTTACATCCTACATTTCAGAGGATATAAGAAGCATTGGCAAAAAAAATCTATCTCCATCCGAACTGCCTTCTGATGAAAACAACCTTTTCTGGTCATCAAGTTTCATGAAGCGCAACTGGCTCTCACAGATTATTTTTTACATTACTTATTTAACTTCCGGATTTACAGGAATAGGCATTCTCAAATCTGCAATTTTTGTAATAACTTACCTTTTAATATATGTAATCATGCTTAAAATGGGTGCCGGCAGGTTAAGCTCGATTCTCGTACTTTGTCTGGTTGCTGTCATTGGAGTCTATTTCAATTATACACGCCCCCAGCTTTTTTCTTTTCTGTCATTCTCACTCATGCTTTATATCCTGAACGATTTTAAAAAAGAAGGGAAAAGTTTTTATTTCCTCCCGGTCCTTATGCTTTTCTGGGCGAATCTGCATGGGGGATTTGTACTCGGCATAATAATTCTCATTTCATTTATTTCTTCAGAATTTTTCAAATACCTGCTGAGCAATGTTTTCGGCATATCAGGAATATCATCCATGACCAAAGGACGAATTAAAACATTAAGTCTTTATATATGCATCTCTGTATTTATCTGTTTAATAAATCAAGCGGACTATAAGACTTTCATGTTTCCCCTGATAATCAAAAACAGTATTTTTGCATCAGTCGAAGAATACCATAGACCTATGCTTTATGAATATTTTGAGTACTGGCTCATGCTTGCACTATTAATAATATTCATTATCATTTCAGGATTAAGAAAACGTCTGGATATCAGCGATTTAATTATTGCGTTGGTTCTCATTACGGCATCTTTGAAAAGCAACAAATACATTATATATTTTGCAATAGGAACAGCGGTTTTTCTTTCATCTTCAATAAGCGACATTGGGACCTGCCTGAAAGATAATGCTCTGTGTAAAAGGTTTTTTGATAGAACAGGATTTGCAAGGATAAACATTAGGGGAGGATTATCTCTTCTGCTTGCAGCTGCATCATTAATTCTATCAATCAGAATAGCATCATCCAGCACAGTGCTTGAATTTGATATTCGTGACAAACGATACCCTTCCGGTGCTGTCGAATTCATTCAAAAAAACAATCCCGGGGGCAACATGCTTAATCTATTTAACTGGGGAGGCTATCTCGTTTGGCACCTTTATCCGGATTACAGGGTTTTTATCTATGGCAGATCACTTAATGAAACAGCATTTTTCCATTACAATAAAATAATGTCGGCATCGATAGGGAGTGAACAGCATGTTCCGCTATGGAAAAAATTACTAACTGCTTACAATATCAATATTATATTAATCCCGGCTGTTTCTCAATCGGGACATATAGTTCCTCTTTTAAACGAACTTTACGTTGACACGGAATGGGAACTTCTTTATGCTGACGGAAAAGCAATGATTTTCCTTAAGTCAACAAAAGACAATCAGGAAATTATCCACCAGTATTACCTCTCAAAAGAAAGCATTAACGATGAAATTATACGCGAATGTCAAACGGGTATAAAAGAAACCCCGGCAACCTGGGGATATTATGAAACTCTGGGATTTGTCTACATGAAACAAAACCGTTTACCAGATGCATTAAATATGTTTCAGAAATATTTGGAAATGAATCCGTATAACAATAATGTCAGATCATATTACGATCTTTTAAGAAGATATACAAAAAAAGGAAATTGACGGAATACATTCAGAACACATACATTCAACTCAAATAATGCAGACATTGAAAAAATGAACTACCCCGCAGCAAGCTACGGGGTATCATCTACGGTCATTCCCGAGGTCTGTTGATCGGGAATCCAGAAACCACGCAATACTTTAACATTTCTGGATACCCGCTTTCGCGGGTATGACAAACGTGGCAAGCCACGGGGTATTAAACCCTAAGATAAAAATAAATCAGTATTCTTAAAAAAAGCGAATGCGCGGAAATAATTACTTTTATATTCTTTCCCTTTAAGGGAACCAGGCAGTCATTTAATTTGATGAATTTAATTTAAACTATGTACCAGATGAAAAAATCGATTGAACATGCATTCGTTATAGGACTTGTTGTGATTTTCGGCATCATTACCTATCAAAGAAATTTTATATGGAAAAACGAGCTCACACTCTGGTCAGATACTGTTATGAAATCTCCCGAAAAAGGAAGGCCGCTAAACAACTTAGGTATTGCTTATCTCGCAGAAGGCAACCCTGACAGAGCAATAGTGGAAATAAACAAGGCATTAGCAACAGGCCCGACTCCCTATAGGCATGTCGCCCTGGGAAATGCATATCTTCACAAAGGATGGATAAACCCTGCAATCACTCAATACCGGAAGGCACTGTCGCTGAAACCTGATTATGCAGAGGTGTACGTACTCATAGGTAATGCCTATGCAGGCAGGGGATTAATGGATAACGCTATTGCTGAATACAAAAAAACCATAGAACTCAGGCCTTCATATCTTGAAGCTTATGTCAATCTTGCTTCAGCCTACGGGTCAAAAGGTTTTTTCAGGGCAGCTATTAAGGAACTGGAAAAAGCCTTACAGATTGACCCGAACAACCCTGATGTCCATTTCAACCTCGGCGTCACCTACAATTTAATTGGACAGACCGAAAAAGCACTCTCCGAATACGGAAAAGTACTGAGCGTCAGACCAGACGACCACGAAGCGCTCAGAAATCTGAACATCATTCAAAAGAGGATTTCCAGGTAGGATGCAACCACGGGAGTTTTTTATATAAATAGAGGGGCACAGACAGATGTCTGCACCCCTCATTCTTTATCGTCCAAAATTCTAATCCTACGAACCGTCGTCCTTTGTAGTATGACAGGTAAAGCACCCGGTAGTGTTCGTACCGCCTCCGGCCACCATATTATCATAATCCCATCTGAGCATGTCAGGCTGATCAGAACCGTGAGGCCTGTGACAGGACAGACACATTACTATAGCTTGAGCCCTGTCAGTGGGGTTTACAGGATCAACCCAGGCCACAGGGGCCTCGGTGCTGTAGCTGCTCACCGGGTCATAGGCACTGTATTCACCCGTCTCAGGCAGGGCAATATCCGTAGGGTGTCTAAGCCACGGACTTCCACTGCCCATACCGTCATTCGAATTTATGACCTGCCAGGGACCATGAAAGTGGGCATGACAACCTGAGCAAAAAGCACTCATTGTATGATTGTTACTAAGACCTGCTCCTCCCGATGAGTATGTTGCTGTAGTCCCCTTATAATAATTGTGGTCACTAACTGTCTCCTGCTCCCAGTCATCATCCTCAACTCCCTCGACCCATGCCACCGGATTCAATCCGCCATCAACCGCATGACCCCAGAGGAAACGGTAACTTGTATTGCTGCTCGTCTCATTTGAATCGACATGATGAAACAGACGCTGGTGGCAGGCCTGGCATCCCGGCTTATGCCTGCTGTTGTCAGACGTAGACAATGTTGCATGGCACTCACCAACACCGCAGGCATCTACCGTACCCGGAGCAGTCAGCAGGTCCTGGTCCTGTCCAGATATGCCGAATACATTATGACCATAGGCATCACAGTCTTCTGGAGCACAATTTGAGTCATCGGTCTGCGCTACATACCAAAAATTTCCTCCGGCCAGCGGCGTATTACTGGCACCGCTCCCGGATGGATAACCGCCTGTATTGTAAACAATCGGAATGTTGCTACCACCTACCGCAACGATAGTTGAATCATCTTCCGCATTCGAATGACATCCGACACAACTGGTAACCAGGAGTTTCTGGGCAGGGGTAGTCGAGAGACTCCCACCCTGAAGCTGGCCGCTGTCCCATCCAATGCCTGTGCCATCCCTGAATAAAGCGCCGCCATCCTGGCTGTTATGCATAGTATGGCAATTAGCACACTGGCCGGTTACTTTGGCTGAAACTGATATTGGATTATAAATAAAGATAAGAATTAATAATATTGCTAATATTAAAGTCTTCCCCGTTTTGTATCTGAATACGTCCCCGAGACTCGCATCCATTTGTAGCTCCTTTTTATTTGAAAAAAAGGGTTCGGGTATCATGCATAATGCATGATACCCTCTTCCTTCAGCCTTTATCAGGCATCATTTATGTCAACTACTAAATTATTTAGTAGTATGACAGGTAAAGCAACCACCTGAAAGGCTGTCTCCAGCTATCTGAGTTGAGTAATCCCACCTCAGTAGATCAGGCTGGTCAGAACCATGTGCCCTGTGACAGGACAGACAGAGTACGATATCCGTACCCTCAACAACTAGTGAGTTATCAGGTATTGTTGTTAAATCTGGTCTTCCTATAGGAGCCTCAACACTGTAATTATCGTATGCAGAATATTCAGAACCAGCATTGCTTGGGAGAGCGATATCGGTCGGGTGTCTCCTCCAAGGATCTCCAGCAGCATAAACACTATCATCTGCTGCCTTGGCATGGAAAGCACCATGACACTGTGCACATAAGTAACTTATCGTACCAGCAGCTGCTGATGCAGCATAATCGGTAGTACCGATATCAAACTGCCTGTCTGTAGCATCATCAGTACCTTTGTAGTCATTGTGGTCAGAGGCACTTTCAGTCCACTGCCAGTCAGAGTCTTCAATACCCGCGATTCCATCAAGGAACCTGTAGCTTTCACCTGTTGAAGATGCACCGGCAAGAATTGTACCTGAAGAATTATTATGGTGTGCTCCTTTCATGGCTGCCCACTTATCACCAGCACTATGTGTTCCGTGACAACCGTATGTTCCTGCACAACTTAACTGATTGCCGCTCCAGCTAGAGCCTATGCCCGCACCAACAGTCGAGTCAAACCCTGGGGGTAAATTATCAGCGATAATAGAGTCTGCAGTCGCGTTAGGGAGCTCTGCAACATTGTGTCCATATTCATCACTTCCGCCATCTACCCAGTAAAAGTCACCACC
>JBDLIC010000167.1:0-6872 GCA_039715075.1 Nitrospirota bacterium
CTACTCTGTGATTGTTGAGGAAAACTACAAAATATCTGATTATCGAAGAAAGGGATTCTTTCAAACTACCGCGCCAGCGGTTTAGTTCAACTTCAACTTGTCAATGAAAGCCTGCCTGCTTCCAGTGGATTAACAATTGAGGATTAAAGATAAGCAATGTTTCCGGGAAACTATGCATTTGCAGATGAAATAAATAGAACAGCAATAACTACACTTTTTACTGCTTGCCAGCCAGACTTGGTGGACAACTCTATTTTACGTTTAAATTTTTCCCCTTCTCTCCTCAAGCTCTTCCAGAAAAGAAGCTCCGATTATGCCGGCAGGGAGGGCAAACATTCCTATTCCAAGTATAGCGATAACTGCGCTGAGCATTTTACCGAAAATCGTTACCGGATAAACGTCTCCGTACCCGACTGTTGTAAGCGTAACGATTCCCCACCACATTGTCCCCGGGATGCTTGAAAATACTTCCGGCTGGGCGTCTTTTTCGGCAAAGTACATCATTGATGAAGCTACGAGGAGGAGGAGAAAGAGCACCAAAAGTATGCTGATCAATTCTTCCTTGCGTTTTACTAAAACATGCTGCAGGCTTCCCAGTGCAACGGAGTATCGTGCCAGTTTAAAGATCCTTATAATCCTGAAGAGACGCACTGCCCTGAAGATACGGTAATCAGCCCCTGTAAAGGGCAGATAAAAAGGCAGAACAGCCAGGAGATCAACAAGTCCCATAAATGAGAATGCATACTTTATCCTTCCCTTTAACGGACCGCTGAACTCCGGATTCTCGACACAGCACCAGATACGGAACAGGTATTCAACAGAAAATACTATAATCGAAAAGATTTCGAAATAATCGAAACAGAGAGGGCAGAGATCATAGACCGGTTTCACAGTCTCAAATACAAGCATGAAAACATTAAGCGAGATCAGAGAGAGGATAAAGAGATCAAAGGCCCGGCTGGCCGTATCACCGGCAGCAGCGACTTCCATTATTTCATATGTACGTTTTCTGTCTAAAATCAATTCCAGTATTTCCATCCTTCAAGATAATATTTCAAAACATTGGGTTCGTTCAGAGAGCTGAGTTTTATCTGGTCCGTCTGTATGTCCTTCGGGAATGTGAACATGGCCCTGATATTTTCCTGATCGAGGTACCTGGTAGACACATTGACTGTCAGGTCCGAAAGATCTCTCCTTATATTTGATGCCATGACAAACCCCCAGTCACCAAAGGACGGTACATATACGTGATAGGGGACAACGTGGTTAAAGTCAGTGGAACGGATAGTCCTGTCAATACACCAGAATGCCTTTTTAGCAAAAAAAGGACTTGTTGACTGGGTCACGAAGATACCGTCCCTTGACAGTCTTTTTGCGGCAAGACCAAAAAATTCCCTGCTGTACAAACGTGAAAGTGATGCGTTTTTCGGGTCCGGCAGGTCTGCCAGTATCACATTATAGTAACTGCCGTCCTCTTCCAGAAACTTGAAAGCATCGACATTTTCGATCTTAACGCGTTTGTCACTCAGGCTGTCTCTGTTAGCACTCAGTATCATGGGATGTTTTTTCGCCAGGTCCGTTACTTCAGGATCAAGATCCACAACGGTTACACTTTTCACATCCGGATACTTGAGTATTTCACGGACAGCCAGTCCATCGCCTCCCCCCAGGAGCAGAATATTTTCCCTGTTCTCCATTGCGCTGAGGGGAATATGGACAAGCGCTTCATGGTACCGGTATTCATCGATAGTCGAAAACTGCAAATGCCCGTCAAGATAAAGTCTCAGGTCATCCCTGTTTTTGGTAAGCACTATTTTTTGATATGCAGACTGTTTTGACAGGATCACACGGTCTTCATAAACCGAACTTTCCCATGAATGAATGATGCGCCCGGAAAAAACAAGCATACATACCAGAAGCACTGATATTGCGTACGTAGAGTACTTCAGGCCCCTCAGGTTCCGGGGTCGTAAATAGGAACGAAAAAACCAGAGGTTTATAATTCCGGCAACAAGATTAATCGCTCCGGTAATCAGAGAGCTTTTAAAAATCCCGAAAAACGGCAGGAGCAGAAAGGGGAAAAGCAGTGAAGCGGCCAGGGCGCCGAAATAATCCAGAGAAAGAACATTTGAGATATTGGTCCTCAGGGCATAGTTTGTTTCCATGATGCGGGTCAGAAGCGGAATTTCGAGTCCGATCAGTGTCCCGATAACCATGATCAGCATGACCATTACCGGGTAATACACGTTCGTATATGAATAGGCCGCAAATAATACAGGAACACTCAATCCCCCGACAAGACCGAGGAGTATCTCTATAAGAATAAACCATTGAATCAGGTTGCTGCGAAAATATCGTGAAAATAAAGTCCCTATTCCCATGGCGGTCATTGAAAGTCCGATGGTTATGGAGAACTGCTTTATACTGTCGCCGAGAAAATAGGAAGAAACGCTGCCGATAAGCAGCTCATAGATGATTGTACATAACCCTACAACAAAGACGGTAAAGAAGAGGACAAAAGATTCAAGTGATGATTTGTGACCGGTCTCACTCCTATTTACCACCGCCCAGACCGCCTCCCCTATGACCGGGCCCTCCTGGGCTGCCGGTTCTTACACTAGGGTCATGGTATGTACGAGGTCCTCCCCAGTAAAAAAAGGAAGGGCCCATATGATATCCGCGATAACCTGTATAACCCCATCCCCGTGACCCGAGACGAAAGGCAAACAGATATAGCACGACCAGCACGACTGCAACTATTATCATTACGCTGCCGCCGGAATTGTTCAAGATACTTCGTTTGTCTGAATTTTTAAGCATCTATTATATCCTCTACCAGATCTCCCCATGATACATTCGCCCTGGACCATACAATGGCAGCGGCAAGAACACTTAAAATCCCCAGGACGAGGTGCGCAAGAGAGCTTCCCCGTTTGGGTTTAACTGTTACCATGATTTCTCTTCCAGCATTCTGTTTGCTCATTTCAGCATTAAACCGGAGATAGTAAGTGCCTTTCTTTGGAAAGGTTATTTTAATATCGTAAGAAGTCTCTGCTTCGGACCATCTGCCGTCGGAATCGTAACCGGTCTCACTCCAGAACTCCTTACCGAATCCAAATAAATATTCTTTGTTACTGTCCAGAACATCACCGCTGACAAAACTCCATACACCGTATTCATTCAGGGTCTGTCTTACCGATATTGAATATACGGAGTAGTCTTTCTTTACCTCTATAGGCCCTATCATACCGCCTGAAGTCTGTACGGAACTCTTTAATGATTTGCCTGAGTTCATATTAAGTATAAGCGATGTAAAAAGGCAAAGCGCTGCAAAGCCAAGTAATATCATCGCGATTTTATTATGCTCTGCTTTTTTTACGGGATCATCTATCATTATTCTTTTCTTTCCCTAAAACTTGATATCAAAGTCGATCATAAAATAAAGAATCACTGCAAAGGAAATAGCCACAGTCATTTCGAGCAATCCAATAGCAACGTTTCTGTCACGGCTTATAGCATGATTCAGGTCCGTCCTTGGCAGCATCACTTTATCCAGAAAAATTCGAATAAGCGGAAGAACTACAATACTCGTCCCTGTGCTTACTGCAAAATTTGTAAGATTATATTGCCAGCTGATGAAATCACCAACCGCCCCTTTGAACAGGATAATACCGAGCGCGACCAGAGTGCCTCCAAAAGCAACACCGGCAGCTACATTGTCTTTCTCGATCTCATCATGAACATTGAACGGTGTAATAAAATCATACATGAAAGTAAACAGGATCAGTACAACCTGGCTCAGGGCAAAGAAGACCAGGGCAGTATGCAAACCGCCTCCCTGTCCATGAATTGACCCTGCCACAACCAGTCCGGATGCAATGTAAGCACCAAACTCAACAGCACCGGCACCTGCATTCCGGTCCTCAATGATCTCCTTGATATTGCAGAACTTTCTAAGAAGGAATTTATCGTTGACTACACGGGATACGTTCAACAGCACAATGCCCAGGGCCGCATATCCGATAAAGCCCGAAATATCATCGACAAGGTTCCCTGACGGGCCCATAAATGCGCCGAGCAGCACGATAATGGTGGCAAACAGGTATCCCATAACGCTTATAGATACGGCCACATTCGATTCTCTGAGCTGGTCGTTGATTTTATAGGGCGTCAAATAGTCCTTGGCCACTTTGGATATGAAAAACAGCGCCACCGACAGGAACAGAAAAATAATGCCCCTTGTAAGATCGTCTCCCATACTTATCATTCTATCCCCCTGATTTGATCAGCCAATACTGTACACCGTTACCTGGGAAGGTTTAACAGTTTCACTATAGCTGATATCATAAGACCCGTCACTCCATTTTTCAACACCTAAAAACTTATTGCCCGATTCAGCCTCAAAGTCCCAATAGTAATAATTCTCAGCGTTCTTATCGTCGCTGTGCCTGTAGAAAACGGCCTTGTCCGAATCTTCCAGCCAGTACTTATTTCCCTCAAAATCGAAACTGCCCTCCTCATCGTCATCCATCTTGACGAGATCATCCTTACTGATACCAAGATCACGCAGCTTCAGTTTTCTCAAACATACGGCCAACTCAAGCTCGTCATCCTCTTCCATATCTATCCAGACCTTATCGTCCCCTTTATCACACTCAAACTCATACCAGCAGGATTCTCCCTGACGGTAGGTATGCCTTGAGATTACCTTGACGTCGAATTCATCCATATCAGGGCCTATGCCGGTGAGGTGAATAACAGCACCCGGACCAGCATTTTCGATCCTGAGTTCATCTTTTTTATAGGGTTTAACGGGTTCAGCGGATTCAATCTGTTTCTGTTTGTCTTTCTGAGAATTTTTCCACATGTAATACCCCAATCCAGCGCATATGGCAAGAAATACAAATGTCAGGAATTTCATATTTTCCCCTTACTTTTCGAGTCCCATTTTTTTCTTTAACTCAGCGAGTGAGTCCGATGTTCTGGGATTGATGTCGCCTTCCAGCGCCTTGTTGATTTCCATATCAATGTTCGTCTCTACCATTGCTATCTCACCGTACGACTCTGCAAGCGCCTCATCCTCCTGGACCTTTGATTTCATCTTCTCAAGCATGGCTACTGTACTGTCTGAACTCGTCTTTGCAAGCTGCTGGTTCAGCTTCTTTGTGGCAGATGCAACCTTTGACCTTGCCCTCAGCGTGGTCAGTTCGTTTTCCCATATGCTGATCTGTGATTTAAGCTTCTTCACATTTGACTCAAGCTGTGCAACCATT
This sequence comes from Nitrospirota bacterium, assembly GCA_039715075.1. Classification (GTDB taxonomy): domain Bacteria; phylum Nitrospirota; class Thermodesulfovibrionia; order UBA6902; family UBA6902; genus JBDLIC01. Next base: position 5,274 of record JBDLIC010000167.1, read on the forward strand.
TTGTCCTGACCGGCCAGGTTCTGTGACACGGTAACGGCCTGGGTTGTGGCAGCTTCTTTTTTCGCCAGTGCTTCACTTGCCAGACGGTCCGCTTCTTCAGGGCTTATACCGCCTTTTGATCCCTTCTCAATCAGGAGCATCGCCTTTTTCTCATAATCACCGGCTAGCTGCTTTTTCTCTGCCTGTTCTTTTTTAAGTCTGATTGTCAGGGCTTTTACCTCTGCCAGGCTTTTCAGTCCCGTCTCAAGGTCTTTTTTAAGATCGCGGATCCCCTGTTCGGTCAGCTTGATGGGATTTTCAAGTTTGTCGATCGTGGAATGCGCTTCTGACTGCGCTACCTTAAATAAACGTTTGAATACTCCAAACATAATCTGTATCCTCCATTGTTTTATTCTCTTGCAAACTTGATAATCTCTTCCGAATTTTCAGCCATCGCAATACTCAGGGCATTGATTGAGCCCTCGAGTTCATTTAAATCAAGGTTTTCGAGTTGAAGAGTGTCCCTGAACAGGACTTTTGTACCGGTATCGTCAATCACAAATGCGCCATGCACAAGATTTCTGTTCATCTGCAGCAGGCTTTTATATACACCCGCCGAGGTCTTATCCGATAACTCAAAAATAAACTGTTCAAGAATAAGAATCGGATATTCGCAGTCAATAACAAGGTTTTTGATTCCCTGGTCCTCGTCATCTATTATTACAATCTCATCTCCCGGTTCCTCTCTCAGGATTACGATTCCGAGTTCACCGAGATAGTTTTTTACTTTATCAAAATGCTCCACATTTACCCTCCTTTCCCATATTTCTGTTCAAAATAATCGATTGCTTCATTCAGTTTCTGGGTGATGATGAGGGCATGTTCCCTCTTCTCCTCATCCCCGGCATGCAGGTCAGGATGGTATTTCCTGATTAACCTTTTATATGCGCTCCGTATTTCCTGCATAGACGTGCCCTTCGCTAATTCCAGATTTGCAAGATAATCATCTTCAATAGAGTTAGTTCCCAGTCCAGCCTTATCTGAAAAAGCGGGCCCATTATCCCGAAAGTCAGCAGGGCCCGATTCAAACGAACGGTCCGCATGAGTAATCCTGTCTTTCAGGCCGGAAACATTGCTCCTCAGGATCCTGCCCAACCTGTCCATCAGTGACATTTCAACGCTCTCCCAGACTGTTGAAGATAAATAAAACAAAAAATATGATCGCCCCTCAAAAGATGTTCTTTATAAATATAATTCTTAATAATATAGCACACAGGATCAGAAGAATATCAATAATAATGTGAAATTCAAAGAGGCTTGTCAAGAAAAAACCGGCCATGGCAGTGACCATTCAGGTACGGGTAGCTAACATTTATCCCAACATATATCAACAAGGGTCTCCCACTTTGAAAAAGTCGTAGATCCGATTCGGGGGGGGGGATTGAGGGGGATTTTACAAATTAACATTCCTATTTCCTTTAATTTCATTAGAACACAGATCCTGTTCTTGTTAAGATATCACTTATATTTATATGCTATTGCTTAGTGCGAAACAGCAAAAAGAAGATATAGTCGAAGGCTTAAAAGCTGGAGCAGATGACTATATTGTCAAGCCTTTTA
>JBDLIC010000168.1:0-6599 GCA_039715075.1 Nitrospirota bacterium
CGCAAAACGCGACGATCAACTGGCGATTCACGACCAAGGATGCGCGGGTAAAGCTTAGAAGACTTTATCCAACATTACATGTGTGACATGACACTAGTACAAATTAAAGAAGGACCTTTTCTTTAAAAAACTCCCTGACGATTTCTTTGACTTCTCGTTTGTTCTGGTCCGCTTCAAAGTTAAGTCCCTGCATAGTCTTTTCATCGATGAGATTGGAAAGGAGGGTAAGTGCCTTTTGAACTTCAGGATATTTCTCAATAACCTCTTTACGGACAACCGGTGCTGCATTGTATGGTGGGAAAAAAGATTTATCATCTTCCAATATGAAAAGATTATATCCGGGAATGCGGCTGTCTGTTGAAAAGGCGGTAATAATGTCCACCTGTCCATTTTTTACAGCATCGTACATGAGTGCAGGGTCAAGATTGATTACTTTACCGAATGATATATGGTACGCCTTTTGAAAACCGGGGTATCCGTCCGGCCTTTCCGAGAACTCGGCTGTAAATCCCGCCTTTAATGAATCAGCTGCAAATGTTAAATCAGATACTTTTTCCCATCTGTTCTTTATGGCAACTTCATTTCTAACGGCGAAGGCATATGTATTGTTAAATCCGAAAGGCGGGAGCCATTTCAGGTTAAACTGTTTTTCATATTCAAGGGATACAAAGTCATACACTTCGCCGGGCGTTCTGAATGATTCTTTGCTTTTTAAGATAGCAAGCAGGCCGGTCCCGGTATATTCCGGGTACATATCAATCTCACCTTTTAAAAGTGCTTCATGGCAGATCATAGTTCCTCCGAGATTGAGCTTCCTTTCGACATGATATCCTGTTTTTATTTCAATGATACGGGCCATCATTTCGGCAAGGATCAATTGTTCCGTGAAGTTTTTGCTGCCGATCCTGATAGTCTTCTCCGGCCGGGGTGAGTCAGCTTGAGGTATATGCCCTGTTATTCCAATTAAAAATAGAATGATAAGGGGAATAAAAGATAAAAGTTTACCGGAGCTTCCTGCAAGAAGTTTTACCTTTCGCCTTTTCCTTTCGTTCAGCCCCCACTCAATGGCAGAGATTGCCAGGCTGACATATAGCGCCAGTAACGCGGAAGGGACGGCCCCGAGCAATATCAGTCGCGTATCAGACAGGGAGAGACCCCGGTTGATGAACTCTCCCAGCCCCCCGGCTCCAATGAATGCTGACAATGTGGCAATTCCCACGCTTATGACAGCCGCAGTTTTAATACCGGCTACAATAACAGGCAATGCAAGCGGCAGCCTCACCATTTTTATCTGCTGCCCTTTTGTCATCCCCATTCCCTGAGATGCCTCTATTAAATGCCGAGGGACTCCTTCAAGCCCTGTTACGGTATTCTGGATGATGGGAAGAAATGCATAAAGGGTAAGGGCTATTATTGCGGGTACAATACCTATCTTACCGATTAATATTAACAGGAATGCAAGCATTGCAAGGCTTGGAACCGTTTGTACAATACCGGCCAAACCGAAGACAAAAGACCGCAGCCAGGCTTTCTTTATTATGTAAATACCGAGTGGGACCCCAATTAGTGCAGCCGTTCCGGTTGAAATGCCGGACAAAAGCAGGTGCTCTCTTGTACGGAGTAGTAATTCCGGTAAACGCCCAACAATAAAGTCCATGGCCATATTACATTAATCCCTGAAAGGCTGATAGTTGTTTTTTTGGTTTCATAAGCAGTTTTTCAACAAATTCTGTTTCAGGAGATGAAATGATTTCTTCTTTTGTTCCAACTTGCTGCAGCCTGCCTTCGTGCAGGATTGCTATCCGGTCGGCAAGGGTAAAGGCTTCAAAGATATCATGCGTAACAAATACGATTGTCTTGTTCAGCTGTTTTTTTAATTTCAGAAGTTCCTGTTGAAGAATCTCACGTGTCACGGCATCAACAGCACTGAATGGTTCATCCATCAAGAGTAAAGAAGGATTGCCAGTCAGTGCTCTGGCTACACCAACTCGCTGCTGCTGTCCGCCTGAGAGCTCATCAGGATAACGGTGACGGAATTGTCCAGGATTCAGGCCGACAAGCTCAAGAACTTCATTTGCCCTCTTTGTTCGTTCTTCTTCAGGCCGGCCCTTGAGTTTCAGTACAACAGATACATTATCTTCTATGTTCATATGGGGAAACAGGCCGATTTCCTGAATAACATATCCTATGGAACGTCTTACTTCTATAGGGTCCTGTTCGAGGATGTTTTTCCCCTCAATGAGGATCGTGCCGGAAGAGGGCTCAATAATGCGGTTAATCATTTTCAGTATGGTTGTCTTCCCGCACCCTGAGGATCCTAAAAGTACAAGTGTCTCTCCACTACGTATGTCGAGAGACAAATCGTTTATTGCATGCACATCTGAGGCGAAATATTTATTTATATCTATCAGTTTGATCATGACTTACTGTATAAAAACATCGTATTTTCAAGATGTTAATGTTGATAACTATACGAAATACGTTAGTATACAAAATAAGTATACTTTATAAACAGGATATGCGGCTTATGCGGAGCCAGGATGAATTCTGCTATTACTGGATATTTACAGCAATTAATGGTATTTTATTACCGATTGTAATTAACAATGAACTATCTCCCAATTCCCTTCAATGGCATCTCTAAAATCATTTTAATTAACAATCCAGGATAGCTGAAATATATCGGGAAAGAAAGGTACGTATAATGAATATATTAGAGAAAGGTATGATAACGGATGATTACTCAATAATTCTTCCTGAAGCTCAATCACAAACACTTGGTCAGGATGAAGAATATTGCATTTTAAAAAGTAGTAATGGAGCAGGCGAGCAGAGGATAAGATTCCATGATTATAGGAAAATATACTCTATTCCCAGACTTTACGAGAGACTGTTTTATAAAAAACTGAAATGTACCTCACCTTCAACAATCTGCGGATACCTTAAAGAAGTTGTTGATAATAACGACACTGAATTTAGCAATATGCGGGTCCTTGATCTCGGCGCAGGAAACGGCATGGTCGGGGAAGAGCTCAATAAAATAGGTGTTGAACAAGTGTGCGGAATCGACATAGAGGAAAACGCAAAAAAAGCTGTGGAACGTGACCGTCCTGATATTTATAAGAAATATCTAATAGAAGATATTACGAACATGTCAGTTTCGCTGACAAAAGAGCTTGAGTCAGAATCATTTAACTGTATGACAACAGTAGCTGCATTAGGATTTGGTGATATTCCTCCAGAGGCCTTCGTAAAAGGATTCAACCTTCTGTCAACGCCGGCATGGGTTGCATTTAATATTAAAGAGAACTTTATTTCAGATTGTGACAGCAGTGGATTTTCTATTCTCATTAAAAAAATGATAGACGAAGAAGTTCTTGATATACAGGTTCAGGAGCGTTATCAACACAGGTTGTCTATTGAGGGAAATCCTCTTTATTACGTCGCTCTTGTGGGAAGAAAGCTCTCTAATGTTCCTGAGGACTGGATCTTATAAGATTCCTGTTTGATCCAAACGCGCAGAAGGGGCAAGCACAGGAGATAAAAGAGGAGCTGTGTAATGAAAAACATTCTTGTTAGTGTGTGGGATCAAACTTACAGAATACATTTAGTGAGATTTGTAAAATGTATAATGTAAGTTTGACCCCACACACTATTTGATGCAGAAGAACATTTCGGCTCCATCCCATTTCCGCTGTCATTCTCAGATAATACTCCTTCTCCCGTTTGTCTTTAACTTTTGATAAAATCAGAAGATTATGCCCCCATGGAATTTCTCCAACAAGTTGTTGGAGATTTGTAAATTCCTTTTACGAGTCAAAAAAGAGACCGTTTCAATCATTAGAAACAGCCTTTTGCCTGAGCCGTTCATTGATAATTCGTAATTGATAATTGTTAATTGAATAAAAGGGGCGGTTACTGAAACTTCATGGACTTGATCAGGAGGATATTTTTCGGTCGGAGAAGGAGAGAGTTGAAGAGGTTTATGATAGGATGTGTGAGGAGATTGCTTTTAATAGTAAGTAAATATTCGGTAGGTCTTTTTTAAAGATGGATCATACTGTTGGTTATAGACTAAAAGGTGTAATTCTTGTTTTTTTACTTGCGATGTGGATTTCAATTGTAAATCTGATTTGTCGTATATCGAGCCCTGATCCTTATCCGTTCTTTTAACTTTCACGCTTACCCGCTTACCCGTTTTCACGCTTTTTTCACGCTTTTTTCTTGACACTTGCCAATATTTTTCATACCATTGTTTTAAGTGGGGGAGGGAGTATTAATCCTTTTTTAACTTTGCGAAATTTGTCGTATGTCAAGGGCTGACGCCATAGTTATATGAATCTATATTTTAAATAGGGGAATAAATATGAATGATATTGATACTTGTCAGCATGGATTAAAGCCGCAATGTCCGGAGATTACTAATCCAATCGTGGTAGATTTTCTTGCATTAGTAAAAAAATTAGCTATAACAGTGGAATCTATAGATGCAATTAATGAAGTGTGCAAAAATTGCAATTCATTCGAGGCAAAACAATAATTCTCAAAATCCTCTTGCGATGTAGATTTCAATTGCAAATCTGATTTATCGTTTGTCGAGCCCTGATCCTTATCCGTTCTTTAACTTTCACGCTTACCCGCTTTCACGCTTTTTTCTTGACACTTATCTATATTTTGCATACCATTGTTTTAAAGGATGGGGGGTATTAATCCTTTTTTCTCGGCCTTTTATATTCGTAACTGATAATTATTAATTGATTAGGGGTGTTCGTAATGGGGTCAAACCTACAAAATACATTTTGTGATATTTGTAAAATGTATAATGTAGGTTTGACCCCACACATTGATGCATTAGCTTATGCGGTGAGTGGTAATCCAAGGTTGCTCTTAAAGACGGTAGCAATGGCACCTAAATTGCGCTCATCTGAGGTCCAATCCGCAATAAAGGAGTTTTACAGAACAAATATATGGGCTGAACACAGTGGTTTGGCTGAACGATATACGGGGCACAGGATTCTAATTGATTGGGGTCGCAATTATGTAGAACAAACAATAGTTCCTGATGCAATAGGAAAAAATGAGTCTTGGCAGCGAGATGGTAAGAAAGAACGTACATGTTTTTTTTGGGTACATCGAGATGCACCTGAGGCAGTAAAAGAAGCACTTAGGCTCCTGACATATACAGGGATAGTTAACAAACTTGATTCTGGAGTTATTGCGACTCGTCGTGAGGTGGGCACGAGATATGCAGTAAATATAGGCTGTTTAGCTGCCCCTTCTGCCAATCCCATTAAATTCATTACAGATTTGCAACGAGGGCTTTCAATTAAAAGATTTACAGAGTATGGCGCGAATTTTAATTCTTTTAGTGACTTAGCTAATACCGTTGGCGAGACTGTGGAATCGGATCTTTCTGAAATAATTACTAGACAACTTGATAATTCGATAGATGTTCTAGATTTAACTCTGCATCAAAGGCAAGCTTTACAATCTATCGGGATAGATACAATTAGGAAAACTTTAACATCAACAGAAATAGAATTTCAAAAAGCTTATTATATTGGACCTAAACGTTCTAGGAGAATTATGAACGTAGCAACTGCGGCGGTTTTAGAATACCTGTCAGGTTAAATAAATAGGATTTAAGGGATTCTGTAGGTTTGACCCCACATACTTTTGATTCAGAAATTAAACCCTGTCAAAAACAGGTGTTTTTGCTGCCGGACATAGCATATCATGAGACGAATCCGTGAGATAATAATCGATATTAGGCATAGATATCCTAATGATGATTTCTTCTGCGATTTTGAATATTCATGTCGGATCGAGCCGACAAAGAAAAAAAATTATTTGGCCTATAACAAAGCATTAATGGTGCTGGACGAGGAGTCTTGGGAAATTCTTAAAAATAAAGCATCAAAACACTTTTTAGACCATAGAGAAGGTCAGAGGAAGCAGGGTTTTTTTAATCAATTAAATGAAGCATTTGCATATCAGTATTTAGTTGTTAAAGGATTTAAAAATGTTCGATTCGTTAAAGAGGGGAACGGGATAAGTCCTGACATTAGCTTTACTAATCAAAGAAACGAGCAGAGCTATTGCGAAGTTAAAACATTAGGCATCTCCAATAATGAGATAAACCGACGTAGCACACAAGCAGTTTATGACGGCTCAGTGTTTGTTAGAATGAATGAAGGTTTTTTAAATAAATTCAGAGATGATGTTACGCAAGCATGGGAACAAATACATTCACTTGGAGAGAAAGGTCTCGTTTTTATAATCATACGATTTGACGATATCACCTTGGATTACTATCAAGACTATCGAAAACAGCTGATTAGATTTTGTAAGGATCAAGGATTTCAAGATTTGTTTATAAAAATAGGTTTATTAGGAAAAAGAAGAATAAGCATGACATCCGATTTCAAGTGACAGTTTCCTTAAATATTTTGTGTCTTAAAAGAGAGGGGGCAAAATGAAAAAGAATATTGTTGTTATATAGTAAGCGTCAAATAAACCCCATCTACCGCTGATGCATCAAAGCATGTCATGATAAGCCGAAATAATTTAAAGGAGGCAAATCATGACAAAGCAATCAG
>JBDLIC010000169.1:0-6502 GCA_039715075.1 Nitrospirota bacterium
AGTGTCACTATGTATTTCTTCATACACAATCCTCCTTGGTTGGTTATGAAGAAAGTATACCTTATTATATGCGACATTACAAGGTTGACGTGACACTAGAGCCCTTCTGTCAGGTAAGAAGTCTCTTTTTTACCCTCAGTTTTGCCCTGATAAAATCCTTATGTGAAACGTATATGAGATCCGCAATCCTGCGTACCATATACTCTTCATGCTTGTCCAGAATTGAATCGGCAAAGGCAACTTCCCATAATTGCTCTATAATTTTTATTTTCTGTTCAGGGTTAAGACTTTTATTGATAAGAGAAGTGAATTCAAAGTAACCTGTAGATTCCCAGATTTTATCTTCTGCAAGTCGTAAAAGGGCATTCGTTTCCTCATCTGTAAGTTTGAATTTTGACTTTATTGTATTTTTGATTATTATTTCTTCTTCTCTGCTTATGTCTGCATCGGCCCGCATCATTTCAACAAGTAAAGCAGCTGTAGCAATCTGGAGAGAATGGCCGGATATTTTATCCGGACTGCCGGGGGTAGTCTCAATATACCTGCTAAAGAATTGTTTGATAATGGTAACCATGATGAATAGTTATTATAAGTGAAAAGTACAGAGAAAATGTAGGGGCAGATCTTGCGTCTGCCCTTGTGTGCTATTCTGCTATATGTCTCTCCTGCTCTTTTTTAATGCAGACCTGATTTTTTTTGAAGCAGTAGAATGCCGTCGTTTCCCTTTGAGTCGTTCAAGCTTTTCTAATATTATAAATTTACCGAAAAATTTTATTGACAATCCAAAAGGCTGAATATAACATATGTTAATTTTTATAATTAAACATATTAAAAGAAAGGTGTGAGGTATGAAAAAAAGACAGCTTGAAAGAGTGCCTGTAGATGTGCCGGTAAGTTTCTTTTATGACAATGCGCTTTATATCGGGAATGCAACCAACCTTTCAAACAACGGCATGTATATTGAGTCGGAGATGTGCCTTCCCTTTCAATCGAAATTTGAAATATATTTCTCGTCCAATTCAAAAGTCAACCTTCTCATCCCTTTGAAATATGAAGATATAGAAGTTCCTGTTAAAGTTAAAAGACTGATAAAGACAGACGGCTGTTATAATGGCATGGGGGTTGAGCTTTTAAATCAGTCTCAAGACTATCTGGATTTTGTTGAAAGTTTCAGGTCTGAAAAATAAAGCCGTATACACTTCTGAGTTCTCAGTCTTATTTGTATGTGAAGATAAGATTATTTCCCCGGGGATCGGGTTTTGCGCTTTTTGCGGGCAGCAGCTTTCAGGTTCATAATATATTTGTCTATTGCCCGGGCAGCTTTTTTGCCAGCGCCCATTGCGCTTATTACTGTTGCTGCTCCTGTTGCAATATCTCCTCCGGCAAAGATGCCCGGTATGTTTGTCCGGCCTTCTTCATCTATTTCAATATATCCTGCTCCCCAGAGTCCAAGACCTTTAATAGATCTGACAAGTATGGGATTGGATGCCTGCCCGATCGCCATGATGACCTGGTCCACATTAAGGGTTAACTCTTTACCTGAACATTCAGGCCTTCTTCTTCCTGAAGCATCAGGCTCGCAGAGAACCATAGAATCACAGATCATGGCTTTTACATGGCCTTTGTCATCTCCAATTATTTCCTTCGGGCTCGTAAGGAATTTGAATTTGATACCTTCTTCTTTTGCATGTTCTACCTCTTCAAGTCTTGCAGGCATCTCATACTCTGTTCTTCTGTATACGATATAGACTTTCTTTGACCCCAGTCTCAATGCAGTCCTTGCAGCATCCATTGCAACATTTCCGCCGCCGATTACAGCTACATTCTTTGCTATTTTTACAGGTGTGTCGTATTTGGGGAACAGGTTGGCCTTCATAAGGTTTACCCGTGTAAGAAATTCTGATGCAAAATATACGTTATTAAGATTTTCACCGGGTATGCCCATATATCTTGGTGAGCCTGCACCGACTCCTATAAAAATCGCTTTAAAACCATCTTCAAAGAGTTCATCAACAGTCTGTGTCCTCCCTACTACCCAGTTAAGCATGATTTTTACCCCAAGGCTTTTAACGTATTCTACTTCTCTCTGGATTATTTTTTTGGGCAGCCTGAATTCCGGGATCCCGTACACAAGCACACCTCCGGGCTCGTGGAGCGCTTCGAAAATTGTTACTTTATAACCTTTCTTTGCAAGGTCTGATGCGACTGTCAGCCCAGCCGGCCCTGCGCCAACAACTGCTACTTTACGGCCGTTTGAACGTTTAAGAACAGGAGGTTCCGTCTGGCCGGTCTTTGCTTCATAATCAGCGATAAAACGTTCAAGAGCACCTATTGATATGGGGGTCTTTTTTCTTCCGAGAATGCATTGTCCCTGACACTGATTTTCCTGGGGACAAACACGTCCGCATATTGCAGGAAGCAGGTTATACTCCCTCATTGCTTTAAGAGATCCGGCATAATCTTTGTCTCTTAAGAGGGAAATAAACCGTGGTATATCTATTTCCACGGGACAGCCAGTAACACATTTGGGTTTTTTGCACTGAAGACAGCGAGCAGCTTCCTTTACAGCCTGGCTGGTTGTAAGGCCGAGTGCTACTTCCTTGAAATCGGTTGCTCTTTTTTTCGGGTCTCTTGTTCGCATAATTTAAAAACAGGGTTCGAGGATTCTAGGATTCTAGGGTTCAAGTGAAAAAAATATTTTCAATCCGTTCACTTGACCCCTTGACCCCTTGGACCCTTGGACCCTTTACTTTTACATTTCCCCTTGCATTTTTTCTTGAATGCTTTCATGGACTGCTCCTCTTCTTCTCTGTAAAATCCGAGTCTGTTTGCGAGTTCCTGAAAGTCTACTTCGTGTGCATCGAATTCAGGGCCTTCTATGCATGCGAATTTTGTCTCTCCTGCAATATTTACCCTGCATGCCCCACACATACCCGTGCCTTCTACCATTACCGGGTTAAGGCTCACGAGTGTTTTGACCCCATAGGGTTTTGTCAGTTCCGAAACCGCCTGCATCATTCTTATGGGACCGACGGCCAGTACAATTTTTGCACCATCTTTTTCTATGACCTCTTTCAGTGCTTCCGTAACCAGTCCTTTTCTCCCCGAGCTTCCATCGTCTGTGGTCAGCAGCATATTGTTTGCATATGCACTGAATTTATCTTCCCACACCAGAAGTTCTCTGGTGCGGGCGCCGAGTATAACGGTAACCCTGTTTCTTTTTTCCTTTAAAGCTTTAAGAATGGGGAATAATGTTGCTGAGCCTATTCCTCCGCCGACCAGAACACAGTGACCATATTTTTTGATTGGTGTTGCATGTCCCAATGGGCCGACCACATCTCTGATTTCCTGTCCTTTTTTTAACCTGCCAAGTTCTTCTGTTGTCTTGCCTATTTTCTGAAATAACAGGGTTATCGTCCCCTTTTTTCTGTCTGCATCAGCGATAGTCAGGGGAATCCTCTCCCCCCTTTCGTTAATCCTGAGGACTATGAAATTGCCGGCCTTTGAATTTTTTGCAATATACGGGGCATCAACGATCATTGCATCTACCTGGGGTGCCACCGTTTCTTTGTGAAGTATTTTATACATAATTACAATAGTGGAATGTTAAAGCTTATTACCAAGTGAAATTTAAGAGAAAATATTATAGCAGATATGGGCTTTGAAAATCATTTAATGAGAAAAAAATATGATTAACAGTTTTCACTTGCATTTTGCTTAAAGATAAAGGAAAATAGGTACTGTCAGATTTTTCTTTTTTAACGAATTAATTGCATGAAACTTGTTGTATATTATGCGCCTGATGACATGGCCGGCTGCAGCAAATATCTATGGCAAACATTAATTTTGAAAGAACAACTGCATTCCTTCCGGAATTAGCCTTCAAACAAAATCTGTTTATATCTATGGAAATAAGGTGGATACGGTAATGGAAAAAACATGTAAAAAAATCCTTGATCAATATCATAAAGAGGAAGGGAGTGTAATTTCCATATTGCAGAATATGCAGGAGAGATTTGGATATATTCCCCAGGATGCTGTCTACTGGTTTGCGAAAGAGCTGAACATACCTGCAAGTAATTTCTTTGGAGTGGCCACTTTTTATTCGCAGTTCCACATGAAGCCGCGTGGCAGGCATATCATAACCGCATGCTGCGGCACGGCCTGCCATGTAAAGGGGGCCGATCCTGTTGTGAACAGGATAAAAGCGGACCTGGCACTTGCGGAAGGCGAGGAAACAACTTCCGACATGCTGTTTACGTATGAAAGTGTGGCCTGTATAGGTGCATGCAGTCTTGCGCCGGTCATGAAAATAAACAAGAAAATTTATGGAAATGTGAGTCCTGACAAAGCAACTGAACTGATAGATGCATTCAGCAGTGAGAAAGGTAAATAACGTGGCAGCAAGCAAAACCCGTTCAAAATCCCCGATTAAAGATTTAAAGATAAAAGTATGTGTCGGGACCGGCGGACTGGCAGCAGGCAGCCAGGATGTCCTGAATAAATTCAGCAGGCAGCTCAAGGCCCAGGGGATCAAGGCCGACATAGCGAAAAAATGTGTGAACAAGACGGGCTGCCGGGGATTCTGCGCAAAGGACGTTCTTGTTGATGTAATCAGGAACGGGAAAAAATCGACTTATCAATTCATCACTCCGGAAAAAGTGGTCAGGATAATAAAGGAGCATATAATTGAGGGCAGACCTGTCAAAGAATGGCTCGTCGGACCGGATTACGAGGCCTTTCACAGCAAGGGGACAAAGGTCCTGCTTAAGCAGTGCGGTGAAATAGACCCCGAAGATATCGAGGCCTATATTGAGACGGGCGGATACAGGGGAACGCTGAAGGCCCTGAAGATGAAACCGGCGGCTGTTATCGAAAATATTATAAAATCCGGTCTGCGCGGCAGGGGCGGAGCGGGATTTCCAACAGGGACTAAATGGGAGCTTTGCAGTAAAGCCGAGGGGAGCCCCAAATATATAATCTGCAATGCTGATGAGGGCGACCCCGGGGCATTTATGGACAGGTCAATCATTGAAGGGAATCCTCATTCTATTATAGAGGGTTTGATCATCGGCGCGTATGCATTCGGGGCATCCAGGGGTTACGTCTATATCCGTGCAGAGTATCCTGTTGCCATTACACGATTGAAGCTTGCGATAAAAGAGGCAAAGAAAAAAGGCTTTCTCGGAAAAAATATATGTAAGAGTAAATTTGATTTTGACATCCGTATAAAAGAAGGCGCCGGAGCATTTGTATGCGGAGAAGAGACCGCACTTATAGCCTCCATAGAAGGTGAGCGCGGCATGCCCCGTTCAAAACCCCCTTTCCCGGTTTACCAGGGATTATGGGGCAAGCCTACAGTTGTTAATAATGTAGAAACACTCGCAACCGTTCCCCTGATAATTTCAAAGGGGGCAAAATGGTTCTCATCGATCGGGACAAAAACGAGCAAAGGGACAAAGGTCTTTGCACTTACAGGAAAAATAAAGAACACCGGGTTGATCGAGGTGCCGATGGGCATGATACTTCGGGAAATAATTTATGATATAGGCGGCGGATGTGCAAATAACCGGAAATTCAAGGCAGTACAGACCGGCGGGCCTTCCGGCGGATGTATACCTGCTTCGAAAATCGACATGCCTGTGGATTATGAATCATTAATGAGTATAGGTTCCATGATGGGCTCGGGCGGAATGGTAGTCATGGATGAAGACACCTGCATGGTGGACATGGCAAGGTTCTTCATGGAATTCACACAGAGTGAATCCTGCGGCAAATGCCTGCCCTGCAGGGTAGGGAACAAGAGGCTTTATGAAAGGCTGAAGGACATTACTGAAGGGAAAGGCGTTGAAGGTGATATTGAATTCCTTCAGGGGCTTGGCGAGGACATAAAGATATCATCTCTCTGCGGCCTGGGACAGACAGCCCCGAATCCTGTCCTTTCGACGATCAAATATTTCAGGGATGAATACGAAGCACATATAAGGGAACACAGATGCCCTGCCGGAGTATGCCAGGCCTTCAGGAAATATATGATAAAGACTGATGTCTGTAAAATGTGCGGGAAGTGTTTCAGGGAGTGTCCGGCTGACGCAATAACCTGGCAGAGAAAGCAGCCGGCACTTATTGACAGGAATAAATGTATAAAATGCGGCAACTGTTATGAGGTATGTCCGTTTCATGCAATATTATAAAGAAGGGTTCGAGGATTCCAGGGTCCAAGGGTTCGAGTGAAAAGAAATATGAAGAATGTTTCTCCACTTGAATCCTCGACCCCTTGACCCCTTGAATCCTTTATTTTAGGAGGTTGATTTGTCGAAGGGCAAAATACACATAAAGTTAAACGGTATCAAGACTGTCTGTGAACAGGGCGATACTATCAAGAAGGTCGCGAAAAGGGCCGGGGTAAGAATCCCTACTCTCTGTAATGACAAGAGGCTTGATCCTTATGGCGCTTGCAGGCTTTGCAGTGTTGAGGTTAAGGGTGTCCATAGACTCCTCC
>JBDLIC010000170.1:0-6482 GCA_039715075.1 Nitrospirota bacterium
TATCATGGCAAATGTGAAAATCACAATTTGAGGATACATGATAATCATAACAAGTGCTGTTCCTATAGCAACGAGAAGCCAGAAAGGTTTCCTTTTTTTGAAATCAATTTCTTTCAATGCATGAAACTTCAGCATGCTTACCATGAGCACCGCAAGCAAAAAAGGCAGTAAAAGGACCAGATAACTCCGTTCAACCTGCCCGCCCCACACTTCGTAATGGAACAGGACCAGTGAAGCTATAGCCGTGCCGGCGCCGGGAATCGGCAGACCGGTAAAAGCCTTGCTTTCGGCATTGACCATTTGCACATTATATCTTGCAAGTCTCAATGCCCCGCAAATAACAAAAAGGAATGCAGCTCCCCAGCCAAGACGGCCGAACGGTTGCAGCGCCCAGCTGTATATAAGAACAGCGGGTGCAACTCCAAAGGCAACAAGGTCGGAAAGAGAATCAAGCTCGACACCGAATTTAGTCGTGCTGTTAGTCAACCGTGCAACCCAGCCGTCAAGACCGTCAAATATATTCGCGATCAGAATGGCCCACGCGGCGATTACAAAATTGCCTTTAAAGGACGCAAGGATAGCATAGAAGCCGCAGAACATCCCGCAGAGCGTCAGGGTATTCGGTAATATGTAAATTCCTTTTCTCATAAATAGCTATCAGCTGTTAGCATTCAGCTATCAGCTGTGAGAATGAACTGTTTTTTTTCAGTTGCTGACAGCTGACTGCTGACGGCTGACTGCTAAAATTGTTTCCCCGGCTAAAACCCGGTCATTCAATTTTACCTTAACTTCAGTATTTAATGGCAGAAAAATATCCGCTCTTGAACTGAACTTGATGATCCCGTATCTCTGGCCCTTCATGAGTTTATCTCCGGGTTTTACCCTGCAGACTGCGCGCCTTGCAACAGCACCTGCTATCTGCTTTACCACAATCGGGCCATGGCGTCCGCAGTCAAGGAGCATGGTTATATGCTCGTTCAGGATTGAGGCATCATCCGTGAATGCCTTATAGAATTTGCCCGGATAATGCTGTACATTTTTAACAACCCCGCTGCATGGTGCACGGTTCACATGGACGTCTAACGGTGACATGAAGATGCTTATCTTGAGGGCGGCGCTGTCTAAAATTTCGTCTTCCTTTGCTTCAGTAATAAGAATTACCTTCCCGTCAGCCGGAGCAATGAATGCATTATTATTTTCAGGCGTATTCCTGTCAGGGTCTCTGAAAAAAAAGAACATGAAAAGAGTAAGTATCAGCGCGGCCACTGACACCCAGTTCCACTTTAAGACTGCTGATACGATTGTGAGAAACAGGAAAAAGAAGATGAACGGATAGCCTTCTCTGGCAAATTGAAACATGAATGTATTAGAACCCAGGCAGATAAGCTGTATCTGCCTGGGTTCTGTATTCTATTTTTTGTGTTCTGCAGTAGTTTGTTCTCTGCTTATTTATCATGCTTTTGACTTGTCAACCAGTTTGCTCTTCTTTAGCCATGGCATCATGGCCCTGAGTTTGCCGCCGACTTGCTCGATGCTGTGTGCTTCTCCCCTTTTTGTAAGGGCATTAAAAACAGGTTTGTTTGCTTTGCACTCTAGCATCCATTCCCGTGCAAATTCACCCGACTGAATTTCGTTAAGGATTTTTTTCATCTCTTTTTTGGTCTCTTCTGTTATGACCCGCGGTCCTCTGGTAATGTCGCCGAACTGTGCTGTGTTGCTGATCGAATAGCGCATATTGGATATGCCGCCTTCATAAAGGAGGTCAACAATCAGTTTGACTTCATGCATGCATTCAAAATAAGCCATTTCAGGTGCATAACCTGCTTCAACAAGTGTCTCATACCCGGCTGTAATAAGAGAAGTCAGACCTCCGCACAAAACAACCTGTTCTCCGAAAAGGTCTGTTTCACATTCTTCCCTGAATGATGTTTCAATAATTCCTGCCCTCCCGCCGCCTACCGCTGATGCATAAGCCAGGGCAACTGATTTTGTTTTCTTTGAAGGGTCCTGTTCTATGGCAATAAGGCAGGGTACACCGCTTCCCCGCACATACTCTGACCTCACAAGATGCCCCGGCCCCTTGGGAGCTACCATGAATACATTCACATCTGCAGGAGGGACGATCTGGTTGAAGTGGATGCTGAAACCATGGGCAAAGCCGAGAAAAGTCCCTTTTTTCAGGTTCGGGGCAATTTCATCCCTGTAGATGTTACCCTGGTCTTCATCGGGCAGCAGGATCATGATTACATCCGCTTTTTTTGCGGCTTCCGCTGGAGTGAAAACATCAAAACCGGCCTTTTTTGCCTTATCGAAACTTCCGCCCTTTCTTACCCCGATGATTACATTTTCACCGCTTTCTTTTAAATTGTTTGCATGGGCGTGCCCCTGGCTTCCATAGCCCATTATGCATACAGTCTTCTTTTTCAGTGTCCCCTTTTTTACGTCTTTATCATAATACATCTTCATGTAAGCCTCCCTTAAAAGTAGGGTTCAAGGATTCAAGTGAACTGCTTTTTAATTCTTTTTCACTTGACCACTCGAACCCTCGAATCCTTGAACCCCTTTTTTTATTTATTTATTTTGTTTTCTTGATTCCCTCACGCCCGATCGCGACCTTTCCGGTACGGACGAACTCCTTAATCCCGAACGGTTTGATCAGTTCAATGAATGCGGCCATCTTTTTTTCGTCACCTGTTACTTCAACGGTAAAGGTGTTTGAGCCTGAGTCAATAATTCTTCCCCTGAAGATTTCAGCTAGTTTCAGGAACTCGGCTTTATCGGCTTTTTTGGGTGCGGATTTAATAAGGACAAGCTCCCGCTCCACATGATCAATTTCCATATAATCCACAACCTTGATAACGTCAATGAGTTTGTTGAGCTGTTTGGTTATCTGCTCGACAATCTGGTCATCCCCTGTAGTAACAATGGTCATAAGAGATACAGCCGGATCAATCGTTTCCCCGACCGAAAGACTTTCGATATTAAATCCTCTGCCGCTGAAAAGACCGGAGATTCTTGAAAGGACCCCGAATTTGTTTTCTACAAGTGCTGATATAGTATGTCTCATAATTTACCTCTAAATAATTAATCGTTCCAGCCGTTTGGACCGCTTGAGTTGCTTGAGCCGTTTCAACGGTTCGAACGGCTCAAGCGGTCCAAGCCAATTATTTAACTGCCTTTAGTTTTCTCTTGGGTTTTTTCTCAACTTCACCGAAGATCATTTCGTCAATCGCTGCGCCGGCAGGGACCATCGGGAAGACCTTTGCTTTCCAGTCAACTGCAAAATCCATAAACACGGGTCTGTCCTTGATCTTAAACGCTTCCTTAAGAACAGGCACTACTTCATCAGGGGTTTTGGCCCTTAAACCGACTGCGCCATATGCTTCGGCAACCTTGACAAAGTCGGGTATGACATCAAGCTTGGTATGTGCGTAACGTTCCTTAAAAAACAATTCCTGCCATTGTCTGACCATTCCGAGATATCCATTGTTGAGGATCGCTACTTTAACCGGCAATTTATTCAGAACAGCTGTTGCCAGCTCCTGTATGTTCATCTGTATGCTTCCGTCGCCGGCAATATCAATTACCAGCCGGTCCGGACATGCCATCTGGGCGCCGATGGCTGCAGGGAAGCCGTATCCCATTGTACCGAGTCCGCCTGAAGTGAGCAGCTGTCTCGGATTATCGTATTTATAGAACTGGGCGGCCCACATCTGGTTCTGTCCTACTTCCGTACAGATTACAGCTTTACCCTTTGTGACTTCATATATTTTTTCTACAACAAACTCAGGCTGTATGACCTTTTTATCAAAATTGTAGGAAAGCGGTCTCTCCTTTTTCCACGCGTCCACCTGTTTCAGCCATGCATTTCTTACAGCCCCCCACTGGCTTTTTTGTTCTTTAAGTACTTTCAGTATTTCCTTCAGGACAGTCTTTACATCACCGACAACAGGGAGGTCGACTGCAACATTTTTTCTTATGGAGGTCGGGTCGATATCAATCTGCATGATCTTGGCATTAGGTGCAAATTCGCTTGTTTTACCTGTAACACGGTCGTCGAACCTCACACCGATTCCAATTAGAAGGTCTGATCCCTGAACGGTTTTATTTGCAAAATAGGTTCCGTGCATGCCGAGCATCCCGAGTGACAGTTTATGTGTGCCCGGAAATGCTCCAAGCCCCATAAGGGTCATCGTAACAGGGATCTTCGTGAACTCTGCGAGCTCCTTTACTTCTTTTGCAGCACCGGAAATGATTGCACCGCCGCCGGCCATTATAACAGGATTTTTGGCCTGGTTTATCATCTGGGCAGCCTGTTTGATCATCCATTTATTGCCCTGAACGGTTGGGTTATAACTTCTGATCTTCACCTCTTCAGGCCATTTAAATTCAGCCATTCCGGCTGTTACATCTTTTGGCAGGTCAATCAGTACGGGGCCGGGCCTTCCGGTAGAGGCGATATGGAATGCCTCACGTATTGTTTGAGCAAGGTCCTTTACGTCTTTCACGAGATAGTTATGCTTTGTACACGGCCTGGTAATACCGACTATATCAGCTTCCTGGAACGCGTCGTTGCCTATAAGCATAGTAGGGACCTGACCTGAAAAAACTACAAGCGGTATCGAATCCATTGAAGCCGTTGCAATGCCGGTTACCGTGTTAGTTGCGCCGGGGCCGGATGTAACAATGGCAACACCGACTTTTCCGCTCACCCGCGCGTAACCGTCTGCCGCATGAATCGCCCCCTGTTCATGCCTGGTAAGGGTAAGTTCAACATCCTTTTCATCATAAAGAGTATCAAATATATTAAGCACCACACCGCCCGGATAACCGAAGATATGTTTTACACCTTCCTTTTTCAGACACTTAATTAATATTTCTGCGCCGCTTATTTTCATAATATCACCAATCCCTTAATTCCTCCCCCTTGATGGGCGAGCTTTAAATGACTTTTTGTCTTTAATTTGTAATTCGTAATTTTCAGTTTTCAGCTTTTCATCACCGCGCCGGTGCTTGCCGATGTGACCTGTTTTGAATACCTGGCAAGCCAGCCCCTGCGTATTTTGGGTTTTATTGGTTTAAAGTGCTTAAATCTTTTCTCCATTTCCTGTTTAGTAATCAGGAGGTCAAGTTTTCTTTTCGGTATATCAATGCTTATGGTGTCACCGTCTTTAACGATGGCGATAGGTCCGCCTTCCATTGCTTCCGGTGAAATATGTCCAATGCATGGACCCCTTGTCCCTCCGGAAAAACGGCCGTCCGTTATAAGGGTGACCGATTCTCCCAATCCCATACCGGAGATAGTTGCTGTTGCGTTTAACATTTCTCTCATGCCGGGTCCGCCTTTCGGGCCCTCATATCTGATTACAACCACATGGCCCGGTTTGATCTTTCCTGCGAGGATCGCCTTCATTGATTCTTCCTCTGAATTAAAGACCCTTGCCCTGCCTTTAAATTTCATCATTTTTTTGCTCACTGCGGTCTGTTTTACTACTGCTCCGTCAGGGGCAAGGCTGCCCTTTAAAACAGCAATGCCGCCTTCCTTATGGTGGGCCTTGTTGAGGGGCCTTATTACATCAGAATCTATTATTTCAGCACTGTCCGCAATAGCGAAGATCTTTTTGCCTGAAACCGTACCGGCATTATTCAGACCGGGCTTTAACCTCTTTAAAACCGCCGGGATACCGCCCGCATATTCCAGGTCCTCAAGGTAATGCTTTCCACCCGGGAGCATATCTGAAATATGAGGGGTGTTACGGCTTATTTCATCAAACAGTTCAAGGGTCAGAGGTATGTTTGCCTCGTGGGCAATTGCCGGGATGTGTAACGCCGTATTTGTAGAACCTCCTAAAGCCATGTCGACCTTTATTGCGTTTTCAAATGCTTTGAGGGTCAGAATTTTCTTTGGAGTAATATTCTTTTTAACAAGCTCAACGATCCTGCTTCCGCTTTGAAACGCTATCCTCCTCTTTTGCGCTGACACGGCCAGAGCGGTCGCGCATCCGGGAAGGCTCATACCGAGTGATTCTGTGACGCAGGCCATTGTATTAGCGGTATACATACCCTGGCAGGACCCTGAGCCCGGGCATGCGCACATTTCGAGTTCAGCAAGGTCGGAATCATTAATAAGACCTTTTTTATATTTGCCTATTGCTTCAAAGGTGTCATTAACCAGTGAAAGCCTTTTCCCTCTTAAGTGCCCTGAGATCATGGGCCCGGCAGTTACGACTATAGATGGAACATTTACCCTTGCGGCTGCCATAAGCATTCCGGGAGTAATCTTGTCACAGTTAGTCAGCAGTACGAGTCCGTCAAGCTGGTGGGCCTCGGCAATTGTTTCGATCATATCAGCGATGAGTTCACGTGAAGCAAGGCTGTAATGCATTCCCCTGTGGCCCATTGCTATTCCATCGCATATACCCGGAATTCCAAAAAAGAAGGGATAACCGCCTCCAGTATGCACTCCCTTTTCTATGAACCGT
>JBDLIC010000171.1:0-6472 GCA_039715075.1 Nitrospirota bacterium
GGAATCCAGAGTTTTTTTATAAGGAACTGGATTCCCGATTAACAGACTTCGGGAATGACTGTAGTTGATACCTCGCAGCTCTGCTGCGGGGTAGTTCATTAATTCCTGGGAGCAATTTTGATTTCAACACGGCAATTCATCTGGCGGCCTGCTTCTGTCTCATTTGTGGCAATCGGACGTGTCTCTCCAAAAGTTACCGTCTCTACCCCGGATGGATTTATCCCTTTCTGAATAATTAAATTCTTGACAGCCACTGCCCGCCTGGCCGACAGCTCCAGATTATATTGTTCCGAGCCCGTACTGTCAGTATGTCCTTCTACTCTGATTACTGTATCAGGATACTGGAGCATTACATTTGCAATACGGTCAATTTCCGAATAAAGTCCGGGCCTCACTACTGCTGAATCGTGGTCAAATGTAATATCGCCTCTCAGGGTGATTGCGAGAAGATTTCCTTCTCGGCGGACTGCGGCTGCTTCTGAATCTGCAAGGGCCTGCCTCATATCTCTTTCCTGGTTATCCATCATATGGCCCACTCCTGCACCGGCTGCTCCACCGAGTCGGAGCGTTTATTAGTTTTACTTAAGACTTTTCGGCAGAGTCAGGCTAAAGGTGCTGCCTTTCCCGGATGAACTTTCTACCCAGATTCTTCCGTCGTGTACCTCTACTATCTTTTTCGTAATGGATAACCCAAGCCCCGAACCTGCTGAATCTCTTTCTGCGCGATAGAAGGCATCAAATATATAAGGCATCTGGTCTTCCGGTATACCCATACCTGTGTCTATTATCTGAACGAGAACATCTTTCCCTCTGTCCGAAAGACTAATTGTAATGGATCCTCCTGAATCAGTATATTTTATTGCATTGTCCAAAAGGTTCGTGATAGCTCTTCTTATCATTGCAGTATCCGCCTGAATAACAGGAGAGCTATCTTCAGGACATTCAAAATATACTTGTACATTCTTTTTTTGTGCCTCTATTCCTGCAGATTCAATATGTTCGCGTATTGCTGATCCAATATCAAACGGACCGAATAAAGGTTTGTATTCCTTTGACTCAAATCGTGAGAATTCCAGGAAATTTATCACCAGGCACTCTAATTTGGATTGTTCATTTCTTATTATTTCAAGGTAGTCCTGTTGATTTGGCGTCAGGTTGCCTGCCTTGCCTGAAAGAAGTCTCGATAAAAACCCGCCTGATATTAAGACCGGATTTTTCATATCATGGGCAAACATGGAAAGGAGATTTTTGTGTTCTCTTTCCAGTTTTTTATATTCAGTAATATCTCTGAATAGTTCAACCCCGCCGACAAAATTTCCCTTGCTGTCAAAAAGTGGAAAAGCAGTGACAGATATGTTGATTAGCCCACCATTTTTTTTCCTGATTTTAGTCTCAATTTCTACTTTCTGCCTGTGTTCCTGGATAGCGTGTTTAAATAAAGGACATGCCTCTTTATTTTTTGAGCCATGAAAAATTTCGAGATGTGATTTACCTATTACATCGTGTTTTACAAAGCCGGTCATTATTTCTGCGGCTCTGTTAAAGTCTCTGATAATTCCCTCTTCATCTACTATGGAAAAGCCTACAGGAAGGTTTTTTATAATAGTGGTATATATCTTTTCTTTTTTCATGGCAATTACTTCTGCTTTCCCCTTCCGCGCCATAGCGGCTTTAAATTATCTCTTCTGAAATGGTAGTTTTTTTTAGTCTCCATGTCTTTCAAGCTATATACAATTAAACGAATCCTGCCTTTTTTGTCATAAAGCTTTGAGCCGGTAACTTCTACATTCATACCAGTTTTTAATGAGAGACCAATTTTCCAGAGATACCACCTGGGGCCGGTTATTACCTGATAGGTCTTGTCAACGGATTTTAATAAAAATATCCCTGGCCCTTTGCGTCCTTCCAATACTTTAATAATATCACCTGATATTGTAATCTCAGTGTTGGGGTCATAATTCTCAGGTGTTTTAGCTGTTGCCATGGCTATATCAAGGACAACAAGCAGCAGAAAGAATGATATGAATTTTAACCTGATATTTTTAATCATCAATTAATCTCCCTGTACTAAAAATAGTATCTCACTCTTAACTCGGCCCTGTAATCATTCAATTTTTCTCCGTACTCACTATTCTTTTGTCCGGACAGGAAACTGGTTTTCAAACGCATTTCCAGATTTGTGATACCTGTATACAGCAATTCCGGCGAGAGTAAAAAGCTTTCGTCATTTACATTGAATATTCCTGTTACAGAAGGGGTGAAGTATAAGATGTCAAAGGGTTCTTTCTGACTTACTCGCAAGTAAAGATAGTCCCTCATAGGATTCATTCTTCCGTAATTACCTTCTGTCAGATTTGATGCCTTCTGCAGCAGGCTGTCATTTCCTGTAGCGGTAAATGTTTCATATGCCTGGTTGATAAAAGAAAAATAGTCCTTCATTTCGTCCTCACTAAATCCTGTACCGTTATGGTAGTACTCGATTATAAATGTCGTATCCTGTTCCGTAAGATATCTGGTTCCCAGCAGATAACTCTTAGCATCGAACTCACTCTCGAAAAGCTTTCCGCTGCTATTAATGAACTTTTTTTCAAAGTTATGGATAAATGCGAATTCTCCGTGGATTTCAAGGTTCGGGGTAATATTCCTTGAAAAGTCAAAGCCGTATCTCGTGCTTTTACTGTCTCCTGCAAGGACCATAAAGTCGATGTCCGTATCATACAGAAGGAGATAAAGCTTTCCGGCGAAATTAAGGTGGTCCGTTTCTCCGAAGTCGTCATTTACATCGCCATAAACGGGAATGATAACAGGGGTAAAGGAGACGGTCTTTAATGCCCCGGAATAGGTCCTGATGTAATCGGCCGACAGTACGGTAAAGCCTTCAAGGGCCAGGTCAGGGTCATCCGGATTTCTGGACCTGTCTACAAATGCCGCAGGAGTCCACGCATATCCCTTGCCCCATTTAAGCGTCTTCTTCCCGGCATCGATACTGAACGATTGGGAAGGTTTAAGAGACAGGTATCCTTCAAAGATGCTTGTCCTGTCCGACCATCCGGTATAGGACTGCTGAATGTCAGCGTTTACTTTCATGTAAAACCTTGCAATACCTTTTTCATAGCTTCCATCCAGTTGAAGGACAGCATTATATTCTTCTGCTGTTTTCCCTTCGTCCCGGTCGAACATTTTCAGTTTATAGAGTGCTGCGTCTCTGTCAAACCCGAAAAGGACAGGCCGGGCTTCTATATACCCGCCGAAACTGTACGGTTTTTTCTCTATCTCCGAGAGGTCAAATTCATACTCACCGGCAGCATAGGCTGAATGGGAAATAGCCATACATAAAAGGAGAATAATAACAGTTGATTTCATACCCTATCTCAATGACTCCATCTTCGGCATAAATGTTAGTGTGAACACCTCGTCGTTGAACGTCTTCTCTTTGACCTTTGCAAAGATCATTACCGATTTATAACCCTTGTAAAGCGGGCTGTCCGTCTCAATGACGGACGGCCTGACAATACCGCCTCCAAAATCCTTGATCTCCTTAAAGTAGAGCGTCTTTATCAGCATTGATGCCTCTGTAAGGCTATCGATCTTTGTAGGCAGCAGATTGTCCTTGTTGACCCACATCTTCAATTTGTCATAGGCTACGGTCTTTGTCTTTGCCTTGAGATGAAGAAGATGTTCGCTGCCCTTATCCTCAACCTTCTCAACGTCATATTCCGAAGTATAATCGAGGCGCAATAAGTCCGAATTATTAAACACCCCTCCAACTACTGACTGAAGGCTTGTGATACGGAGCGGCTTCCCTACATTGGGAATATAAAGCCACATGTTTTCATCAAGCCTTAAGGTGCTTCTTCCTTTTTCGCTCGCAGGTGAGATAAACATTGCCGCTACCTTGTCCTTCCCCTTTTTAACCGTGAAGAGCACAAATTCCTTTTTGCTGCCGTCAGGCTCTATGTTTATCAGCTTTTTATATGATTCGTAGGATTCGGGATTGAGGTTCCTGTCAACCTGTTCCAGAAGTTTATTGCCGTCTATTGCATAAACAGGAGCTGATAACACGAGCACCATGAATAAAACAATGATTTTATACATCTTAATCCTCCTTAGTGAAAATATTTTTATTGTATACATTTATGAAAAGTTCTCCTTTCAAGTCTCCCCCTTTGGAAAAGGGGGATTTTATGAATAATTTCTTTGAAAAATCTCCCCTAACCCCTCTTTGCCAAAGTCGAATCGACCCTCGTGAGACCCGACTCGGGAGGGGAATACAGACTGAATTATCATTAATAATATTAGTCTTTTTTGATGCCCCGCCTTGTAGGCTGGGAACTTCACTTGAGTTTTAAAACCTCTTTAACAGCATCATCTGCTTTACCTTTAAGCTCATAAAACGTTATGCCTTTGCTCTTCATGGCATTAATCATTTTGCCTCCAAAGCCTTCCGCAACCACAACGGTCACGCCTTTATCCCCGAGGAAATTACCTGCAGAAGTTCCTGCGCCGCCGCTTGCGTCTTTATAGGGATTATCAATGACATCCATGAGTTTACCCTCATTGTCAAATATCATATAGTATGCACAGCGGGCCGCCTGGCTGCTGACATTGGCCGGTTGGGTTTTTTCATCCACTGAAACAGCGATGAGCCCGGATTTCACGTCAGCAGCACTGGCCGCTGCCGGCAAAAGAATCGATATTACAAGAAACCAGTAAAATATCTTTTTCATTTCAGACCTCCTATACATGTCTTAGTGCCTCGATCGGCTCCATACGCGAAGCCTTGAATGCAGGCTGCAGGCTTGCCAGTACGGACACTATTATTACTATTATTGAAATTGTTCCTATATCTGCAAAGCTTACTGTCGGTGAAAGTATAAGCCCTGTCTGTCTCCCGAAATTAAAGGTGATCTTTGCAATATTGAGAATATAGACAGCGGAAACACCGATTAGATTGCCAATCAGTGCGCCGAGGATGCCGAGAGAAAATCCCTCAAGCACGAACATGGACAGGATTTTTTTCGGCAATGTGCCGATTGCAGCGATAGTGCCGATTTCCCTTATCCTCTCATATACCGCCATGATCATCACATTCATGATGCTGATAAGCACTATGGCAATAAGCATCACTTTAATTGACAACGTCATGATATCTATCATCCTGGCAATGTTGTAGAAGGGGGAGAGTTTTTCCCATGTGTGGACCTCAAATGCAGGTTTTCCCGCTTTGTTCAGTTCTTTTGAGAGGATAGCACCGAGTTTCTTGTGGACCTCATCAAGATTGGTGAAGTCGTTGAGTCTCAGTGCGATTTCACTTATTTCAACCCCGTCCATCCTGAGGACCTCCAGGGCATCATCCATGTGAATATACCCGTCCCTGCCGCCGGGGCCGGTCGCGCTCTCAAGTATGCCGCCGACTTTGAACTGTTTCCCGTTTACAGAGCCGTCCCGGTTGGTTGCCACAACAACGATCATGTCACCCACTTTTACTTTCATCCCTTTTGCAAGAAGTTCCGGAACAAGAATTTCACCCTTCCGTATGATCCTGTCTCCCTCTATTATCCTTTCCGGAAAGAGCGGAACGGTCCTGATCTCGTCTTCAGGATACACACCGTTTAGCCTGACATTCGTTGTCTCAACAAAGTTGCTGAACATGCCGCCGAATTTTATCCTCATTGAAGTCGCCTCTATCCCGGGGAACTCATTTATGGCTTTTTTCACTTTTTTTACGGCCTGCGTCCCCATGTTCATTGTAAGAGGGAGGGTGTCAATAGATGCCACATACCCTTTTTTGTGTATCTGCATATGGCCGAGAAAGGAGTCCGTGATCTGGCCGACCATCATGTTCCTGAACGAGCCGGAAATAGCGATGAATACAAGCACAAATAGAACACCTATGGTAATCAGTGAGGCTGTCAGAAATGTCCTTCTCTTGTACCTCATGAGATTTCTTATTGCAATCCTGAAAAGATTAAGCATGACCTGTCCCTCCCTGAACGCTTTTTCCGGCCAGTTCACCGTCTTCCAGCGTAAAGATCGTCTCAGCCTCGCCTACTACCTTTTGATCATGGGTCGAAAAGATAAAGGTCGTCCCTGATTCATCCCTCATCTTCTTCATGATATTTATCACCATATATGCGGTCTTGTGGTCAAGGTTTGCAGTCGGCTCATCAGCCAGGACCAGCTTGGGTTTCGTGACCAGGGCCCGTGCTACGGCCACTCTCTGTTTCTGTCCGCCTGAGATCTGGTCAGGATATTTGTCTTTCTGCTCGATCATTCCTACTGAATCAAGCAGCGACAGGACCCGGTTCCGCCTTTCACCAGCAGGGGTATCCTGGACCATGAGAAGCGGATATTCGACATTTTCATATACCGTGAGCACCGGGAGAAGATTAAAGTCCTGAAATATAAACCCGATGTTATTGCCCCTGAAATCTGCAGCGCTCTTTCTCCCCAGGTGAGAGACATCCATGCC
>JBDLIC010000172.1:0-6396 GCA_039715075.1 Nitrospirota bacterium
CTATACCCAACCATATTAGAGTTCCTATTACACTTGATAATATTATGCACAACTTCTTTAATTCAGCCAGTATTTCTTTTTTGCTCATAGCGTCCATCTCTTTCGATCCAAGTGTATAAGCTTTTTTTTATTTTTCTTTATTGTTATTTATAAACAAGCAAATTCTTTTAGCTTGAAGATCATTATCTGCTTGCTCCTTCAAATCTTTTTTACTGTTTTTTATATTTTTATTTATTCTCATCTGAGAAAACCTAAAATGAGAATGCATTGAAAGCCTGTTGTCAATCGCAAACTTCATCTTGTCGTATTCCTTTCTAATATTTATTAAAAACAAAAGCTTGAGTTTAAAAAAATATGAAAAACGAAATCTTCTTTTTATTTATTTTTCTGCATGATAAGGAACAAGACTTGTAT
Organism: Nitrospirota bacterium; assembly: GCA_039715075.1. Classification (GTDB taxonomy): domain Bacteria; phylum Nitrospirota; class Thermodesulfovibrionia; order UBA6902; family UBA6902; genus JBDLIC01. The sequence continues at coordinate 415 of JBDLIC010000172.1, forward strand.
TATGGTACCCGTCAAAAAAATTCCAATTATAGATCCAGTAATAGACCCTATTAAAATCACTTGCTTGCTCCTAAGTTTTTCTTATTTAAATATTAGAGTGAATCAGTGTAATCATTCGATACAATTTGCTGTTAATGTATTTTACATTTATTATGATTTAAATGTCAAATGATTTAACGATATATGTTATTTTATTTGTCACTATTGTGAAATATTGTTAAAATTAAGGCAATGTAGGATGTTAACCCGTTGATTTTATTATAAGATGATTTATTATTGAAAATTTATAAAGTCACATCTCAGGATGTTAAGTAGTGCTGCAATTTTTGAATTAAATTGAGACATATTTTTTTTCACATGCAAAGAGCAATCAACGGAATCCAGACCGACCCTTGTTTATTGATAATCAACTTATCAATGAAATCCAGACTGCTACAATCACATTAATAATAGCGAATTATTTAGAGTCGGTGATGCGGCTATGAAAGAACGATATCAACATTTAATCAATAAGAGGCGTGAAGAATGAATATTTCCCCCTCCCGGACTTGAAGTCCGGAGATCTATACGGGAAAGCTATGGGCAACTTTTTGATTTTATTTTGATTCTATAATGCAGTAAATTTCTATTATAATTAAATGTAGCACACATTATATTTTTCATAATCCGCTTTAATTTTCTCTGATATTCAATTTGCAAATTCTCACAGTCCATATTTTTTCATAATTTCATCTCTGCGTTTCTCATACTCTGACTCTGACAGGTCCTTGCGCAGATAAAGTTCTTTAAGCTGTCTAAGTTCTGTCTTAAGCGATTTCTTTTGTGCCTCCGGATCTGAGCTCTCATGCAATCCCAATGCCGAAAGGTTATCGATCCGGTCCCTTAGACGTTTCAGCTCCCTCAGCGTTTCCGCCTCGCTTTTAATCTCGGAAAGTGCAAGTTTGAGGGGGGCATTCCCGTACCAGTGGGCATAGTCCGGGTTCTGATGAAAAACCCCCTTGTAGGTAATAATGTAGTAGAATTTCTTCATACGGAAAAATACAGCCTCTACCCGTGAGAGATCTTCATAGAGCATCTGGGGACCAATCTCAAGGGCCTTACCCCTGAGAGGATGCGGGGGCCGTTCTGATGGAGCAGGTACGAGAAGCCCTTCCCGATCCAGGTCCCTGATAATTGAAGCAGCCTCGTCTATCAGTGCCTTTGATTCACGCTGTATTGTATCGCCGTCCTGAAGGTTAACTTCCGCAAAAGAACGGGCATGACATTTTGAACATACCTTCAGCATCTTGTCCCGCTCGCTTTTGCGCACATGCTCCTGGTACTTCTGTCCTACGATCCCCATGCTCACACCCTCACTCACATTATGAGTTCCATCAGCCATATGGCATACAGTGCAGTCCGGTGCATAGTCCCTGCCCTTTTGAGCGAACATGACCCCGTGCCTGGAGGACTTCCACATCTCATACTGCGGATGGTCGGGCCCCATGTGGCACGTACCGCATACAGCAGGATCACGTACAATTTTCAGATCAGTATCATGCGGGGTATGGCAGGCATCACAGCGGTTTTCGATTTTATGACATGAAAGACATCCCTGCCGCTGCATCGCCGGTGATTGCGCGAGAAAACGGGCACATTCTATATCATGGCGCGGCAGTGCGGACCCTTCTTCGTGGCAGTCATTACAGCCCGCTAATATTTCGGGAGTCTTCTCCACATTCCTTGTGCAGGCCAGGCCAGCCCTGAAGCTGACTCCATGCTTTCCCGCAAAATGCTCCTTAACAGGCCCGTCGTGGCATCCAGCACATACATGGGCCTCAACAGACTGCCTTTTGCTGCCCGTCAAATGATTCTCATCATAATTCTTCCCATGACAGACTGTACAGGATATGTCCTGTCCGGCATGCGCCGAACCTTTCCACGTTCGTATTAAATTAGGGGTCTCCCGGTTATGGCAGGAAATACAATCCTCTACCTCTCCTTTTTCCTCCGCAAAAACAATTGATACTGCGGACAGAGCTGCCAGCAGCAGCAGTTTAAAAACATATTTCATCATTCACCTCTAACTGCCTTTTTCAAAAGTCCTTCCTTCCGGGCCCTGAACTCTTCATCAGAAATCAGGTCTTCCTTCAGAAGGTCCTTCAGTATACGAATCTTTTCACGAATTTGCATCAGAGCTGTATCAAGTGGCCTGTCCGGAAATATAAAGGACGGAGAAAAGTTTTCAAATAGATAAAGGCCTTTCTCTGAAATAACGGCAAGCCGTTTTCCGTCAGGTGACCATACCCCTATTGAATAGAAGGCATCCGGAATCAGTCTCTTTATTATTGTACCGTCAGACTGCATCAGCCACCCCCCGGAATAAATCTGGCTTCCACGGGGATTCCACGCAGGAGCCATTCCGCGCTCCTCATTGTTAACAGGCTGCATACTTCCAGGATTATCTCCGTCGACAATAATCAGCAGACCCTTTTCATCAGTAACAGCCAGCCGGGAACCATCCGGCGACCATGAAGCAAAAACACCGAAGCGTTCATCATCAATTTTAAATATATCTTTAACCATGCCGGTATCAGGATCACTCGTCCTGAATTCAGTAAATGCCGCCAGTGCCGGGGGATCATGAAACTGAGGGGTAAGAACCGTTTCGTGAACAGGCCTGATGTTCGGGTATATCCAGCCGCTGATGAAATCAGCCGTTTCACTCCGTGTTGGAAAGTATGCCTCCCACGAAAGAAATACTTCATCCGCTCCCCCGTCCACCCTCGATAATAAGTATGTCACAAAAGTCCCTATGCTAAGCCGTTTTACTTTTACTGAATAGACAATAATTTTATCCGTGTAGCCAAACCATCTTGCAGCATAAGGTTCCTCTTTAACGGTTACTGGAATGAATCTCTCTTTATCAGCATTCATACGGACAAGCTGCCTGCCTTCAACTTTCTCATGAACTACAAGCAGATCATTCAAGGGCGACCAGTCAATGGAGATCGGGGTTATATCTGAAAATACCTTTGATTCCCCTGTTTTCGTATTATGAATGAGAAGAAGATTATTTCTGATCAGGGCAATACGGGAAGAATCAGGCGACCATGCAGCGGCCAGCGGCTTCAGGGGTACCCCGTCAAAAAGGTGTTTACCGAAGGCACCTTCCTTCAATCCAATGGTTGTTGCACATGCCGGAAAAAGTGACAGGATTAATAAAGCGGAAAAGATTCTTAACTTCTTTTGCACAGCTTTACCCTCTATTTTTTCGATTTCTGCATACGGGCCCATGTGTCCCTTAATGTTACTGTACGATTGAATACAGGGCTGCCCTCAGCTGAATCAGGATCAACACAGAAATAGCCGAGTCTCTCAAACTGATATCTGCTCCCGGGTTCTGCATCTGCCAGCCCGGGCTCAACACAGCAGTTCTTTAATATCTCAAGAGAAGCGGTATTCAGATATGACTTGAAATCCGCTTCGTCCTTCGGGTCATCAGGGTCAGGCTTTTCAAACAGGTGGTCGTATAAACGTACTTCCGCCTTCAGTGAATGTTCGGCTGAAACCCAGTGCATGGTGGCCTTCACTTTTCTCCCGTCAGGCGCGTCACCGCCCCTTGTTGCCGGGTCATAGGTACAGTGGATTTCTTTTATCTTACCCGTCTTTTCGTCCTTTATCACATCACTGCATGTAACAAAATATGCATACCGGAGCCTGACTTCCCTTCCTGGTGCGAGACGGAAAAACTTTTTCGGCGGGTCCTCCATAAAATCTTCCTGTTCGATATAGAGCACTTTTGAAAAGGGGACCTTCCTCTTTCCCATGCCTTCGTCTTCAGGATTGTTAACGGCATCCAGTTCTTCGGATTCACCTTCCGGATAGTTGGTTATCACAACCTTAAGGGGGCGCAGGACAGACATCACTCTCGGTGCGCGTTTGTTCAGGTCTTCACGTATGCAGTATTCCAGGAGGGCCATATCAACCGTACTGTCCGCCTTGGCAACTCCTATACGTTCACAGAAATTCCTGATGGACTCCGGTGTATAGCCGCGCCTCCTAAGGCCGGAGAGTGTTGGCATGCGGGGGTCGTCCCATCCTTTCACCTGCTTCTCATTAACGAGCTGAAGAAGCTTTCTCTTGCTCAGGACTGTGTGGCTTATATTGAGACGGGCAAACTCTATCTGCTGCGAATGGAATATATTAAGCTGCTCAAGGAACCAGTCATATAAAGGCCGGTGGTCTTCAAACTCAAGGGTGCAGAGGGAATGCGTTATTTTCTCTATAGAGTCAGAGACACAATGCGCATAGTCATACATGGGATAAATACACCATGCATCTCCGGTCCTGTGGTGTTCTGTTTTCTGAATTCGGTAAAAAACAGGATCACGCATATTAATATTGCCTGACGACATATCGATCTTCGCGCGCAGTGTACGGGACCCATCCTCAAATTCACCAGCTCTCATGCGCCCGAAAAGGTCAAGGTTCTCTTCCACCGAACGGCTACGGTACGGGCTTTCCCTGCCCGATTCCTTCAACGTACCGCGATACTCCCTGATCTCGTCCGCACTTAGGTCGCAAACATAGGCCTTGCCTTCCTTGATGAGCTGGACTGCAAACTGGTACAGCTGTTCAAAATAGTCCGAAGAATAGTACTGCCTGTCATCCCATTCATAACCGAGCCACTTAACGTCATCTATAATAGATTCCACATACTCGGCCTCTTCCCTGCTCGGATTAGTGTCGTCAAACCTCAGGTTGCAGAGGCCTTTGTATTCATCGGCAACACCAAAATTAAGGCATATGGATTTGGCATGGCCGATATGCAGATATCCGTTCGGCTCCGGCGGAAAACGAGTATGGATTCGTCCGTCGTTCTTATTGTTCTTTATATCTTCTTCAATGATCTGCTTTATAAAGTTAGATGGAGCGTTGGATTCACTACTCGTCATATTTATATGCCTTTCTGAATATAATAAGTGTCCGTGCAAAAACTTGAAAATTGAGTCCTCATTCCCGCATCAATACCTGCAGGAATGACAGCTAAGATGAAAAAATATATAAAAACAGACTGTCAGGAGCTGATCCCTTTGTTAACAGCAACGCCTCGATGCAGTAAAACATTGCGTAATAGCTTCTTGATACGGATGACTCATAATCTTCTTCTGCTATCAGCATTGCCGCAGACTTGATATATTTACTTGCCCTGCTGATGAGAGATTCAACTTCTTTCAAGCAGCAATTCCTTCCTTCCGCACATTAAGTAATAATGGACTGTTAACAGTCTTGTAGTCTGTCTCGGACACAGGATAGATAGAAATTAATACACCGTATTTAATATTCAAATCGCTGATTATATCTATCATTCTGTCAATCTCTCTGCCAGGCAAGATCCTGCCTTCAAGAACAATAACGAGGTCGATGTCAGAGTGCTCGGTAGCTTCGTCCCTTGCGTAAGAGCCGTACAGAATGATCTGCTTTAAGGCTCTGGCGTAAAGATTTGATAACTCCGCTTTTAGTTCGTGCAAGATGTCTTTGATACCTTGTATGTCATGCATTTACTCCACCGTCCTTTTGATAATAATTTCTTATAAAATTAAATAATTACCATTTTACAACTGATTAAGTCTTTTCTCAATCAATTTCGTATAGACCACCTTGTACCTGATAGTCGAACAGTCGTTCATCCCTGCGTGATATCGTTATTTGTCATATCTTTTCTTCGAGCACTTTGTGTTCTTCGTGGTTATTAATAGTCTTGATTTAACTGGTTATGAGCGAGTGAGACTCGGACGGCCTGGAAAGATTTGACCCTGGACATATGCAATAGTTCACGATGAAAGACCCTGGACACAACCAGAAATACAGGAATGTTAAAAAAACTCAACGTATTGATATCTTAGAGTGTGTTAACGACAGTGCCGGAGGCATTGTCGTTAACACAAGTTGAACTTAGCCGCTGAGTCGAGGATATTAACTGAGCCGATTTCTATGGGG
>JBDLIC010000173.1:0-6362 GCA_039715075.1 Nitrospirota bacterium
TATACTTTTTATGTTTTAAACTTTAAATAAGAATATGTCAAGTTATGCCTGAGAGATAAAAGCTATTTTCAGCCTTTTTTTATTTAATTGGATATCTATAATGATAAATTCAACTGTTTATATATTACACAATCTCATAGGATCAAATGTATTTCTGGAATTAAAATAAAAAGGACCTATAATGAAGTATAATATATTATTCAAATTCGAATTATCATCCAGGTATTAATTAACTGACTGCATAATGCAAGATAATACCTGATATAAATAACACTGGCAGGGGAATGATGGGAAAGCGCCAAAAAATAATTTTAGTAATTTATGTATACATTGTAATGTTCATCGGCTTTTTATATGTACCCTATGTGCGCTACCATCCCAATGGTTCCAGAGCATTTATTGGTCATCACTTAAAACCAAAAGTGCTGGCATTGTTTTCAGATAAACAGGAATTATGGGGAAGCATTGCCATTGATGGAAATCTCATAGTTGCTGAAATATTTGCAATTACCGCAATAGTTGGTGCTGCTTTTTTATTGCTTAAGAAGAATTAAGGCATTACAGAATTTAGCAGCCATCTTTCAAAGCCCCATCAAACGATTCTTCAAATCATGTTTTTCAATCCTGCACTTTCACATAAATATGCTTATTGCAATAACAGGGGATAAGTACTTGCATATTGTAACATTGCACATCTTTGTGACACTGCTTAACCGTGCATATTTACCTCGCAACACAGAACCTTTTCTCATCTCTCACTGTAACCACCTGTCACTATTGAATATTTTTTCAAAGAAAAATACTGATAATCTGGCATAACTATTGCTATAAATAATAATTATGAAGATTTCTCTTGAACATAACATACTAAAAGTGCGTAGAGAAAAAAGCTTCTGTCCATTTTTAAAACAGCCCTCTGACGACTGTTACTGCGTTAAAATGAGCAGCCAGGATATTGAAAGAGCTATATATTTCTGTACAAAGGATTTCAAGGCATGTGAAATCTATAACAATATCAATTTCAAAAAAGTTATTAATATTAATAAAAGCAGTGTAACGCATTAACTTGTCTGTCATTCTCACTTATTCTCCCGAGCCTGTAAACTCAATTCTTTTGATATACGGCTGGGCTGTCTTTGCAGGCAGGTCTTGCTTTTGGAGGACAAGAAAAGCCTGAAACTGTGTCTTTAATATCTATAAAGGGGGGCTAAAATTTTGAGGCAATCTCTTGTTGATCATAGATGCCGTGACTGCAGAAAGCACCTTTCATAACTTATTGTACTGTATGGAAGAAATTCTTATATCCTGGTATGTGCTCTACTATTTGAACTCCCATGCTGCTAGTCAGCCCATGAGGAGGAGTTTTGTATGACCATTTTAATTTACAGGGGAAGTTCAGGGTCTCACCCGGGACAGGACTAAATCTTATTTCCAGGGGCATTTCAAGCGTTAAACTGTCAAAATAAAAAACAGGCGTTACCAGATAAACCTCGTATTCTGATATATTTTCTATGAACCCGCAACAAGTGTAATTCCCGATAACGAGTTCAGCTTTGAATCTCACCAGCTTCTTTGATAGAGGACTCAAATTATCAGCCTATAATTTTAAATGTTTTCCCCTTTGTCTCCATTAATGTATTCTTAATGCAGCTTATTTTGTCTAAAGCTACCACCCCGCAAAAACTGCTTAAGTTTGCTTATCTTATCTTGGATTACAATAAGTTTGTCAATTAAAATAAATTTATAAATACATATAATAATTAAATTAGTCATTCTTATAAATAAATGCTATACTTAAAATCTTCACCCTGAAGAAATAGTGGCTATTCAGAGTCTTCCAAAACTGATATTCAGACTTTTTCCATGTATTTGACAATGTGTTATAATCCTTAATCATTCTTACAGGAATTATCTTATGCAATCATCTACTGATGTACTGAAGCTTGTTGGCAACACTCCGTTGGTTAGACTGAACCATATTGCCAAACCTGAGGATGCAGAGGTATGGGCAAAATTGGAGGGCTGCAATCCAGGCGGTTCGGTTAAGGACAGGATCGCTCTTTCAATGATAGAAGCAGCAGAAAAAGATGGGATTCTAAAACCGGGAGGAACAATCATAGAGCCGACGAGTGGTAATACCGGTATTGGCCTTGCCTTTATATCAGCTGTTAAGGGTTACAGGCTTATCCTGACAATGCCCGAGACCATGTCATTAGAAAGAAGGCAGACATTTCAGGCCTTTGGTGCAAAACCGGTTTTAACTCCCGGCTCAAAAGGTATGATGGGCTCTGTAGAAGAAGCTGAATTAATATTCAGAAAGAATCCGGATTATTTTATGCCGATGCAGTTTGAGAACCCAGCCAATCCCGAAGTACACAGAAAGACAACAGCCATTGAAATCCTTCAGGCTCTTGGAGATAAGATAGACGGCTTTGTAGCAGGCGTTGGTACAGGCGGTACGATCACCGGTACCGGGGAAATTCTAAAATCCAAAAATCCTGATATTTTGATATCAGCTGTAGAGCCTGCCGGTTCACCCATTCTCTCAGGAGGCGATCCCGGAAAACATAAAATTGCTGGCATAGGCGCCGGATTCTTCCCGGGAGTTCTTAACATGAAAATTTTTGACGAAGTCATACCGGTTACTGACGAAGATGCAATATCCATGACAAGGAGAATAGCAAGAGAAGAAGGAATTCTTGCAGGGATTTCATCCGGAGCTGCAGCATGGGCGGCCATAAAAGTTTCAAAAAAATTGGGACAGGGGAAAAAAGTGGTCGTAGTGTTTCCTGATCGTGGAGACAGATATTTAAGCACAGGACTCTTTGACGCCTAACTAATCCGCAATACTTATTAAATCCTTCATTTGAATTTCTCATTAATCATTTTTCTCCCCGGGTAATTTGCGGCTTTACGGAAAACTCCAGAGGATCATCTGATAAGAAGAAATGGCGGGATGGACGGGAGTTGAACCCGCGACCTCCGGCTTGACAGGCCGGCGTTCTAACCAACTGAACTACCACCCCGAAAGGGCAGGGATTAAGTACCAGGGTTTAGGGTAAAAGGGTGAAAAACAAAAACCCCTTTTTCCCTTTTCCTTATCACCTTATTTCCCTGTAGTTAATGGTAGGCGGAACAGGGCTCGAACCTGTGACCCCAGCCTTGTAAGGGCTGTGCTCTCCCAACTGAGCTATCCGCCCGATAATTATCATATAATCAGGAGTAATACTATAACAGAAAATTGCAAAAAATTTAAAGACTATTATCCGGTTTGATTATAATAATTAATTTAGGATAAAATTAATCCGAATTAACAGAAAGGATTGCCTTAAATGACTTTTAAAAATATTATTCAGTTCTTCACTAAATACTTGACAATCTGTATTCTTATGTTTGCTTTTTTGGGATGTTCAACAGGCAACTCTAAAGAGCCCTCCTTTAATCCGGAGGCCTCTCTTGAAAAAGCCAATGAAAAGTTCAAAGACGGATATCATGAGGAAGCAAGGGAACTTTTTGAAGAGATTAAGGCCAAGGATGGTTCACGAAAATATGCAACAATAGCAAAACTGCGCATTGCTGATTCGTATCTTGATGAAGAGTTGTATGATGAGGCTGCTGTTGAATATGAATCTTTTCTAAGTGTTCACCAATTTCACAAGTATTCATCATATGCCCAGTACAAGCTTGCAATGAGTTATTTCAAAAGAATAGAAACTATCGATGTCAGCTCTTCCTGGGCCGGAAAGGCCCTCAGGGAATTTGACAAACTCCGGAAAAATTATCCGAGAAATCCATACATGGACATCACAGAGAGCAGGATAAAAGCCTGCAAACGTATTCTTGCTGAATACGAATTCTACGTTGGCAATTTCTACTATAAAAAAGGCTCTTATCATGCTGCGGCAGAACGCTTTAATGGTTTACTGAAAGAATATCCGGACACAAAAAAGGAGTCTGAGACCCTCTTCTACCTCGGCCTTTCCTACAAAAAAATGGGACAGAATAAAGAATCTATAGATACTTTTAATTTACTAATAAATAAATTTCCTACTATAGAGCTTGCAAATGAGGCAAGAGAACAGATGCCGGATTTAACAGTAAAAGAAAAATAAGTGAAATATTATCCCGCCTTTATAAATCTTAAGAATAAAAAAGTCGTTGTTGTCGGAGGCGGCAGAGTTGCTGAGAGAAAGGCCCTGTCTCTGATAAAAGCAGGAGCTGACGTAAGTGTAATAAGCCCGACAGTTACAGCCAGGATCGCTAAACTAAAAGCGTCCGGCAACCTGACTCACATTAAAAGAAAATATAAAAAGGGAGACCTCAAAGGTGCATTTATCGTCATTGCAGGGACTTCTTCCGAAGAAACCAATAAAACAATCTCACAGGATGCCGCGCTCCTTACAAATGTCATTGATGTCCCTTCAGAAGGGAATTTTATTGTTCCATCACTTATCAGGCGCGGACCATTAACAATAGCCATATCAACAGAAGGGGCAAGCCCGGCAATATCAAAGGCAATAAGAAGGGAAATGGAAAAACTCTATAATGCGGAGTTTGCCCGATATCTGCGCTTTGTGGAATCAATACGCAAGAGGGCAATAAAAGAGATATCCAGCGATAAGAAAAGGGGAAAGTTTCTTAAATATATTGCATCCGACAAAATCATCCGTACGCTCAGGAAAAAAGGCTTTAAAGAAGTATCAGAAAGAATATCGGAAGCCCTGGAAAATATCGGGTAGCCCGATTATGTAATTCCAGAGACAGATGCTATTTCATCATGTATAATTTCTGCCATCCCCTGGTCACCCAGCATTCCAACCCTTATTGAGATAGAAGAAACCCCCTGACCCCTGTCTTTTATCTTAATGCTGACCTTTGTCCCATCTTTCTGGACAGCATCTATTTTGCCCGTATCTCCTTCATCAATGCTGTTGGAAACACTTATCTTAAGGTTAGTCAGGGCATTATTGGTTGCATCCCAGGCTTTTCCATAAGCAAGGGGATACTCTCTTACAAGACTTCCTTCAATGAATTTATATGCACCTATTCCCACGCCCGCGCCCACACCTAACAAAACAGCTGCACAACCATATAAAAAAAACATTACGGATATCAGTGCTGTTATTCTTTGTACTTTTCCCATGTTACCTCCATTTATTTTTAACTATAATGAAATACCAGAAATCAGAAGAAATTACAAGCAAAAAATTGTATTTGTTCAATTTAAAACGTAAAACAGGAATTATGAGCCTGTCCTTTAATACTCTATTCCCTTGCGTGCCATTATCCCCTTATTGGCAGGGTGCTTGACCATCCTGACTTCAGTGACATAGTCGGCAATTGCTATCAATTCCTCCGGGGCCCCCCTGCCGGTAAATACTAATTCGAGTTCTTCCGGCTTTTCTCTTATAAGATCTAAAAGTTCACCGGTAGTTGCGTAACCATTACCGACAACATTGTTGAATTCCTCCATTATTATAAGGTCATACTTTCCACTTTTTATTTTCTCGATTGATGAGACAATGGCCTTCTGAATGGAGCGTTTAAGATTTGATTTTTTCACAGAAGGATCAAATAGAGGGGATGTCTGGTTTTTAAACTTTATTACCTGTACTCCGGCTTTCTTCGCACTCCTTATCTCACCTGAATTTCCTATCCTGCTTTTCAAAAACTGGAGAATAAGGACATTTTTGCCATGTCCCGCCGCCCTGATGGCCAGCCCGAATGCAGCGGTCGTCTTTCCTTTTCCATCACCAGTGTAAACATGTATTAATCCTCTTGGCATGATTAATCAAATCTCATTATATAACACTTGGAGCTGCATAATCTTTTAGAGTTATGAGTAATGAGTTAAGAGTTAGACAAGCATCTTCCGGACTCTAAACTCCTGACTCATAACTCTAAAACTGGAGCGGGCGACGGGACTTGAACCCGCGACCCTCAGCTTGGGAAGCTGATACTCTACCACTGAGTTACGCCCGCTTTTATTAAAATAAATATTGTATATTGCCTTTAGTATTAAATTCAAGAACCGCTACTATCAATTTTAGTTGTCATTTTTCAAAAATGATATATAATTTAACATATATTATTTTTTCTAATTTAATCATAAATATGTCTAATAAAAAACTGGCCATTTATTACATGCTTATGTACCCGCTAACTTGCCGATATAAGAAGACACCGGACAGCCATCTTTAACGAAAGGGGGTAAAGAAAATTTCAGTCAATAACGGGGGTAGCCCATGGGTTTAGTAGAAGAGATAAAGAATTATTTATCACACTTTTGTAAAACATCAAACCAGAAGGAGGCAACTATGGCAGATAAAATGACACTAGAGGAAGTCAATGAATATATGATG
>JBDLIC010000174.1:0-6257 GCA_039715075.1 Nitrospirota bacterium
ATTTCAAATTCCCCATTACACCTACCCTGTCGCGCTCTGCCCCGATATCAACTATTCTCCTGGCATCTTCTTCCGTCTGCATATACAGGAAGTCCACATTGAGCAGGACTTTTCTCATGATATAACTTATCCTCCTGTATCCGCTGTAAGACGAATTGGAGATCCTCCCGTTTACTATTACAATTCGGGAGCCGATCTGTCTGAGTTCATTAAACAGAGACGGCCAGAGCTCTGTTTCCGCTGCGATAAAAAGTTCAGGCCTGAGGGTCCTGACAACCCTTCTTATACACAGGCATGTATCAACAGGCATGTACATTATCCTGTCAGCTTCCGGAAACCTGTCCTTCGCTATTTTCTGTCCCGTATACGTAGTCGTCGTAAGGAGGACTTTTTTTGAAGGATACTCCCTTTTCAGCTTTTTTAAAAAGGGCATGCATGCAATCACTTCTCCGACAGAAACAGCATGTACCCAGATGTCCGTCTTCGTGTAACTGGACAGGCCCAGGCGCTCACTGATAAATACCTGCCGGTCTTCGGGTCCTTTTTTCGAAAAAAGACGGGGCATATATAACAGGACAGCTATGGTAGAAAGGAAATTATATATCAGCAGCATTCTCTCTCATTTATCTTCATAACACTATTTTAATATGCCCCTGACTGTAAATTGTCATACATCATTAACCTCAGGCACTTGTACTGCTCCATCCCGCTATCTCGCCGACAATCGATGCCACTCTTGCAGAGGGTTTCTTCCCTCCCATCATCTCCCTGATATTGTCCAGATTTACAATCATGTTTTCTCTGTAAGGCAGATCATTAATAATCCTCTTGAGCTCGGAAAATATTTTTTTCGGATCTGCTTCTCCCTGTAACAATTCCCGGACGACCATTTTCCCGGAAAGGAGGTTCACCAGGCAGACGAATTTCACCTTCACCATAAATTTTAAAATACGGTATGAGATAAATGAAGTCCGATAAAAAACGACCAAAGGAGTGCCTATAAGGGCTGTTTCGAGTGTAGCTGTGCCTGAGGCTACAGCTGATGCATCAGAACACGCAATAACCTCTCTGGTCCGGTTTCTGAAGACAGCTATATAGTCAACTACTTCCTCATTCAAAACTGTGCCCTGTGCAAGAGGGAGGACGATCTGGTATCCTGGAAGTTCCTTGTGAATTATGGCAGCAACTTCTTTAACTATAGGAAGGTGTCTCTGTATCTCGGCCGGCCGGCTGCCGGGAAGAAGAGATATAACAGGCCTGCCGGGATCAAGCCCGAGACCCTGTTTCAGTTCTTCTTTTGTTTTATTGACCTCGATTGTCTCTGTGATTGGATGGCCGACAAATTCACATGGTACACTGGCTGACCTGTAGCATTCCACCTCAAAGGGAAAAAGAACAGCGATTTTATCTACAAGGGATGCTATTTTTTTTACCCTGCCGGAACGCCAGGCCCATACCTGCGGACTCACATAGTATAATATGGGAATCCCCGCTGCCTTTGCCTTTCTTGCAAGCGGTATGTTGAAATCCGGGTAATCTATCAACACCAGGATATCCGGTCTTTCATAACTCATGGCATTCTTTGCCTTCTTGTAACTTTCCCACAGCCCTCCCAGATGTTTCGCTGCATCCGTGAGCCCGATAACACTTGAGTTTCTGGCAATTAAATCCACTCCTTCACTCTCCATGCGCTCACCCCCGATACCGAATATCCGGACATCAGGCCAGAGCTCTTTTGCTTCCCTGCTTAGCAGCGCCCCGTATAATTCTCCGGAAGCCTCTCCAGCGCTTATCATAAGTTTTTTCGGCATGAGATAAAATATCACGTATTCAAGGGTTAATTCAAATGCAGCAGTAAACATGACAATGTTATATGTTATAAATTATATGAAAGGATTGAAAATAGTAAGCCAACATAAGGCATTGAGAGATAACATAAGGTGATAAACGGAGTTCAGGATATTAAGGTGAATTTGAGGGTATGAAGAAATATTTCTGGTTCACCGGTTTTTCTGTTAAAATTAAAAAAAGCTTAAAAAGAATTCGGTCATTTAAATGCTTTGACCGTTTCAAATGATTATAAATAAGAAAAATCATTTTACTTATTCAATAGTTACAATAAAAGCACAATATGAAACATCGCCCCATATATTATCTGGTTTTCATAATTATTTTAGCGGTTGCCTTAGTGATTATTCCTCTTGTGTTAATGCACCACTATGAAGGAGTCATTTTGACCTTGAAAAAGGACATGGCAGTACTGGAAAAGAGGATCCGGGGCAAGGAAGGACAGCTTAATGAATATCGGCGGCGCCTCCATTTAACTCCGGCAGGGAAAAGCAGATATTCAGAGATGACTGATAACGGGCTCAAGCAGGAGGCATTTGTACTCGTGAGAGAAATCAGAGAATTTTTATCCAATAGTATACAAGAGGAGCAAATTGCTGTTGATTCATTAATGGGCGAAATCATGCGGGCAGAGTCGGAGAATGAAAAAAACAGAATATTGCCCCTCTATAGCGATACATTAGTACAGTTTCCCTTAAAGCGTAATGCAGAATATCACATCCGGTTCAAGGTTGATGCGATTTCAATAAGGGATGAGTTTCTGTCTCGATTACCCCAAGGCTCTAAGAACGACAGGGTATTTCAGGGATATGAATATCCACTCAACAGGAGCGGCATAAAAATGATTGCCGATGATCTGGAGAGGATGGCGAAACTTATAAAATAAGAACAAATCACTCTTTCAAGCCGCTCAACCCGGGCAATAACTTCTTCAGGACATGAACTCTTTTTTCCCTTTATACCTCTTCCAGCGGTTATGGATCCAGAGGTACTGTTCAGGGTATCTGCGGATTATAGCTTCCATGCTGCGGTTAATTTCTTTGGTGATCCTGATAATTTCATCCTTCTCACTCGTATATTCTCCCGGCCGGATCGGATCACTCACAAATCCCTCATATTGATAGTCCCCCGGTTTCCTGCAGCAGGCAACAACAACAATAGGCCGCCTGAATCTTACAGCAAGCATTCCGGGTATAGGAGTCGTCGTGGCTTTACGTCCGAAGAAATCTATAAGCAGTCCCTTCATCGTGCTCTGATCAGGAAGCATCCCTATGGACTTGCCGCTCTTGAGAGTCTTCTGTAGCGTAAAGAGGGCGTTCCTTTTAGGGATTAATATCTGGCCGCTAGAGGTTCGGTCTGCATATATCATCTTTTCAAGGTGCTGGTTATCCAGGGGCCTTGCTACAATTGCAAGTGGTATCCCTACTGCCGCACAGACATGGGGAAGCACTTCCCAGTTTCCGATATGGGGAGTGACAAAGATACACCCTCCTGCCTCATCATGGATTTTTTTTGCTTTTCTGAAAAGCTCAACCAGGTCCCCCGATCTTGACTGGATGCTCTCCAAAAAATCCGGTCTTGCGAAAAAGGCACGGAGTTTAAAAACCTCCATAAATGTGAAAATAAACGACCTGCAGCTTTGACGGGCAATCCGCTGAATCTCTTCTTCACTTTTCTCATCTTTAAAAGCATGGCGCAGGTTCTCCAGAGCTATGTTTCTTCTTTTCTTCACACCGAAAAAAAGGACATCGCCAAGGACATTGCTGACTGCCTTTATAATTATCAAAGGGGTTGTCTGCGTCATGAATATGATCAGTTTCACGACCGCATATTCAAGGAATTTCAGAAACTCACTCTTTTTCTTTTTTTCCTTTTTCATAATAAAGTGAAAGGGGGCAGGGACCTGTTACTTAACCTCTACAATAACCGATGATGACTGTCCTCCTACGCCATAACTTATAGAGAGAAAGCGGTCTTTTTCGCATGTCTGAGGAGATCCGGATATTTTCAATTCAGAGAATTCCTTTTCCGTCTCATGAAAATTCAACGTTGCAGGGACTGTCCTGTCCTCCATTGCATTTATTCCGAATATAACCTCAGCGATATCACTTGCAGCTCCCAGGTGGCCTGTATACGGCTTCAGTCCGCAGACCGGCACATCCGCCCGCCTGCTGCCGAGAACATCTTTAATGGAACTCAGTTCTGATCTGTCTCCTTTTCTGGTGCCGCTTCCATGAGGAATGATAAAAGCCAGGTCATCCGCCTTACAATCCGCATCTTTCATTATGTCAGAGATATTTCTAACGATTACTTTTGCCGGAACAGTGATTCCGTTATTCGAAGAGAATTCAACTGAATTTTCGACCGCCTTTATTCTTCCCAGGACTGTTGCATTTCTCTGTTCCGCCGTTTCAGCGGCTTCAAGGAGGATGGCTGCTCCACCTTCGCCCGGAATGAAACCGTCCCTGTTTCTGTCAAAGGGCTTAAATGATTCTGCACCTGACCGGCATTTAGAGATGATTCCGAGTCCCTCAAGTTCATAAAGGGCTATTTCAGTAATCCAGTTCCCGTAACCAACGGCCAGTGCAGTATCAGCCCTGTTCTGCTTTATGCTTCTATAGGCCAGCTCGAGTGCATTGCCCCCGCAGGGTGAAAGACTCGATAAGCTGGTATTCGGCCCCATGAATTCTACGTAGGCAGATAAAAAACTGAATAGATTATTGTTCAGCGATTCAAGCAGGTAAAAGGGGGTCACTTTATTGAGCGCGGAATTGTTCAGTTTCTCCTGGTCCACTGATTTCCAGTTCTTATCAGAAGCGTCCTTTATGGCAGGATACATGAAGTCATATCCGACTTTTGTGAAATCCCCTGCAGCAACATATAAAGCCCTTCTTCCGGGTGTGATATCCGCAATATCCTCTTTGATAGCAGACATGGCTTCACATGATGCACTGAACCCCAGAGTGGCCCCCCGGTTCAGAAATTTCATCTGGCCCATCTGTTTTTTTGGAATATCATCAGGAAGTTCATACTCCACCGCCCTGCCCATATATTGAAAAAAATCCGGCAGCCCCTCTTCCGGGTGATGTGCTATTCCTGTTTTGAGTGCCTTGACATTTAACCAGTTTTCCACTGTATTTTTACCCATGGACGACAACAGACCGGTACCTGTAATTACTACATCTCTATCAGCTGTTTTTATAATTTCAACTCCCTTGTCAGAACCTGAAAGAATTTCTTTTGTTCATCCGCATCCTCTATTTCCTGAAGCGGAATAATATCGCCTTCAAATTCCGTGACTATTTTCTTTTTGCCCTTTACCGTTCCAATTCCCCTGTATATCTTTTTGTCCGGCTCCTCACCTGGTACTATTTCAACTTCAAGCTCTACCTGATCACCCGGAAATGCAAAGCCGTAAAAGTTTGATTTTCTGACCTTGCTGATCAGGAACCAGTTTTTGAAGTCCGATGAAGCGGCCTCAAGCCATCCTGTCATTTGCGTTAATGCCTCCAGCAGCATAACGCCCGGCATGATCGGATTCCCGGGAAAGTGGAATTCGAGAAAGTCCTCGCTCATCGCAACATTTTTAACACCTTTTATAGATTCCCCTGATTTCCATTCTGTAATGTGATCAATTAATAAATATCGCATAATGTTTTAATTCAAAAAAATGCTTTTTTTGAATTCAAGGGGTCAAGGGGTCGAGGATTCAAGGATTCAAGTGAAAAATTTATTAACAACAATTTCTAATCATTTCCTAGAACCCTAGAACCCTTGGACCCTAGAACCCTTTTTTTCAACTAGTTATTATACAGTATCCGGCCCGCTAAGTATAACCGTAGCAACAGCATAGTTGGCTGAGTGTGATATGGAAACCGTGAACTGGTTTATCTGCTTTTTTCTGCATATTTTCCCCGTCCATCCGCTAAAAGACAGTTCAGGTCTCCCGGACGCAGTGGGCAGTGTTTCGATTTCCTTAAAGGCGTTGTCGATCCCTGCGCCTGACATTCCCATGCCGAGCGCCTTCAGCCCCGCTTCCTTTGCTGCAAACCTTCCGGCAAAGTGCATATAACTGTCCTTCCTGGATTCGCAGTAGTCTATCTCTTTTGCTGTGAAAATATCCTGAATAAACATACTGTTCTCATCACACATTTTTCTGAACCTCGTGATTTCAACGATATCAATTCCCTGATAGATCTTCATTATGAAATGCTCATCCCCCCGTCAACAGAGATTGCCTGCCCTGTTATGTAATCCGCTTTTTCAGAGGCAAGAAATACTATGAGGTTGGCTATATCTGCAGGTTCACCAAACCGTTCAGCCGGAATCCTCTCGAGGATCTTGTCTCCGGCCCTCTTTCTTACCCTGGTGCTCATGTCCGTTACGACCATGCCAGGCAGCACAGAGTT
>JBDLIC010000175.1:0-6202 GCA_039715075.1 Nitrospirota bacterium
ACTGATTGCTTTGTCATGATTTGCCTCCTTTAAATTATTTCGGCTTATCATGACATGCTTTGATGCATCAGCGGTAGATGGGGTTTATTTGACGCTTACGAAACCTGATATCGCTGAGGTTTTGATCTGGAATCCCCCTCTTTCTGCTCTAAGATATTTCTCTACTTCGCATTTTTCAGTCGAGAGGTTCATATATAAACAACGATCCACAGAATTTGCAAAAATGATATTTAATTACAGCGTCTATGCTGCTAAATACAGAATCAATGAGGATTTGTCTTTTACAGGATACAAGTAATCCCTCGTGCATTATGTTTTTTTCAAACAGCCTGAGAGATACTGATTTAAAAGGGCCTGGTTTTTGCAATATATGCAAAGGTAAGCTTGACATAAGGGATCAGGTAGACGAGATGAGATAAATACGATAATATTGAATTAGAGGAGGATATTATGACAAATATTACAGAAATGACCCAACAGATTATAAATTATCTGAAAAACAGGCCTGATGGAAAGGACACATTAGAGGGGATAACGAACTGGTGGATAAGCATGGATAAAGGCTCATATGCAGTAGACGAGATGAAAGCAATTTTGAATATATTGGTTGAAAAAGGGGAACTGGAAGAGATAAAAACCCGGAAAGATCTCTTTATTTACCGAATCACAAAGAGACAACAGGTATGAGAATAACAGGTCATCGCCTTGCTTATGCTGCCCTGAATTGTGAATCCTTTCAAGCATAAAAGGTTAGTGCCATGCAGAGCAAACTGCTTCTTTGCGGTCTCACTCTAATTTTCTTTTGCTTTTTATTAGCGGAACCGGCATTTAGCGAAAATATAACGATGAGAGATAAAAAATCACATCTGATCACCATGTTTATGAGCGGGGATGTAATGACAGGGAGAGGCATTGACCAGATATTGCCTAACCCTGGTGATCCTCTTATCCACGAGCCGTATATGAAAGATGCCAGAGGATATGTAGGACTTGCCGAGGAGGTAAATGGTCCGATTCCGCGATTGGCCGGATGTTCGTATATCTGGGGAGACGCCCTTGAAGAACTGAAACGGATATCTCCGGATCTGAGGATAATTAATCTGGAAACAAGCGTCACAAAAAGTAACGACTATTGGAAAGGTAAGGCTATACACTACAGGATGCATCCGGATAATATTGCCTGTATAGCAGCAGCCGGTATAGATTATTGTTCTCTTGCAAATAACCATGTTCTTGATTGGGGATATTCAGGGTTGACAGAGACACTGGAATCTTTAAAGAAAGCAAATGTGAAATCAGCCGGAGCAGGCAGGAATCTTCAAGAGACGGAAGCTCCGGCATTGATGACGGTTGAGGGAAAAGGAAGAGTTATTCTGTTCTCATACGGAACGGTATCAAGCGGAATCTCTTTTAGGTGGGCCGCTACGGGATACAGGCCTGGAGTAAATCTGTTAAAGAACATGTCTGATAAAACAGTACGGCATATTAAAGAAAAAGTCGGGGCAGTTAAACAAAAGGGGGATATTGTAGTTGTCTCTATTCATTGGGGAAGTAACTGGGGATTTGACATTCCTCCAGGCCAGACAGATTTTGCCCATAGACTTATTGATGATGCAGGTGTTGATGTAATCCATGGGCATTCATCTCACCATGTAAAGGGAATAGAAGTTTACAGGGACAAGCTTATCATCTACGGCTGCGGAGACTTTCTGAGTGATTATGAAGGTATCCCCGGCTATGAGGGCTATAGAGATGATCTGGGATTAATGTATTTTGTGAGTATAGATCCGTCGACCGGAAAGCTCGCTCGCCTGCAAATGACACCAACACAGATTAAAAACTTTAAAGTAAACCGGGCATCAGAAAACGATGCGCTGTGGCTGAGAGATACTTTAAACAGAGAAGGTAAAAAACTTGGAACCCGTGTGGAATTAAACGAGGACAATTCCTTAACACTACTCCGGGATTAATTTTATCATCCAGTCTTTAGCTTTCTTGCTTACAATCTTCTACTCTTCCGGATAGACGATGACAGGCTGTCCGGGAATAGTATTAATAACTTCCCATTGATACAGCTCAACTGATAACAAAAATAATTTCATTAGATTCCACACTGATGCGTGCCTGACAACCCGGCTTACATTCCCCTTTTACAATTTTCATAGCGAGCGGATTTTCAATTTGACGTTCTACTTCACGTCTTAGCGGTCTCGCGCCGTAAACTGGATCAAATCCATCACGTGCCAGTTTGTCTATTACACTGTCCTCTATACTAAGCTTAATGCCGTGTTCCTGCATTCGCTGTATTAATTCATGAATAAATAAGTGCGCAATTTGCTTGACGTGATCTTCTTCCAAATAGTGGAACACGATGATATCGTCCAGGCGATTGAGAAATTCGGGTTTAAAAAACTTCTTTACTTCGTGCATTACTAAACTTTTAGCTTCTTTATAATCCGGTATCGCAGATTGCAGGAAACCAATTGGCCGCTTGTCGACCGACAAAGCTTCTGTTCCAAGATTGGAAGTGCCAATAAGTATCGTGTTGCGAAAAGATACGGTATGTCCCTGGGCATCAGTGAGCTGTCCGTCCTCCAGTATCTGCAATAGAATGTTAAAAACATCCGGATGCGCTTTTTCGACCTCATCCATCAATACGACTGTATAAGGATTTTGTCTTACTTTTTCTGTGAGCTGCCCGCCTTCGCCGTATCCGATATAACCGGGCGGCGCACCGATCATTTTGGACACCTCGTGTCGCTCCATATATTCAGACATATCCAACCTTACAATGCGAGATTCGTCATCTAACAGAAAAGCGGCCAGGGCTCGGGCCAGTTCGGTCTTGCCAACGCCGGTCGGGCCAAGAAATAGAAAGGACCCAATGGGTCGACGTGGGGACGTAATCCCCGCACGATTGCGGCGAATAGCATCAGCCACGGCTATGACTGCGTCTTCCTGGCTAATGATGCGCTTGTGCAGATTGTCTTCCATAAGCGCGAGCTTTTCGGCTTCGGATTCCACCATACGCGCAACCGGGATACCTGTCCAGCGTGACACGACCTCAGCGATTTCTTCTTCAGTGACGGAAGTATCCACCTTACCGCGTTCTGATTCCCACTTTTGCCTGGCAGTCTTTAAGCGTTCTTTCAACTTCAGGATTTCCATTTGCAGTCGTGCAGCTTTTTCAAAGTCTTGTGCATTAAACTCTTCTGTTCTGTCATGAATCATTTTTTGATGTTGCTGTTCTAAATCTTTGACATCATGAGGTATAGAGAAAAATTGTATATGTTTGCGTGATCCTGCTTCATCCAGTAAATCAACTGCTTTATCCGGTAAACGGCGATCTGTAATATACCGCTCGGACAACTTAACCGCTGCTTCCAACGCTTCGCTTTCGTATTGTACTTGATGGTGTCTTTCATAACGTGACGCAAGCCCTTCCATAATACGTATACTTTCCTCAACACTCGGTTCTCTCACCAATATTGGGTGGAAGCGTCGCTCCAGCGCTTTATCTGCTTCGACATGCCTGCGGTAATCATCCCGGGTATCAGCGGCGATTACTTGTAAGGTGCCTTGGGCAAGAGCCGGTTTTATGAGGCTTGGGGCATCCATGCCGCCACCTCCGGCACCTGCTCCCACCACCGTATGCAATTCGTCGACGAATAAAATGACTTTACCTTTCGCTTTGATCACCGCGTCACGAACCGATTTGAGTCGTTCTTCAAATTCGCCGCGCATTGCAGCACCAGCAATGATTTCTCCCATATCCAGGGAAAGAATTCTTTTATTAAGAAGCGTGTCAGGAACGTCAGCAGCTGCGATTCGTTGCGCCAAAAGTTCCACGATTACCGTCTTACCCACACCGGCTTCGCCAATTAATACAGGATTGTTTTTTCTGCGCCGCGACAATGTCTGAATCACCTGGGTGATTTCATCTCCCCGACCAATAACAGGGTCAAGCTCACCTTTGCGGGCTAACTCAGTTAGGTCCCTGGTGTATTTGGTAAGAACATCTGCCTCAGTCTCCGCATCTTGACTCGTAATAGTACGACCTGCACGAATTTCTTTGAGCGCCTTGACAGCCTGCTCATTAGTAATGCCAACATTCTGTAAATACTCTCTTGCCTGACCCACGCGTGCATCAAACATAGCGAGAAATAACGTGCCGGTTGATACATATTCATCACCAAAGTTTTTCTGCTCGGCCTCTGCTGCGTGAAACAAAGCAGAGAGTTCCGGAGTACCCACGATTTGTGCGGAATTCACCGCAGCGGCCTGTTGATTATGTTGATATACCTGGGCTTTTATTTGGGTAATGGCATCCACCGGATCAGAAACGATGCGCTCCACTATCTTTACGGCTTCAGCATCCTGCTGTGACACCAGAGCCAGCAACATGAAGTCCGGCGTCAATACGTTTTGCTTAAGTGCCACGAGTTCGCTCACGGCGATCTCTATAGTACTCAATACTTTCTTCGTACTTTTTTGAACGAATTCCTGTAACATATCATCTATAACTACTTAGTATTAAGATCAAGCCTCCCGCCGGATATCGTCATCAAGGCAGTGATTGCCACGGTCTATTCGGGATAAATTTTCTTTCTCCTACTTAATATTGTAACCCATTGTAACACAGCCTGCAGAGATCTGCCCCTGCAAATTATTCGCTTCAGCCCTCTCTTTCCCGTTAGTTTCAAAATTTACAATACCTTTACACATGTTAACAGCAAATTTACAAACCGGTCTGCTAATCTTTAACTATTCAGACTATCATCTAAATCCTCCCGGAAAATACACGGACTTTGTCATTAAAAAAAGGGGTGCATTAAATGAGTAGAAGAACTTCATGGAGAATACCTATTAGTGTAAATATTAAATGTTATAGTGGCGACAAAGAATCACCGGGAACTGTGACTAATCTCTCGGAAAAAGGGATGTTTATAAATACTGAAGAAACAAGCTGTCCTGAAGATTCGCAATTTCAAGTAACTATTCCCGCGAAAGAAGATGATCTGCATCTTTCTGTAAAACTTATCAGGTCAGTCAAAACAAATAGTCATTACGGCTTGGGAGTTGAACTTCTGAATCCTCCTCAGAAATATACAGAATATGTAGATAATCTCCTGCATTATTTCAGTATCTGAAGGTATGCCTTAATACCAGTGTGTCAGTGCAAAAGCGCGAAACCGCTTAATTAATATCAATAAATAT
Organism: Nitrospirota bacterium; assembly: GCA_039715075.1. Lineage (GTDB taxonomy): Bacteria > Nitrospirota > Thermodesulfovibrionia > UBA6902 > UBA6902 > JBDLIC01. The sequence continues at coordinate 5,218 of JBDLIC010000175.1, forward strand.
GCTCCCCGCAATAAAAAGGGCTGCCATCCCGTGCTAAGATAAGCTATGAACGACAACGAATGGGTGGTATTTCTGCAATGGGCCCTGCCGCAAATTCGGATGCGGTGGTCAGGCTTTAGAAAAGTACGCAGGCAGGTGTGCAGAAGGATTGCAGGCAGACTTGAGGAGTTGCACCTTGCCGGACCATCTCAGTACAAAGCCTATCTTGAAAATCATCCGGAAGAATGGGAAAGGCTGGATTCCTTCTGCCGTATCACCATCTCCCGCTTTTACCGCGACAAAAGCGTGTTCCATTTTCTTCAGGATGTTGTGCTGAGAGAGCTTGCAAATGAAGCAGAGACAAACAGACTGAGATGCTGGTGCTGCGGCTGCGCTGCAGGCGAAGAACCTTACTCTCTTTCCCTCATATGGCATCAGATTCTGAAACCGGATTTCCCTGCAACGGATATTGAAATCATCGCTACCGACTCCTTTGATACAATGCTGAACCGTGCTTTAAGCGGCCGCTATATGAAAAGCAGTGTTAAAGATCTGCCGGAAGAGATGTTACGGACCGGTTTCAGCCATCAGATGAAGTGGTACGATTTAAAGGCAGTATATCGTGATTCCGTACATTTTTTAAAACAGGACGTACGCAAAAAAATGCCGGAAGGCCCGTTCCAGCTTATCCTCTGCAGATATCTGGTCTTCACCTATTTCGAAGAGAAACTGCAAACAGAACTGCTGGGAAAACTCCTTTCCCGGCTTTCGCCCGGCGGCGCACTGGTTTTCGGAAAGATCGACAGACTGCCATGCAAAACTGAAAAACTTGTACCCTGGTCAGAAAAGGAACACATATACAGAAAAGTCCGCTAATTAGAGTCTGTGTATAAAGTCAAATTTTAAGCCGTCATTCCCGATAAAATAAGAAAGAAGGTCTCCTTTAATGCAAAGCATTAATCGTGTTAGCTTATGATTTATTCAAGAGCAAAAAACTAACACAAAA
>JBDLIC010000176.1:0-6088 GCA_039715075.1 Nitrospirota bacterium
GTAGGGGCGGGGTTTCCCCGCCCTTTGTAATTAACTGAAGTAGCAATTAACATGCAGCAGACAAGAAATTGAAACTGTAAAAAGGGCGAGAAAACCTCGCCCCTACACTTTTGCACTATGTTATTATATGGCATGATAAAAATGTACTTTAAGAAATCTATAGGGATAATTGCTGTTATACTGACGTCTGTTATGCTGACTGCATCATTTGCATCTGCTGATGGTTTTGTAGAATGGCTGGAACTGCTGCGGGATGAAGCCATCTCCAGGGGGATTTCCGAACAGACACTTGATACTGCGTTAGCCGGTGCACAGCCGCTTGAACGTGTAATAGAACTTGACCGAAATCAGCCTGAATTTAAGAAAGACTATCAGAGCTATCTGAAAATGACAGTTACAGAGTTTAGAATAAAGAAGGGTCGCAAGATGCTTGAAGAGCACAGGGCACTGCTGGAAAATATCAGTACTCAATACGGTGTGCAGCCCCGTTTTCTAGTTGCAATCTGGGGGATGGAGACAAATTTCGGGACATATCTGGGCAGTTTCCCGATCATAAATTCTCTGGTCACTCTTGCGTATGATGAAAGAAGGAGTAAATTCTTTCGTGCAGAGCTTCTGAATGCGTTGAGAATTCTTGATGAGGGCCATATAACCGTTTCGGACATGAAGGGTTCCTGGGCAGGTGCGATGGGGCAGGTACAGTTTATGCCTTCAACCTTTATCAGCTTTGCAGTTGATGGGGACAAAGACGGCCGCAAGGACCTTTGGCACAGTCTGCCGGATGTTTTTGCCTCTGCGTCAAACTATCTGTCCAGATATAACTGGAGTGGAAACTGGACATGGGGGAGGGAAGTGCTGCTTCCTCCAGGTTTTGATCAGGAAATGGCTGGAATGAAAATTAATAAACTATTGTCTGAATGGCAGGATCTGGGAATACGCAGGATAAATGGTGATAATCTGCCTGAAGCTCCGATAAATGCTTCACTTATACTGCCTTCCGGAAGTAGCGGGCCTGCATTTCTTGTCTACCAGAATTACCGGGCGATCTACCGCTGGAACCGTTCTCACTTTTATGCCCTGGCTGTATGCCGGTTGTCTGATAGAATTAAAGAATAAAAGTTCCAACCGCTTGAGCCGTTTGAACCGTTCGAGCAGTTCAAGCGGCTCAAGCGGTTGGAACGGTTTAAATAGTAGAGGAGGACAACATGATTAAAAAGATTACTGATATTTTTGCAGAGAAGGAGAAGACATTTTCATTTGAGTTTTTTCCGCCGAAAACACCCAAAGGAATGAGTAATTTATATATAAATATAGAAGAGCTGAATAAACTTGGCCCTGATTTTGTTTCTGTGACTTACGGGGCAGGGGGATCCAGCAGAGGAACGACCATGGACATATGCAGGGAGATACAGACAAGATTTGACCTTGCTGCCATGCATCATTTCACATGTGTTGGACACAGTCAGGCTGAGTTGAAAGACATTCTCGGCCAGATGAAGTCTAATGACATAAAAAACGTTCTGGCACTCCGGGGCGATCCGCCGAAGGGTGCGGAAAAATGGGAACCTGCTTCGGATGGTTTTGAGTTCTGTTATCAAATGAATGACCTTATCAGGGAAACGTATGGAGATTTTTTCAGTGTAGGAGTAGCCGGTTTTCCTGAGGGCCATATTAATTGTCCGGATAAAGAGACAGATACACGGTACCTGAAGATCAAGATAGATCATGGCGGGGAATTCGTGGTTACGCAACTTTTTTTCGATAATGCTGTTTATTCCGAATACCTGGAGCGGCTAAAAGATGCCGGGGTTAATGTGCGTGTTATTCCGGGCATACTCCCAATAACGAGTTATGAAGGGCTAATTAAATTCTGTAACATATGCGGAACAGAAGTGACTCAGGAAATACATGACATATTTAAACCAATCAGCAGCGATGAAGGCGCGACCACGGAAGCCGGGATTGAATTTGCGGTCCGGCAGTGTAATGATCTCCTTGACCGGGGCGCGCCGGGGCTCCATTTCTTTACACTGAATAAAGTGGAACCGGTTCGGGAGATCTGGAAACGGCTGGGACTTTAGTAAACATAAGAAATACAAACCGGGGAAGTTCAGTGATAGATACATGGGGAAATACATTATATCCGAAGGGCGGTAAAAATGAATAAAATTGTGTTGATAATATTTGCATGTATGTTTTTGATATCCTCGGGCTGTACGAATAAAGACAAAGAACTCCCCGTTGAAAGAGAGTCCCTCGAAAAGTATGTTGATATCTTTACCCTTGAAGATCTTCACAGTGTAGTTACATACACCGGTGTGATCGAAAGGGAGGTTGAAAAGACTCCTCAGGCCGTACATATCAGGTATTACCTCCAGACAAAAAAGCATAAGAAGAAATCAGGAGATGAAATTTTTATTCTTCATCTGGAATATCTGATGTCCAGTGAGAGTCAACTCCGTGATGATATGAAAACAAGCGAAGCGGTATCAGGTATAGGTGACCGCGCGTGGTATGAAAGTTTTCAAAGGGGCCAGTCCGAACTTGTTTTTTATATCGCTGACAGGAACATACTGGTAGGCCTGGAAGGGCGCAACAGAAATTCGGATTACCCGGCATCCACTAAACTGAACAGAGAAGAATTTATCAGCCTTGCAGCTTTGATCGAAAACAGACTGAAATAGGAAAAAGCTGTCAGCCATCAGCGTTCAGCTCTCAGCTTTTAAAAAAAACGATGGCATCTTCCTAATTTACTTTATATATTCTTTTGCCTTAGCTGAAAGCTGATGGCTGACAGCTTATAGCATTATTTAACACCTGCAGAGCTCCTCGGAACTCTCTATGTATTCCCGCATGAACTCTTCTTCGTTTTTATTCCAGAACAGATTTATACCCTCTTTGTCTTTTGCACGGACCAGTTTTTTTGCGAGAATCAGGATACTGTCTTCAGTTGCGGCCAGTTTTATCTGACCGGACTTATATCTTTTGTAAGTTGTGGACCGTATCTGTTTTTTCATGGTATCCGCTCCTTTTCTTACTTTAAAGATTAACGATCTTATGTGAAGGAAATATGAATGGAACCATGTCAATTTTTCTGGAGATTTCTTCAGAATTCTCAAAACCATTGAAATAACAATGCTGAATTGATAATACCAAAGACAGGAAGCTGGAATTGATGGAGCTCACTGAGCCTTATGATTGCTAATTTCATCAGGCTGCTGAAAAATCGGGTTGTTTATATCATTGTAATCCTGATATTTGGGGACAAAGTATCAGGCGACTAAGCATCCTGAATGAACAGGAGTACCCGGGGACAGTCATTTTTTACATTGATAGTAACAATAGCATGTCCACTATTTCGATGATTTTTCAACAGCCTGTATTGTAATTATTAAATGTTTAATGGGAGTTTGCAATGAACATGCCAGGATATTTAGCAGACAGATAATTCTTTAATAACTGTTGGTTATATATTGATTGAATGTTGTTTGTTGCTGTGTCCCGCACAGAAAATGGTGATATCACCATTTAAATCTGGTTATTTAACCAGAAATTGGGTTGGTGTAGAAAAAAGCCATCAGCAATTACACTAAGGAAAAGGTTAGAAATTAACCGTAACAGGCTGTATTTTTGGATGTTTTTTTATCTATATACCTAAACAAGAGATTAAGAATGAAAAATTAAGCATCCGTATTTTTAATTAGGCAGTCAATTTGCTATTATTTAGAAGAAGATACTATCTAAAGAAGGTTAATGATTATCGTATGATTTTCAATCGGGAGATCAAATACTATTTTAACTACTAAATCATATTACCACTTTGCAGCAGACTATGTTTTCCTGATAAGCAGGTTACTTATTCCTGCTTGTTTTTTCATGGCTATCATAACCGGCTGCAGTAATTCAGAGACATTATCATCAAAAAAAACAAAAACAGAGACAGAGAAAACTTATCAGGGGAAACCCCTTTTGATAGGTCTTATTCCTGAACGTAACATATTTGAGCAGATTGAACGATATAAACCCCTTGCCGAATATCTGTCAAAAGAGACCGGGATAAATATAAAGCTGAAGGTCCTTACCCGTTATGGAAATATTATTGATAATTTTCTATCCGTAGGCATAGACGGCGCATTCTTTGGAAGTTTTGTCTATACATTGGCACATGCAAAATTGGGTATTGAAGTCATTGCAAGACCTGAAAGTATAGAAGGTATATCCACATACCATGGTCTGGTCTTTGTGAGGAAAAACAATGGTATTAAGACCGCAAAAGACATGAAGGGGAAAATATTTGCTTTTGTAGACAAGGCAGTAACAGCCGGCTACCTCCTGCCTCTGGCATATTTCAAGGAAAATGGAATAAAAGATTACAGGACATATCTTAAGGAGACCTATTTTTCCGGTACTCATGAAGGGGTAATCTATGATGTACTGAATAAAAAAGCCGATATAGGCGCTGCTAAAAATACCGAATTCTACAGGCTTGCAGATATTGACAGCAGAATAAAGAATGAATTGATTATTCTGAAAAGATCCCCGGACGTACCGGAAAATGGTTTTGCTGTGAGAAAAGACCTTGACATCTCTATAAAGAACAAGCTGAAAGAGGCATTGCTGAATATGCATAATGTCCCTGACGGCAGAATAGTATTGAGTGATTTTGGCGCACACAGGTTTATTGTGACAACAGATGATGATTACGTAAATGTATATAAATATGCAAAAGAAATTAACCTGGATCTTACCACGTATGATTACATGAATGATTAATGAAGAAAAAGATAATTATAGGTCTAAGTATCTTTTCCCTGGTTTTTCTCCTGGGCGGTATATATATCATAACTACCATTGAATCATCAACAGCAACGCTGGACAATCTCATTAAGCTTCATCAGGTTGAAATACTTCGGGAGCAGCTTTTAATACAGATTAAAAGGGTGCAGTCTGACCTGAACCTTAAAAACACACGCTTTGCAAGGAGCATCGATACCGTTATTATTAATGTGGAAAATATGGAAGCTATGTCAGATACATGTTTTGAATGCCATCATTCTGCAGATATGATGAACAGGCTCAAAGATTTGAAAAATGAGGTAAAAAAATATAAAGATTCATTAAGCAGGGTCTTTACCATAAGTGCAAATACCAGGAGGTTAGAGGCGGAAGAGGACAATGCCTTCGAGATAGGGGAACAACTGATCACTAAAGTCAATAACATGATAAGCATGGCAAGTATTAAGCTTGAGAGTAAAACTCAAGCCTCCCTCAGTGAAATAGCTAATACGAAAACCGTACTTTATATGCTTATAGCGATAGTCCCCCTGTTGGCAGCAGGGTTGGGATTTATTTATATACGAGGTTTTACCGAGCCGGTTAACGTCCTTCTGAAAGCAACCCGGAGATTGGAAAGCGGAGATCTGGATTACAAAATAGATGGCTTAAAAGATGAGTATGGAGAAGTAGCAATATCATTTAATGAGATGTCAAATTCGTTGAAACAATCTATGCATAAAATCGAGGAGAGCGAGAAGCGCTATAGAATGTTGTTCGAAAGTGCCGGGGACGCCATTTTCATTATGGAATCTGAGGGATCGAACGCAGGTAAAATTATATCTGCCAACCAGGCGGCTGCGGAAATGCACGGATATACTATTAATGAACTCCTGGAACTCAATATGATTAAAGATCTTGACACGTCTGAAGCTTCCATGGGTGCACCGGACCGGATGAAACGAATATTAAAAAGGGAATGGGTCAAAGAAGAAATTGCCCACCGCAAAAAAGACGGCACTGTTTTCCCTGTGGAAGTCAGCGCCGGAATATTTGAATTTATGGATCATAAATATATCCTGGCCTTTGACAGAGATATTACCGAGCGCAAAAAAATGGAAAATCAGATCCTTCAATCCAAACTTGACTGGGAGGACACATTTAATACAATTACAGATATGATCACCATCCATGACAGTGATTTCAATATTATACGTTCTAACAGGGCAGCTAAAAAGATCCTTGGACTGCCTTTTCTGGAAATCAGAGATGCAAAATGCTATAAGTATTATCACGGAAAAGACCATCCTCCGGA
>JBDLIC010000177.1:0-5957 GCA_039715075.1 Nitrospirota bacterium
AATTAAGAACTTCTCATGTGCAGGAATTCACGAACTTTTGCCATCCATACATCTGTCATTTTGCTGAATTTTAAGCTTCAACTGCGGAAGATGGGTTAATGTCGGCATTATTCTCCTTTAATAATTGAAAGAATGAATAATTTTAATCTATTGGAGTATTGTGGTCAATTGTAAGGTTTAAAAAAGTCTACGGCCACTTTAACAGCTTTTTAATATATGGCTTCACAATCGGACTGTCTTTAATAGCCTGAACTATTGCTTCTTTTAACTCATCGGGAATATCCCTTGCTATTACTTTGAATTCGTGGTCCGGATCGACTATCTTGTTGAAATCGATTTTGCGGACTAATTGAGGCTGATTGCATTCAATAACGCTTTTCTTTTTCAGGAATTTCAATTCTTTTTTGTTGACGGTCACCAGGCTGGAAAGTGCCTTTTTCCTGGTGCGTTCATAAAATTTTTGTCTGGCTTCTATTTGGGAGGTTATTACTGTTAAAAGAAGGCTTGAATCATCATTTGTCGGTACAGTTATGTGATAATGCGATGGAGCGTCAGGTTGGTGTTCTTCGTTCTTAAAATAACAAACAGAGAAGCCTGAAAGGGTTTTGGCGACATATCCAGGCGGGATTTCCACAATTAATCAAAGGTGCCCGTTAACATCCCTTTTGATTCTTTAATATGCTTTTTGGGCATTGCGAGGGGATCGTCCTTTATGGTTGAGAGCAGTTCTTTTGTATGAAGTCTTTCTCTCTTGGTCCGCTTGTTCCTGAATAAATCCTCATACTGGTACCATTCGGGATATTTGTGGGTATAATCCCGAAGCTCCCATTGCCTCATCTTTCCAAATTTCTCAATTACAAAATCAAGCGCCTCTTTATCAGAGTCTGAAAGCATATCAAAATCATTTTTTGCATTAGCTTTCGCCTTGAAATTATTATTGTCGATTTTTTCTATTAGCGATGAGGCATACTTTAAGGCCTTTCTTGACATATTGAATTCATCAAAGTTAAGCACCTCTTTAACTGTTGTTCCAACCGGGCCGTGTTCCATAGCATAATAATCATCATTCGTAATAGTTCTTCCGTATCTGATAAGGTGGTATTTATCGGCAAGATAGATCAATTTAACAAGCTTAATTTTATCGGCTTTTTTTACTTTCTTGAGAATGTAATATATTGATTCAATTATGGTGGATGTTTCTATCATAATAATCCTATTCGGAGGTAAAAATATTATACTTTAATTATACCAAATGAAACGATTTGTTTAATGAGCCTGCCCTATGATTTAGTTTATACCAGTTAGCATCCAGTCATGTCAATTAAATTATAGATATACGACTATTTCACCGGGTTATAAAACGAGTCCCTCTCGACCGGGACCTTGCCGGCTTTTTCTATGAAGTTTATCAGCTGGCTTTTTGTCAATGCGTTCCCTGAAAGGGCGCCGGCAGAGTGGGTTATTTTTTCTTCAATGATCGTTCCGTCCAGGTCGTCGGCCCCGAACATGAGTGCAAGCTGCGCGATCTTTTCTCCAAGCATGACCCAGTACGCCTTGATGTGTGGAAAGTTGTCGAGGAAAAGCCTGGAGACGGCAATAGTCTTAAGGTCATCAATTCCCGAGGTATATTGAGCACCCTCTATGCTTGTGTTTTTTGGATGAAATGCCAAAGGGATAAACGCCTGAAAGCCGCCTGTCCTGTCCTGAAGTTCACGCAGTTTAAACATGTGCTCTACTCTGTGCTTATGGCTTTCAAGGTGTCCGTACAGCATGGTTGCATTTGTCCTGATTCCGGCATCATGGGCTGTCTCCATAACTTTCAGCCATCTCTTACCGTTGATCTTTTCAGGGCAGACTTTATTTCTTACTCTTGTATTGAATATCTCTGCACCTCCGCCCGGCATCGATTCGAGGCCGGCGCTTTTTAAGGCAATGAGCACATCCTTTAAAGAGAGCCCGCTTATTTTTGAAAAGTAATCAATCTCGACTGCGGTAAAGGCCTTGATATGCAAAAGTGGAAAGTGTTTTTTTATTTTCTTCAGCATTTCCACATAATGATCAAGATCCCAGTCCGGGTGCAGCCCTCCAACTATGTGAACTTCGGAAAATCCTGCACCATGTTTATGCTTGGGCACGGCGCGCCGTGCCCCTACCTGTTTGCGCAATTTTTTTACAATTTCATTGATGCTCATCTCATACGCGCCCTTATCACCCTTTGAGCGGCTGAATGCGCAGAACTTGCAGCGGTTAACACAGATGTTTGTCGGATTTATGTGATGGTTCTGAATGAAATATGCGTTATTTTTGTTATGCCGCTGGGCAGCATAACTGGCAAGCCTTCCCATGGTAAAAATATCGTCACTGTCAAACAACATCAGTGCATCATCCGGAGAAAGCCGCTTTTCTGATAGGATTTTTTTTTCAATCCGCTTTAAGGACATGGTCTAGTATACAAAATCTCTGTTTTCAAATTTCAACCCGATAAATAAAAAAGGGCGAACGATGGTTCGCCCCTACGATAATGTTTGCATGAAAGGAAATTTATCTTCCCATATTTTCAAGGCGTGCAATTCGCTCTTCCATTGGAGGATGAGTACTGAACAGCTTTGCCACTTTTCCACCTGAAAGTGGATTCACAATAAACATGTGTGCAGTTGCAGGCTGTGCCTTCATCGGTATTCTCTGCGATGCCATATGCAGCTTCTTTAAAGCGCCGGACAGGTACATTGAGTTACCTGCTATCCTGGCTCCCGCATAATCAGCGGCATATTCCCTTGACCTCGAAATTGCCATTTGAACGAGCATTGCAGCAATGGAGGCAATAAACATCATCGCAAACATAATTATCGGATTTCCGCCTTCTTCATCATCGCCTCCGCCGAATATCATTGCCCACTGCGCCATATGTGCAAGATAACCTATTGCTCCGGCAATTGTTGCCGCAACCGTACCGATCAGGATGTCCCTGTTCTTGATATGGGCCAGTTCATGGCCGACAACACCCTCGAGCTCCTCGCGGCTGAGAATATTCATTATGCCTGTTGTTACTGCAATGGCAGAGTGGTCCGGGTTCCGGCCTGTTGCAAAGGCATTTGGCTGGTCCTGGTTAATTATATAGACTTTTGGCATCGGGAGTTCAGCTTTCTGCGAAAGCCTCCTTACCATGGAATAAAGCTCCGGTGCCTCTGCTTCTCTCACTTCCTGTGCCTTGTACATCTTCAGCACAATTTTGTCACTGAACCAGTAGCTGCCGACGTTCATGACAAGAGCAATCATAAGCGCTATTGTCATCCCCGACTGGCCTCCAAAGGAATTACCGGCCCATAAAAGTATTAACGTAAGCCCTGTCATCAGGGCAGCTGTCTTAAATATATTCATAAAAGTTACCTCCAGGAATCTTTTTAATCCTAATAATATTTTACCTAAGGCCGATTTTTAAAAGCAATAATTCCGCTCAATTCTCCCCTAACCTCTCAATTTCCCATTTTTTTCATACTCCTCTTCTTCCGCTGCAAACCTTATCCGGCTTAAGTGCACATCTGAGTATACCGATAATATATGTAAGACGTAATGTCAGAAATAAAAGCAGGAAAGGAGGTCACAACATGGAGGATTCTGTTGGAAAATGTAATATATGTAACGATGTCTATACATCAACACATGTGGAAATTGCTCCAGAAGAAATGATATATGTTTGTGCTCATTGCCTGGAAAAGGCAAAGGACAATTTCATCTGGCTATGCATGAGCTGTGGAAAAGCCTATCTCAGGCCAAAAAGTCTTGTGATCAAAAGAGTTAAGGATTATGAACTGAAGAAAGCTTACATGTTGTGTGAGGACATGCAGATAATCCAGGGGATAGAAGCGTGTATCACATGCAACCCTGAAATGATACTGGATTATATGGAAGAACAGCAAGTTGCAATGGAATGCTGACGGGAATCTTTTTATCTTGACAAATAATAACTACCGTGGTAGTTATTATGATCATGAAGACCGCAATTAACAGGCTTGCACAGCTCGGTTTTTCGGAATATGAAGCGAGGGCATACATAGCTCTCTTAAAAGAACACCCCTTAACAGCCTATGAAATCGCAAAAAACTCCGGCATTCCGACCTCAAAAATCTACGAGGTCATCAAGAAGCTCGAACTAAAACAAACCGTACAACCGATTCATGGTGAACGTTCCAAAGTATACATACCCGCATCACTTGATGAATTTGTACAGAATTTCAGGTCCTCCATGGAAGACACCCTCCATTCATTAAAAAGTGAATTGCAGGGAATCAGGACCGGAATGGACACAAGTTATACATGGCATATCAGGGATTACGACGGACTCATTCTAAAAGCAAAAAGAATGTTCAGCACTGCACAGGATGCAGTCCTTTTATTAACATGGCCAATGGAGCTGCAGGTCCTTCTTGATTCAATCCGGGAGGCAGAGCAGCGCCAAATCAAGACTGCAGTAATACACTATGGCGCAACAAATATAAAAATAAAACAGCTTTACATTCATCCAATAGAAGACACTATCTTTGCAGAAAGAGATGTCAGGGGATTCACCCTGGTAGCAGACTCAAGTGAGGCCCTGATCGGCCAGGTCACAGGAAAAGAAACAGAGGCCATATGGAGCATGAACGACGGCTTCGTCATCATGTCCGAAAACTATATACGGCACGAAATATATCAGATGAAGACGATGAAACGGCTTGATCCGCTTATGAGGCAGAAGTTCGGTGAACGATATGAGAAGCTTCGCGACATTTTTAATGATGATGAGCAATAAACATACTCAATAATAATTATAAAAGTGGCGGCACTTTACGCCTGCACTTTTCTCGTTCCTCTTTTATTTCCAACCAATTCAGTCTTGTTTATTTCTTCTTTTCTTGGCTATAATGTTTATCCGTTTAATTAACAGAAAAACTGCTCAAAATAAGGAGATTATATATGGACAACAAAGAACTGGAACTAACACTCGTTCTCATTAAACCGGACGCCCTCAAGAATTCGTTAACGGGTTATGTGCTTTCCCAGCTTTCTGAATTCCATACCGGTCTTAGATTTTCCGCGACTAAAATTGTTTCCGTTAGCAGGATGCTTGCTGAGGAGCACTATTCAGAGCACCGCGGCAAAGTGTTTTTTCCATCCCTGCTCGAATACATCAGGGGCCGCCTCCATTATCCCGGTAAAGAGTGGAAGCACAGAGTAATTGCAATTGCATATCAGGGAGAAAACGCAATAAAACTGATCCGGGATATAGCAGGGCCGACAAATCCTCATGTTGCACGTGACGAAAAACCCGGCTGCATACGTGCACTGGGCACAGTTGTGCCGCTTATGGATGCTGAGGGAAATACGATTGGTGAAAGAATGGACAATCTGATTCATGCATCAGCTAATGACAGCGACGCAGAAAGGGAAATAAAACTCTGGTTCACCCCTAATGATATACCACCCGCCATGCGTTCATATCCTGTTGAAAGAAATGAAGCCTATTTTTATCTTAAGGACAGCAAACTTTACACAGAGCATGAGCCCGGCAGCATATGCTTTTTGGCCCCAGGTAATATTGCATGGAAGTCTGATATCGAAACATTGCGCCTCCTGAGTGAAGGAAAGACTGCAAATGACTCTCTTGAATCTGTTGTTGCCAAGTATCTGATCAACGAAAATCAGGAATCATAAAGACTTTTTGCAGCTAGCTTATAGTTTCAGCCTTACGCATTGAAACAACCGGATTCAGGACGGCTCATAACAGCTTTTCTCCACATTAGGGGCAGGTTAAGTCTTTACTCTTCACACAGTAATAGCTGCACGCGAGTTATTTAGCCATTTTTCAATACTGCTTCTGGTACCCCGATCCGCCATCAAAAAAAAGGAAGAACCTCGTTGTTCCCGTATAAACGGGATGTTAGAATATTCGTGCAAGAAAAAAACTAACACCAACGAGG
>JBDLIC010000178.1:0-5793 GCA_039715075.1 Nitrospirota bacterium
TCCCCTAACCCCTCTTTGCCAAAGAGGGGAATACAGACTGCATGATCATTAATAAAGCTATTCTTTTGATGCCCCGCCTTGTAGGCGGGGAGCTTCACTGAGTTTTTTATTATTTTATTTCACCTCCAAAAGCATGATTTCCTGCAAATCAACCAAGAAACTTACGTCTCAATTTCCCGAGGAAAACGTTGATAGGCTTTCCCCTCGGAAGGAACGGCAACACCGGTTCCTGCCGGATTCCCAGGGCCTTGATCAATCGCATGATCTGTTCATCCCGGCCCCGTTTCGTAGCCTGCCGAAGAACCTTTATTGAATTGTTTCTCTGGCCTGCCAAGATATAGACCTTGGCAAGGTTCCGGTAGAAAACCAGATTCCCCGGCTGTTCCTTCAGTGCCTCGGTGCCGAGCGCAATAGCATCGCGGTAGCTCTTGCGTTCCTTGGCGAGACAATAAGCGAGGTAGGAATTCAGAAGGGGGGTCCTTTCCTTGCGGGAGGCTTCCTCGAGGTACATGAGCGCCTTGAGAGTGTTGCCGCTATCGCACTCTTCAATCCCTCGGGACACCAGTTCGGAAAACTCATCACTCACCATAACGCACACAATCCTCTAGAAATCGTTCACCTTTTCCTTCAATTGATAAGAAAGTGCTTTTTAAGTCTGATTTAATTTTAGCAGAAAAGCCCGCAAGTCGACAATCTTTCTTATATTTTTCGACTTTCCTAAGAATTCCAGGAACCTGATCGACTGAAACTGGTGGAATGTTTGAACATTGGAACAGTGGAATATTGGGGCAAGATGTTATCCATGCATTTCCTCAAATGGGCCAATTCAAACCATATCCTATTGAAAGTATGAGGAAGAAATTGTTATCGATTTTAATGTATTAAGCAGATTATTTAAGTTTTAAAATATAAAAGGCCGAATAAATAAATGGAGGAAATAGTTGAATAATAAAATCGAGAACTGTCCATACTGTCATCAGCCGGTGATTAAAGGTGCAATGAGATGTGTGGCGTGTGGCAAAATTCTGCAAACATCGGAAGAGCGAATTGATACAATTGAGAAACTTCAATCAAAGCAGAAGTTTAATATGAACAGGTTTCTTAATTGTACCGTTATGATTATTATATTAGGCGTTTTGTATTATTATTTTTCTAAAAGACTTATTGAAATAATAAAAAATACTATTGGCATATAATTCACGCCTAAACTGTAGATACTAAGGTGTAATTAAACCATTTTAAAGCAAATGTAAGTAGATAATATTAACAGGGAGAAATGATCTCGCCATTTGACAACAAATACATATATTGGTAAGTTCTAAACAAGGAGTGTCGCTCTTGGATTTTTCTGTTCTTTTAATACTCGGACTTATATTCTTGTTTGGATATCTGGGGGGACTGTTAGCCAACAGAATAGGGCTTCCAAAGGTCAGCGGATATGTCCTGGTAGGGATAATTCTCAGTCCTTCAGTTACCGGTATCATTTCAAACGAATTTCTCAATTCATCTTCAGTGATCGTTGATTTTGCACTTGCCATGGTCGCATTTGACCTGGGAGGAAACCTGAGATGGAATAATCTGAAAAAGCACAAAACAAGCATACTTTTCATTACCCTTGGACAGGGAGCAGGGGCATTTATCTTTGTAATGCTGGGCACATTTATTTTTATGAAATTACTTTTTCCGGCATTTACAATAAATGATATCTTTCTATTTTCAATCATCTTTGGAGCACTTTCACTTTCCACAGCCCCTGCCGCTACAATGGCAACCATTCATGAATACAGGGCCAGGGGAACGCTTACATCAACACTCTTAGCTGTTGTTGCCATTGATGATGCCCTTGGTATTCTGGTATTTACTCTGACACTGGCGTTTATAAAAGTTCTTGTACTCGGTTCTAACCCTTCATTTTCTTCTTTTACTCAACCTGTCTTAAACCTCATATTTTCTACTCTTCTTGGCATGTTAGCTGGCCTTATTCTTACTAGTATTCTGAAAAACAAAATCGAAATAGAATCCGTTATCATTTTTACTGTTGCCTTTTTCTGCCTTTCATTTGGTCTGGCACAACAGTTTGCACTTGAGCCGCTATTTACGACTATGGTCCTTGGTATGACGGTAGCAAACCTGTTTCCCGCAACAAAACCCTTCGAGCATCTTGAGATAGATTATGAGCCAATAGTCCTTGCTGCATTTTTTGTTCTTGCCGGAGCACATATAGATATTTCTCTTGTTGTAGAGTATCTTCCGTTAGCCATTGTGTTTGTCATATTCAGGTTGTCTGGTAAGTGGATCGGCTCTTTCATCGGAGGCATTCTTTCAGCAGCACCTAAGAATATCTCAAGATATATAGGATTCGGACTTGCACCTCAGGCAGGTATTGCCATTGGTCTTGCCCTTTACCTTCAGCGCTTGCCTGCCCTGGAAAAGTATAGTTTAATCGCAATTAATGTTATCATCGTAAAAACAGCAATAAACGAGATAATCGGTCCTTATCTTTTAAAATTTGCTTTAAAGAAGACAGGAGAGGCTCGAAAATGAATTTTCACGAAAATATGCAATTCTAATTGTCATTTGATCGCGACTTGCTGATTTTCTAAGTCTTGACAGAATCATTGCCGACTTACGGTATACTATATTTCATTCAATAATCATCAATATCACAACATTAATCCAGCCCGCCGTTTTCTGTCCCCTTCTCACGAAGGGTTTGGCTTTTTCGGGAAACCTATATATACCTAATTTTATCTCTCTATTATTGATTTGTAAAGAGGGTTCAGTTTTGTATTTTAAAACAATAGCAAATAGAACTTTTTACAACAGGCATCCGGGGCTTGCCCCTGCAGTATACTTTTCTGATATAATTCTTTAAAAATCAAACGGGGATTTTAATGAATAATAAAAATATTTCAGCAATAAGAACACGTCTGATTCTGGTTATCATCTTATTGGTTTGCGGAGCATTTTCAGTGAATGCCGGAAGCATCGGTCCTTTGCCGGCTCTACCGGTATTCCCTGAAAATCCGATCACAGCTGAAAAGGTGAAACTTGGCAAAAAACTGTTTTTTGATAAAAGACTTTCCGGCAGCGGCACAGTAAACTGCGCAGCATGTCATGATCCTGAAAAAGGATATTCTGACGGACTTGAAATGTCTTACGGCTATCCGACAACAAAGAACTGGCGCAACACACTCCCCCTTATTAACCTGGCCTACGGCAGCCTTTTATCGTGGGACGGCCGATCTTCTACACTTGCAGAGCAGACGTTGTCTGAAATAGAGAGCGCTTTTAAGATGAACCAGAATATTGATTATCTTGAAGAAGAGCTCAAAGAGGTGCCGGAGTATGTTTCGGAATTTCAGAGAGTATTTGGAACTGAGATTACTCGCGAAAGGATTGCGATGGCACTTGCGGCGTTTCAGCGTACGCTAGTTTCAAAGAACGCTCCGATTGACAGATATTTAAATGGTGAAGAGGACGCCCTCTCACCAATTCAGAAAAAGGGATATGACATTTTCACCGGCAAAGGACAGTGCGTAAAGTGCCACAGGGGCCCAAACCTGGCCGGTGAGTGGTTCTATAATCTCGGTGTGCCTGAGAATCCCGACGTTACCATTGATTCACAGGTGTCCGCAACAAGGAGGTTTTCTGCCAAGGTGTCGGGATACAAAGCATATAGAACATTAACGGAAGATCCCGGAAGATACCTTGTAACTAAGGACCAGAAAGACTGGAAGGCATTCAGGGTCCCTTCACTCAGGGATGTTGCATTAACAGGTCCTTACATGCATAATGGTGTCTTTTCGACCATAGAAGAGGTGATCGACTTTTTTAACGTTGGCGGAGGTGATGATCCGAACAGGACGGAGCTGCTCAAACCGCTTTATCTTGACAACAAAGAGAAGAAAGCCCTCAAGGCTTTTTTACTGGAAGGGCTGAAGGGAGAGCTGGTGAGAATTAATGCTCCGGATTTGCCTTAGGTCCCATTCCGCATCAACAGGACGGTCTATTCAGTTGAAGTCTCTTCATTGCTTTACAAGATGGAAAAATCCGTTGCTCTTTATCATTGATTTTTACTAATATATTCAATCTTTCTGCTATAATACAATAATATAATAGTCTGATTTTTAATAGCATTCAGGACATTTTCGGTACTATATGGAAAGCAAAAAGATAAGACAGCTATTTCTTGATTTTTTCAATGAAAAAGGACATAAAGTCCTTCCGAGTTCCGGCCTCCTTCCGCAGGACGACCAGACGCTTCTCTTTACCAATGCGGGGATGGTCCAGTTTAAATCCGTTTTTCTGGGAGATGAGCAAAGACCTTCAGAAAGGGCCGTGACCGTACAGAAGTGCCTAAGGGCGGGGGGGAAGCATAATGACCTGGAGAATGTCGGAAGGACAGCCAGGCATCATACGTTTTTTGAGATGCTCGGCAACTTTTCGTTCGGTGATTATTTCAAAAAAGATGCGACACAATGGGCGTGGGAGTTTCTGACAGAACGGATTAAACTCCCTGCTGATAAGTTGCAGATAACAGTCTTTGAGGAAGACGATGAGGCTGCTGAAATATGGGAGAAGCGTGTAGGAGTTTCACCTGAAAGGATTTTTCGCCTCGGGGCAAAGGACAACTTCTGGCAGATGGGGGATACCGGACCATGCGGGCCCTGCTCGGAAATCCTGATCGACCAGGGACCGGAGCTGGGCTGCGACAGGCCGGACTGCATGGCCGGATGTGACTGCGACAGGTACCTCGAAATATGGAACCTTGTATTTATGCAGTACAACAGAGACTCTTCCGGTAAACTGACCGCATTGCCTAAACCCAGCATCGATACGGGTATGGGCCTTGAAAGGCTTGCGGCAGTGCTTCAGGGTAAAGTGAATAATTTTGATACCGACCTTTTTATCCCGATCATCCGGAGTGTAGAAAGTATTTCGGGCAAAAAATACGGCACGGATTCTGCAACAGACGTTTCACTGCGTGTTATTGCGGACCATATCAGGACAGCGGCCTTTGTTCTGTCCGAAGGATTGACTCCCTCAAATGAGGGCAGGGGATATGTACTCAGAAGGATAGTTAGAAGGGCCGCAAGACATGGATTTATGCTCGGCATTGAGGAGCCTTTTTTATACAATATCATGGATGTGGTTTATGATATGATGTCCGCTCCCTATCCTGAAATAATTGAAAATACTGAAATTAGTAAAAAGGTCCTCAGGTTTGAAGAAGAGAGGTTTGCCCATACGCTTGCTTCTGGCATGGACATTCTGGATAAACTGATGGGTGAAGTGAAATCTTCAGCGAAAGATACTATCCCCGGAAACGAGCTTTTTAAATTATATGATACGTTTGGTTTCCCCCTTGATCTGGCACAGGACATTGCAGATGACAACGGTCTTAAAATAGACCACCAGGGTTTCAGTGAAGAGATGGAGCTCCAGAAGAAACGGGCCAGGGCATCATGGGTCGGTGCCGAAGGGGAAGTGCCGGAGGTCTACAGGGAGATTAAGAACAGTCTGGAACCTACAGAATTTCTGGGTTACCGGGAACTTGCGTCGGATAGTATCATCAATGCCGTGATAGTGGGTGGTGAACTCGTAAGGGAGGCCAAAGAAGGGGATGAGGTCGAGATAGTGCTTAACAGGACCCCTTTTTACGCTGAATCTGGGGGCCAGGTCGGCGATACACGGACCATTAAGAATGATGATCTGAAAATAGATATCGTGAATTCAAAAAAGATCACTGATCTCCCGGTACATATGGGCAAAGTCAAAAAGGGACTGATC
>JBDLIC010000179.1:0-5777 GCA_039715075.1 Nitrospirota bacterium
TTCCACCCCGGTCCATGCTTATAAGATATTTACCGTCCTTTTTGGTCCTGTATGATGTAAATGGCGGGAGTCCGGTCATTGTCTCTGTATAGTAAGCAAATACAATTGCTCCTTCCACAGGGTTACCCCCAATATCAAGTATAGTACCCGATATTCCGCTGATACCAGCAGGGACCGTCCGTTTAAACGGAACTGCTTCAGAAACAATGCCGACGCTCAGGCTCTGATTCTTTTCTATGCCGTATGCAACGGGGTTCCCTTCCCGGTCCTGGCTGATATAGAAGAAGTCCCCATCCTGCGGCGGCCCGATCCTTTCCCGGGAGACCCTTTTTATTGCCCCCATGTAATATTTACCAACAGGAAGCAGTATATGGAACTTACCCTCCCCAATTATTTCACCTATTTCATCAGGTATTCTTAAATATCTGTCAGGAGAAGGAGGCGGCCCTGTTTCCGCGTTAAAAAAAACTATCATCCCTCCGGTCATGGGATCTCCTCCTTGAGTCATCATCTGTCCGGATATCCAGCCCGTATCAATCACTTCCGCATGCAGAGGAACTGCCAGAAAAAGTAATAAAAATAAAATTAGTATTCCACCTTTTCTAATCATGCTACCCCCCTCCTCTCACTCCCGCACTTTCAACGGGAGCACTAAAAAACGGTTTAAAAACAACACGACCCATAGTGCTGTCCTTTTTCTCATCATAGATAAGCTCTGTTATCTTTTCAATCTCGCTGCTTCCCCACCAGTTGTCTTTCAATAAAATATTATACCCCTGCCTTTCTCCGAGCCTGTAATTATATTCATCATTATACGAAATATTGTTGTACCTGACAACCGGCTGCCAGCGATGATAAATCCCCTTCTTTGAAAAAGTTGCAGAAAAATCTACAATGTTCTGATTCGAAGGCACGTGGAAAATACCGACGTCATTATTCCTTATATTGTTGTATTTAATCTCAACCGGGCCTTCAAGCCGGGTAAACCTTATTCCATACGTATTATTGAATATTTCATTATGCTCGATCCGCAGTTCGGTCCTTCCGAACCTTATGGCCTCATGGTTTTTTGTAAAAACAGAATCCGTTACACTGGCCTTCGAAAAATGCACCTGGATCCCTGTAAATGCATACTCAAAATTGCAGTACTTAACAATGTTTTCATCCCCTGACACAAAAAACAGAAGATAGGACCAGTCCATTTTATCAGGTTTCTTCTCTGCAGAAGTAAACCTTATCATGTTATCAGGAGTCCCCTCAGCCACCAGCCTGCCGCTTACCTTCAGCCTTGAATCACCAACCCCGTCCCGGTTTTCATCGACCTTTTTAAACCTGATCACAGTTCCCGGTTTTATCGTCAGAGTCGCCCCCCGCGCTACATGAACAGTCCCCTTAATAAATATCTCCCCACTCCATAGCGTATCTGTTTTTATAACAGTGTCTCTAGCGTTTTTGAAGTCCTTTATATGCATAGTCCACTTTTTATCTTTTTCCCTATGCCATATGCCCTTTGCGCTTTGCGCCTCTCCCATCACCCTGCTTACAACTATATTAATGCCGTCAACCGAATCCGTATCCATAACAACCGCATGGTCAGCGTTCTCCTCATACAGGCCGTAGTATTCTCCCTTAGCAGGAGCTTCTCCCATCAGCTCCCGGGCAACTATGTAGTATGTCCCTTTCTCTACAGCATCAATCATAAAGCGGCCGTCTTCATCGGAAACCCCCATGAATTCAGGCATTGTTCTCAGATAAAGCATCTTGAACATCTTTGACGGTTTTCCTTTATAAGCCTTAACATAGAGGTTTTTCATCGGATTTCCATGCAGGTCAGTTACTCTTCCCTTTATCAGTAGAGTACCGCCTGTTTTTTCAATTCTGTTTTCCCTGAACCTTATACTGTCCTCACCTGATTTTTTCACAAGGACCGCAGGATAAATTTCTTCATCCAGAAATGCCTTCAGGTCATTCTTGGGATAGCATGGTATTTCTATAAAAGTACCCCCGGACTGCCTGATCATTACCGGATTCGCTGAAGGATAACAGAAGAGGTCCCCGCTCTTTAGGGGCCTTATACCTCCGAAGTCCATTCTCTTTCTCGCGATTACCACATACGTCCCCGGCTCGGGCTTCATCCTGAATAAACCGCTCTCATCAGTCGTATTTGTAAGAAAACCCATACCCCTGAACGCAGGGGCGGAAGGAGAATAAATTGAGACATGTGCCCCTGTTACCGGCTTCCCCCTGAAGGTAACTATTCCTGAAAGTTTTGCTGAAGGCCCGCCACCGGCCGTTGCCGTTGTCTCCGGTAATACCATAAAAGGAATCCAGAGTTTTCCTCCCGCTATCTGGATCGGATTTGCACCGTGAAAAGAAAAATAATCTTTGCCGTCAACCTTTCCAGCCGCTGTAAGATAGTAATTGCCGGGCGGCAGTTCAAGCCTGTAAAACCCTTTTTTATCTCCAGGCATAGATATATGGGACGGCGACCCATTTTTTATATCATGATACTCCTTGTATGCATAGATGCCTGGACCCTCAACCGGGCCGCTGCTCGAAAGCACAATACCTTCAATAACAGCGGAAAATGAACATGCCGGTAAGAGCAGAGCAATAAGAACGGCAATGGACAGAAGAACAGATCTATTTCTCAAGCAGCAATTCATAATTAAAATAATAGCATGTATCAATAAAGAAACGGGGGAATGGAGAAATGAGAGATTGAAGCGGCACTATGCATAATAGACTGCTAGCGGTTTTTGCTGATCTTCTCCAGCATTGATTTTGACTTTTTACCTTCAACAAGCTTTGGAAATTTTTCGGATACTATTTCATAACCCTTTTCAGCTTCTGCTACATTTCCGAGTTTATAGTTTGCTTCAGAGTACATAAACAGTATGGATGCGGGGGTCCTTTTCTGTGTTTCCGTATACTCCTTAAATACAGGAGACGAAATCCCCAGGAGTTTGTCCCACATGGCATTCCTGTAGTAACTCTTCCCAAGGGTCTCAACCAGAAACTTCTTCAGGACAGATTTCGGATGTCCTGTCAAAAAATCATTGTAAAGTTTCTCCGCTTTATCATATGCAGGGGGGAAATATTCTTCTACATAAATGGTAAGGAGCTTCCAGTAACTTTCCTGGGCAAGAGGCGCTTTCGGATATTCCGTAATAATCTTCATATACAGTTCTTCAATCTTTGGAAGGATAGATTTTCTGTCACTGGTTGATTCAATAACATCAAGAAGCTCGGTAAAGACCTCCAGGGAACCTATCTCCTGTTTCGTCGGAACACGTGCCTGTCTCTTTTTAACTACCGGATTTTCCTTATCCGTCTTACTTGTTTCACTCCCCTGAAAAGCATAAGCAGATAATGAACCCTGAACCGCAAATAAAAATATAAGTGAAAAAATATAAATCCTGGTCTTAACCATAAATCCCTCCTGGATAATAGGATACTATAATATATTTCAGGGCCACATTAAAAGTACAGGGCAAATGGTTTACAGCACGTTGGTCTTGAATTATCTAAAATACGTACTTCATGAGAATAAAGCCTCCGACCAGCAGAATAATAAAAACATAACTCAGCAGGTTAAAGTACTTATCAATAAAATTTTTTATCGTAGGGCCGAATTTCCAGATCAGTCCGGCAACAACAAAAAAGCGGAAGCTCCTCCCAAGAACGGATGCGATAAAGAACAGCAGAAAATCGAACTTGAATACACCGGATGCAATCGTAAAGACCTTGTAGGGAATCGGCGTTATTGCAGCAATCAGGATCCCCCAAAAACCATGCTGGTCATACTGCATTTTAATCGCATTCATAATTTCCTGCCCGTGATAGAATTCAACAATCGGTTTGCCAACCGCTTCGTAACTGTAAAAACCTATGTAGTATCCAAGGACCCCTCCCAGAACAGAGGCGACAGCGCATATAGCTGCATACTTAAAAGATTTCTTTGGGATCGAAATAGCGAGTGCGATAAGAAGAACATCCGGAGGCACAGGAAAAAAAGAGGATTCACTGAAAGAAAGAAGAAAAAGGGCCGGAACAGCATATGGAGTTTCCGCCCAGTGCAACACCCAGTCGTATATTTTCTTAATAATTTTCATAATGATTTAGCTTAGTTAGACCTCCTGAGATTTTCACAAAAAAAAGGCGGGGTTAAATAAACCGCCTTCTCTGTTAAGCTGGTCGCTCAACAAATGGGGGGGATTCAACCGCCGCCGCTGCAAAAAAGAAGAAATAAAACTTTTATTACTGTCCTCCTGCCCTGAATACCTGCACATTTGTTGTGCAAACACTTCAGGCCATATCTGGTTTCTAAAAAACTTTATTTTTATTTAATAAATAGTTACAGTTAATTTACTATTATAACTTCAACTAAAGAAAACCTTCCCTTATCAATACTGCACCAGTTATATTCAATCGCAGACTTTATCGGAGAAATATTTTAATTATAGCAGTTCAATTCGCAGACTGTCCAGCAAAAAAAAGTGCGAATAAAGCGCTTGTTACCTTATTTTTTTGATTCAGGAACAACAGAAAGACACTGGAATCACCTGAATTTGGATCTGAATGAATGAAGCTCTGAAAGACGATGACTTCCTGTTTTTTTCTTATTTTCCTGTAAGTTAAGTACTGTATCATCCAGAATTACATCTGATGCAGCATTTTCGGCTTCAAATTTTTCGGGTCTCATCCTCTTATTTCTAAAGACAAATCTGTTCTTTTTCCTCATCGCTCTATTCTCCCTATTCTCTTTTGGAACAACAATCTCATATTCAGGATTACTGGGTCCAATTTCATTCATGGTTATTCTCCATTGGTTAAAACATCCTCACCTGTTTTTAATAATTCAAAGCCAAGAAGATAAAGCAGGGAACTTATTTGATGGTAAGAATTTATCCTGAAAAAAGTGATTTGTCAAGAAAAAAATTATCTTCAAAAATGGTATCACCCATTTAAATGTTTTTTATTAAGCCCCAATACCCCTGCATCCGTAGCACTACCCTTTTTTTCTAAAGAGATGTCCTTTCTTATTCTCAGAAAGGACGGAAATTTGGGAATGCCTGATTTATAATAGCCATAGTATTTAAACGTTATAATGGAACCGATCGGCGGCGGATTTATCCTCTCCTCATCACTAAAACCCGTTCCAATTTTAAATCTTGTTTTATCCGGCAGTTCAACGAGCAGGGACCCCATTCTCCCACGGTTACGTCCTGTACCCTCCATGTGTTCCAGGACCAATGCCTCCATGTCGTAATAACTCTTCACCTTGAGGACCTCACTGCTCCGTCCTGTACTGTAGAGTGAGCCTGGTTTTCGCAGGATCAGCCCTTCCCCGCCCAGTTGCTCCACTCTCTGCAGCTCTTCCTTCAACCGTTCTTTACTGCGTACAGATTTATGCACAATTACAAATGCATATTCAGAAGGGTTCTCATCGAACCACCGGCGGGCAATATTCAATCTCTCCTCAAACCCTCCGCCTGCCTCCGGCAGATCAAATATAGCAAACTTAAGATCAAGCCAGCCGTCGTGAGCTTCATCCTTCCTGACAATGCTGACTGTTCTTTCAAATGTTCCCCTTCCTCCCCATATTTCACCCTCTACAGGAAAGTCAGGAAAATTCTTAACAAACGTCTCCGGGGGATTCAGGTCATTGCCATTTTTTGACAACAGCCTTTCCCCGTCCCAGTACCCCCTCACCCCGTCAAGCTTCTCACTCATCAACCAGGTGGAAACATCAATATTATCCTCATAAACAGTAG